>DATLYH010000069.1:0-50693 GCA_035575035.1 Gemmataceae bacterium
GCAGCGACGGGAAGGGGGAGCCGCCCGCCAGCATCTGGAATGGCTTCTGCTGCAACAGGTTTTTGCGCAGCGCCTGGATAGCCAGCGCTGCTGCCACCTCGCCTGCCTCGTAGCCGCCCATGCCGTCAGCCAGCAGGACCAGGACGCACTCGCCCAGGTCGTCCTGCCGCGACTCGACGGCGTGCAGCAGGGCAAAGGCGTCCTCGTTGCCGGTGCGGACCATACCGGTAGTCGTCCAGGCCGCGACTTCCAACCGCACGTTGTCCACCACTCGGCCGCAGACTTCAAGCGTCCGGATTAACTCGGTGAAACCGGTCGGGTCTTCCCGCGCCGCCTCGTCGGTCGGGAAGCGCAGGTGAACGTCACGGCAGAAGGTCTTGCTGATGAGCCGGGCCAGTGCCGGATGGATGTCGGGATACAGCGCAGCGACCGGCTTGGGGGCGCGGGTCTTGCGGTCGAAGTCCTCCTCGACCAGCTCCCGGCCGACGTACAAGGCGCAGAGCATGGCCCCGAAACTGTACAGATCGGCGCGGGCGTCGGCCTGACTGCCGTTGACGGTCAGCTCGGGGGCGGTATAGAGCGTGCCCCGGATCGGCGCACCGGGCGGCACCGGCACCGGCAGGAGGTCGGACAGGTCGGTCAGCCTTGCTCGTCCTTCCGGAGTGACCACAACGATGTCGGGTCGCAGCCCCTCAAGAATCACACCGGCCTGATGCAGCCGCTGCAAGCACTCCGCGATCTGTTTGAGCAGGCCGAAGCGTGTCGGGCCGTCGGCTTCGGGATCGTCCCAGGCGTCCCAGAGCGACCGGCCGGTCGGCAGCTCCTCGACCAGGTACGCGAAGCCGTCCTCGACGAAACTGTCGAGCACGGCCGGCAGGGATGGGTGCTGGGCAATTTCCAGCAGGGCCTTCTCCCAGGCGACCGAAGGCCAGCCGGGCGGGACCATCTCCGGTTCCGTGCTCAGGACCGAGGCGATCGGCGGGGACGGCTCGTCGAAACCAGGGAGGATCTCCTCACCCTCCGCCACAGGCGCGGCACTGACTACCTCGGCGGCCGGCAGTTCCTCAGCAGGGGGGAGCGGCATGCGCACGATCACCACGGGGACCGGCCCGTCGGCGCCGGTGCCATGGTCCAGTCCACGGAACCGGGCGACGCCCAGCCGTTCGCTCAGCTGTTCCTGCAATTCATACCGACCGGCAATCCAATGGCGGGAGAGCAGCTCGCCAACCGTGATCGGGCCCGCAACGGGAGACGGCTCGGTCGGGAAGAAGTAGCCGCAGCTCTCGCAGTAGGACCGGTCGAGTGTTCGCGGCGCTTGACAAAGGGGGCATTGGAGCGAGACGGGCGGAGCAGGCGGCGCCTCGGGCGCAACGACCACCAGCGGTTCCGTCGGCGGCACCGGCGCGGCCAATGGCTCGGCGGGTGGCTCGGGACTGACCGTCGCCATCGCCGGCGCGGACTCAGAAGTGTCGGGCGCCTCCGCCGGCGTCTCGGACACGGACGCGGCGAGAGTCGGCCCCGGGGGGACCGGGCTTTCCCAGCCAGGGGTCGGCTGGTCGGCCTCGGTTTCGGACGCCTTCATCGCCTGGACCATGCCGCGAAGCCGCGCCAGCATGGACTGGAACCCGCTAGGACGAGGGGCCGAAGACTCGGAAGGATTGGGTGACATGTTCGCCTTCTAACGAAGTCTATTCCCACAATGGATGCAGCAGCGGCTGCCCATCCGGTTGATCTTGCCGCACTGGTGGCACGGAGGCGTTGGGTCGGTCAGCGGCTCGGCACAGCGCGAGCAATACGGTTCGCGGACCTTGTTCACCTGCTGGCATTTCGGACACGACACCTCTCGGGTCACCCGGCGGCGCTCCAGGTCGGCCTTGATCTCGCGGGCCGAAAAGTAACGGTCGTTGACGTCCTCGGCCAGGTTGATACGGATCAGCTCGAAGAACCAGCGCTGGTCGGGCGGATAGGGGCAGTCGGGGCTTTTGAGTCGCTGCTCTAACTCACGGGCGGTGTAGAAACCCTCCGGCGGCTTGCCGGTGGCCAGGTGGTAAAGCGTACCGGCCAGGGCGAACAGGTCGCTGCGCGGCTCCGGTTTGCCGACGATCTGTTCGGGCGGGGCGTAGCCCTCGGTGTAAACGCGCGTCTTGGCGGCCAGGCGTTCCTTCTGCGAACGGCCCAGGTCGCGGGCGGTGCCGAAGTCGATTAGCTTGATGGAACGGCCGTCTTCCAGGAGCATGATGTTGTCCGGCTTCAGGTCGCGGTGGACCAGAGGAGGCGACTGGCTGTGCATGTGAGTAAGCACGTCGCAAATGCTCTTGCCCCATTCAATCACCTGGTCCAGGGGGAAGGGTCGATTGTTATTTGACTCCATCAGCTTGAGGAGATCCTGGCCGCGGATGTATTCCAGGATCAGATGGGCGGCCTGGCCCTGTTCGATCAGGTCATAGACCCGCGGCACAATGGGGAGGGCTTCCAGCGAGCGCAGGATGTCGGCCTCGCGGCGGAAGAAGTTTAGCCGGATGGAGAATTCCTGCGGGTCGGAGCAGATCATGTCCTTGATGGCGACAGGGCGGTTGCCGGCCTTGGTGTCGGTAGCAAGGTAGACGGCGCCGAAGCCGCCCATCGCCAGGAGCTTGTCGATGCGGTAGCGGTTGTGGATCAGGGTACCGGGGGGCGTCGGCAGCGGGGTGGTGCAGCGCTGGCAGATGCGCTCGCCGGGCGGGTTGGCGACGCCGCAGGCCGGGTTGGGACAGAGATTGGGAGCCACCTCGTCGGCGACGGCCGCCTCGGACTGGATCAGGTAGCCGCAGTCCATGCAGGCGATGGCGCCCGGATTCAGCTCGGACCCGCACGCTGGACACCGGGTCGGGACGGACGGGGGCGCCTTGGCAGGGGTCGGCGCCGCGGCCGGCCGGGGCGGGGCTGGGGGAATGGGCGGCGGTTTCGGCGGGGCCGGAGGTGTCTGCACGGCGGGGGCCGACGCCCGGGCGGGCGCCGCCACGGCCACGGGTTCTCGCGCCGGGATGCCGACCGCGAACACCTGTTTGCAGGTAGGACAACGAACCTGCTTGCCGGCCGCGCCATCGGGCACCTGCATCGGCTGGCCGCACGCCGCATTCGGGCAGCGAATCACTAATGGCATGGCTGGGTTCTCATCGTCAGGAGTCAGAAATCTGATCCGCTGCGGCGACCTGTTGGGCACGATTCTTAGCTGCCGCCTGGCTAATCGCCGCGACCACAATCCCGCCGGCCACCGCCAGCAGGTAGGCCCCGACCGAAGCGAAGACCACGGCGTCGGTCCACCGCGGCACGAACAACACCGCACAGGCCAGCGAATACAGGGGCGCCGTGACTAAGGGCAGGGCGATCAAGACGCCCGATCGCAGCCGGCGGCGGTCCTGCCCGAGCCGGGCCCAGACCCAGAGGGCCGACGCCGCCAGCAGGTGAGTATACAGGGCGACCAGCCCTGCCGCCGCGAACGCGAACCCCAAGGGAACGAAGCTCCCTTTCGGCCCCGGGCAAACCAGGCACAGGGCGAGCACTCCCAGCGGCGCTATCCAGGCCCCGAACGCCGCCGAAGGCAGCAGCGAGAGGCTGTCGGGATGCTGGCTCGGAGTCATGGGTACCGCCCGCCAAACTATCTCTTCTGTCTCTCCCCAAAACGCAGGATCGCCTTCCCCATGCCGATGCGGTCTCCCGAACGCAGCGGCGTCGGTCCGGTGATCCGCTCGCCGTTGAGAAACGTGCCGCCCGGCGTGCCGGCGTCGGCCAGCAGGTAGCGGTTGCCCTCCAGCACAATGCGGGCGTGCAGCCGCTCGATGCCGCTGTCGCCGAACAGGCCGATGTCGCAATCCTCGGCCCGGCCAATGGTCGTCTCCGCCTTCGACAGGATCAGCTCGCGGCCCGGGCGAAAGCCTGCCTCTACCCGCACCCACGCCTCCTTCAAGACCACCTGGGCCGTCCCGATCAACAGGCCAATGGATGAGCCCAAGATCACCAATCCCAGCGCCAGTGAGCCGCGCGGCATCGGCACCAGGCTTAGGAAGCTCGGCGATGTCAACAGGGCGAACAGCATGCCGCCGACCAGCCCGCCGATCAGGCCACCGATCAGACCGTTGACCGTTTTGCGCAAGGCCAAGCCGGTGCCGCGGCGGACGGCCAGCGCGCGGAACAAATCAAAGACGCCAACTGAGACGCCGATGGCCGTGCCGACCAGCATCCAGCCCAGGAACTTCGGCAGCGACAGATACTGATAGCCGGCCTCTCCCACCAACGCGCCGAACAGGCCGCCGCCCATGCCGACCGCCGCACAGACCAACGGCCGGAGCACGCGCTGGTAGCCGACCGAGTTCAGCAGAGCGTCCAATATCCCGACTACCAACCCAAGTTGCAGGCCGAGGGCGGCCCCGGTCAGGGCTGAGTTGAGGAGAAGCCGGCTCTGCTCGGCCTGCTCCTCGTGCAGCCCTACCGCGATAACTTGCACCCAGACAACCAGCGCCGCCCAGGCGCCGCAGAGGGCACAGTAATAGATGAACAGCTTGAACGACATTTGCGCCCCTACTGTCCGAAAATGCCTCCCGTCCGGATCTGCCCCTCGTAAGTCTGGCTGGTCCCGCCGGAAGACACCTCTAGTTTGAACGGCCCTACGCCCGTACTCCGGATGCGCCACGACACCTGGCCGCGGTCGCCATCGCTGTCCACCGCCTTCTCCAGCGTCTCGTCCTTGACCAACTCCAGGTGCGGCGGCAACGGGCCGAGCGTCACCACCTGGCCGCGCTGGGAATTGCGGACGTAGCAGGTCAGGGTGAACTCGCCCCCTTTGCGGAACGAGCCGCCGGCCGTCAGCCCCAGTTTGAAGTCGCCGCCGGTGCCCGCAGCGATGGTGTTCAGCCCGTAGGTGAATGCCATCTCCCGCTTCTCCTTCGGCGACATGGTCCGGTAGGCCCAGTACAAGGCCACGCAGGAATCCTTCTCACGCCGGGCGTTGGGCTCCCGGATCGAGCGGTACTCCCACTCCCAGCGTACCTGCCCGGCGTACTCGGCCGGCCAGCGGCAGATCACCAATTCCGCGATCGGCTCCGGCTCGACGCCGCCCGGCAAGACAATCCCGCGGAGGCCCAGATGGGCGACCGTGCCGGGATTCTTCAGATCGGGATGCTCGACCGCCTGGATGTAGTCGGGAATGTCCTTGGAGTCCAGCTTGATCCAGGTGTCCATCAGTCCCGGCTGCCCCGGGATCACGAACGGTACGCCGTCGTTGGCGCCGATGAAGGTGTCGAGCATCACCCGCAGCCCGACCGTGTGCGGCACCGTGTCCCGGTTCTCGACCGTGTAGCGGATCAGGCAGGTGTCAAAAAGGCGGGTCTGTTCGCCGGGGACCAATTCGACCGTCTGGGTGACGTGGATCTTCTGGTTGTTGCCGCTCTCCCAGGTCGCGGTCCAGCCGATGCGGTTCTTCAGGTCGGGAAACTTCTCGAACGGCGTGAGCCGGCGGACCGGCTTGCCGGGCTTCTCCCAGAAGAGGTTCTCGTGGCCGTCAATCTTGATGCAGGTGTTATTGGTGAGGCCGCGCTCCTCGTAGGTCAGCCGTTTCTTCATGTCGGGGACATTCGGATCCCGCTCCTTGAGCATGACAACGCCGAAGCGGAGCCGCTCGTCATGGAATGAGACGCCCAGCCGTGGCTCGCGGTCGATCAGGTCGGTCCAGGAAAAGACCGCGTCGCCGCCGGCATAGGCGACCGGTGGGCCGGCGGGCTGGTCGTCCCCCTTCTGGCTGAGCAGGTCCCAAAGCATGATGCCGCCCAGCACGATGAATAGCAGGATGAGCGGCACGGCATGGATGAACCGCGGGCCCCGGCGGTAAGTGGGAGTGCGGATGATGGGGCCTTCCACCGGCAGTTCGGGCGCGGGCGGGGCGAAGGCTGAGGTCGGAGTGATAGGGGGTGCCAGCGGCTCCTGGGCGCCGGGAATGAGGCCGGCGCCGATGGTCAGCGTGACCGGCACTACGAAGCGCTGGTTGCCGTTGGCAGTCACGATCACCCGGGCACGGAGGGTCTCCCCCGGGCGGGCGGGGACCGACGGCACAACCAGCGGGATGGTGGCGGACCGGCCGTTGGGCTGGGCCCGGCCGACCTCCAACCACGGTTGATCGCTGACAGCGTGCGCCCAGACGGGCCGCTTCTCCTGGGTCCGGACTTCCAGCACATGCCGCAGCCGGTCGCCGGGCCTCCCCTCCAGCGCCACCGCGTGTTCGCTGATGTCTACTTTCGGCGGCGGCGTCAGGCCAAGCGCCTCGAAGAACTGCTGAACGGCGCCGAGCCCTGACGAGGCCGGCGTCTGCACCGGGTAGGTCCAGCCGTTGTCCCGGTACCAGCGGGCGACAGCGCCGCTTTCGAAGAGGGCGGCTGCCTCGCGGGGCTGCTGGCGGGCCTTCTCGGCAAGTTGCCGTGGACTGGCGGCGCCGGCCAGCACACCGTCAGGGAATGGCTTGACCGGCACCGCAACGCGCACCACCACGGAGGCGCTGCCGCCGTTAGACTCGATCATCAGCCGGCCTTCCAGCGGCTTGCTGCCGGCCCGCAGGCGTCGGCCGAGGATGTGGATCGGGATGATGCACTGATCGGTGAACTGAAACAGTTTCTGGGGTGCACCGGGCCCCTCGCCGATGCTGAGCCAGGAGCAGTCCTCGACGGTGATGGTGCCGTACAGCAGTCGGTTGCCGGCGTTATCCAGGTGCAGGTCGAATCGGCGATCCTGGCCCACGGGCATCTGACCGAGGTTGATCTCGCGCGGCTCGACTTGCAGCGCAGGCGGCCGCAAAACGGTACAGGGGAGACGGGCCAGAAACTGATCCAGGCCGCGGTCGCGGTCGGGGAAGCGGGTTGCCTCGCGCGCAGCCAGAGCCAGGTCGGGACGGCCGAGCCGAGCGAGGAACTTCTCCAGATAGCCCTGTTCGAGTAGCTCGCGGGCAGCCTGCCAGTCCTGCTGGCAAGCCAGGGCCAGTTCGTTGAAGTTGTGGCACGACCGGCCGGAAGGGAAGACAAACTGGCTCGGAAACGGCCTGGCCCCGGCCGAGACCGGCCCGCCATCGCGGCCGGGGCCGGCGAGGAACATACCATCGTGGTAGCAGTAAACCGCCTCCGGCGGGTTGACCCGGCGGCACTTGCTGCACGTTTGAGCCATGGGCCGTTCCGGCATTGCGGATTGCGGGCCGCAATCCCTCGTTCTCAGATGATAACCTTCAACTGGACGGTCCCAATCTGGATGACATCGTTGACATTAAGCGGCTGCTTCTGGCCGGGGTAGATACGCTGCCGGTTGACGTAGGTGCCGTTGGAGCTATTCAGGTCCTCGATGGTCAACTGGCCGTTCTCCAAGTTGATGACGGCGTGCTGCCGCGAGGACCAGATGCGGTCGGGTGGCTCCTGGTCTTCGAGGTCGATGTCCACCGGTTTCTCATCGGCCCGGCCGATGAAGTTGAGCCCCTCGTAAATGGGATACTCGACGTTGCGTTTCAAGCCGCGCAGGACCAGCAAGCGAACCTGGGCCCCCGGGGGGATGGGAGCGGCCGGGGCAGCCTGCTGAGGAGCGGCCGGCGCGGCGGCAGGGGGAACAGTGGGGGCGGCCGGCGGGGGCGGCGCAGCCACGGACGCAGCGGCGGCGACGGGGGCCGGGGATGCCGGCGGCGTTACGGGCGCGGCCGGGGGCACCGGCGACTCGACCGCCACGGCCTCGGCGACGGCCACCACGGATGCCTCCCCGATAACAGGAGTGGCCTCGACAACCGCGGCTACCGGGACCGTGCCCGGCTCGGACACCGGGGTTGCCTCGACCACTTGGGCTACGGCGACCTCCGGGGCGGTCGTGGGGGCGACCCCTGCGAGGTCCGACTTGCATTGTTCGCAGAACAGGGCACCGTCTTCGTTGTCGAAATGGCAGAATGGACACTTGAGCATGGTACAACCCGTTCCCGGTCTTGACCCGGGTGAAAACAAGATTGATAGCCGCACCAGCGGCATGGGAACCCGCTCCCAGCCGGGGAGCGACGATGTTTATCCTACACGACAGCGAACCGCCGCGCGAATGACGAATGTCGAATGACGAATGACGAAAGAATGACGAATTCCCAAGGACGAATGACGAAACCACAGGCGGGCGGGAGAGTCCTGTCGTGGCTTGGTCTTCGGACCAAGCCACGATGCCGACCGCAGGTCTCCCCAAGCAAGAGGAGACCTGCGGTCGGGGCCGGTGGCCCGGTCGGAGACCGGGCCACAACGGGGGGGGCCACAACAGGGGGCGTACCGACGGGTTGACCCTTTCTGCCCGGCCTCCATTAGGCATTCGTCATTCGTCCTTTGTGCTTCTTTCGCCCTTCGTGCTTCGTCATTCCCGCCGTCATGCCGGCCTAACCGGGGAGAGGCATTTCGGCGGCTTCACGGGCAACGTCGTCGATGGCCAGCTGGGTCTTCTTGGAGACCCGACCGCCGGCGTTCAACTCCTCCAGCACCTTCTTGGCGAGCATGGTCTTCTTGGCGGCCCGCCGACCCATCAGCTCGCCCTTCTTCTCGATCTCCCGGGCCATCCGCTCTGCCTCGGCCTGATTGTTCTGGGCGATCGCCTTTTGCAAGAGTTGGTTCTGCTCAAAGATTTGCACATCATCCACGTGCCGGGCCACTTCGGCGTTGATGTAGCCCTGCACCGGCGTGTACTGCACCTCCAGCGGCACCTTGCCGGTGCTCTCCCGCTTGCCGGTGCCTAGGTCGTAGGTTACCTCCAGCTCAGCGATCACGTACTTGCCATCGGGCCGCTTTGGCAGGCTCAGGTCGAGGATGTAGCGAGTCGGCTTGTCGCGCTCCAAGGTGCCGAGGTGGGCCACCAGGTGCTGCGGCTCGGGCTCCTCGACGATCAGTTCCTTGATCTCGGGGACCACCTGACGGACGCGCTTGATCCGGACATCCTTGAACGGCCGGAGGTGCAACTCGACGTTGGTGAACCCGACCGCTGCCAGGTGCTCGAACTCCTCAACGAAGATCCGCTCGGTTTCCTGGGCCTGGTTAACGTCGATGTAATACCACTTTCCCTCGCTCAACCGGGCCAGGTCCTTGAGCAGGGAAGCGTTCCACTCGGTGCCAACGCCCATGCAGGTCAAGTGGATCTTCTTCTCGGCGGCGTACTGGGCCCAACGACGGCAGGCCTGCTCGCCGGACGTCTCGCCGTCGGTCAGCACCACCACCTGGGAAACCCAGCCGGCGCCCGCTTTCTTCTCGACCTCCTTCAAGCCGGCTTCGATGCCCAGGTCCATCGCCGTGCCGCCCGGATCAACGTTGAAGCGGTCGATCTCGTCGATGGTCCGCTCGATTACGGCCCGCTCCGCCAGCGGCGTGCTCGGCAAGACGACTTGGCAGTCATGGGCGAAGGCGACGATGGCCAGGGTGTCTTCGGGGCGGAGTTTCTGGATGGCGGCTCGGGCGGCGTCCTGGACGCGCTTGAGCCGGCTGACGCCGGTGCCGTCTTCCTCATACATGGAGCCGCTGACGTCGAGCACCAGCGCCAGGTTCAGGCCGAGGGGCTTGGCCGCCCCTTCCCCGCTCGGGATCAACTTGAGCAGTGCGTAGCTGGCCGCGGACTCGCCCGTCACGGCGATGCTACTGCGGTACATCATCCGTTCGATGTGGATCTTGGCCGGCATGAGTCAGTGACCTCCTCGGCGGTCAGATGACAATCAGGCGGCGCAGGCCCTTGGCCGGCGCCGGTAGGTTCGCCTCGGCGTCCCCCGGGCAGGGGACCGGAGAAAGTGCGGCTAACCGTCTTCTTTTGACGGGCAAAAGGAGTGGCAGTTCCCGGATCCCTTCCCTGCGATCGTTGTACGCCGCTACCACTCGCTCTTCAGGCGATTATTTCACATCATCAAGAATCGGACAACAAGCCTCCTGGGCGTTTTTCAAGGCGTTTCCCGGCCACTGCTGTGTCTTCCTTCCGAACAGGCCAACCCTCCGTCTCAGTGCAGGGCGAAAAACGCAGCCGCCCGCTGCAAGCCGCAGAGCCGGAAGAACCACTGAAACGGCCAGCCCGCCCATACGATCAGCCGCAGGCCGGGCCGCCCACACAGTCGGAGCAGCAGTCCCGCCGCTGCCCCCTGCAAGATCCAGAAGCCCATCGCCACGCCCAGCCAAAGCGGGGTCCACAGCCAGGCCGGCGCGGCAAGCGAGGTGGTCCCGACGAGCGGATCAAGCCCCTTCCAGAACAGGCGTGGCAGGGTGTCAAGGACCGGCATCAAACAGGCGAAGGTGGCGCTGGCCATCAGCCCGGCAACGGCACCGGCGATTAGGCCGCTGAACGGGTCGGTCCAGCGTGAGCCGCGCCGCGTCAGCAGCACCAGCCCTCCCACCGCCCCCAGCCAGAACGTGGCCAGGGTAAAATACTTGATGAAGCCGCTCTCGACTGCCGGCGCCGCCAGCCAGAAGCCGAATGACCCCGGCGATGCGGGACCAGGCGGGGCCATCAGTACTCGAGCAAACAGATCGGCCGGCAGGGCGAGGAGGGCGCGATAGAGGAATCCCAGAAGCGCCAGGACGACCACCGGTCGGACCCAGCTCGCAGGGAGCGGGAGTTCCAGGCCGACGCGCGGGGCTGGCGCGGCGGTGGAGGGGACCGCCGGTTCCGTGCGGAATAGCCGGCGCGAGGGGGACCCCGGCGGCTGGTTCACCTCTGCCAGGACCCGCAGGGTCAGTTTCTGGCCGGCATTGGCCTCGATCCGCAGGCTCGCTTGGTGGGTCCGGCCGGGGGGCATCGCGGCGCTATCGGCCTCGAAGGTGATGACCGCCTGCTGGGGGCCGCTCGGGTTGGGGGTCAGCACCCGCAGCCAGGGAGCGTCGCTGGTCACCTGGGCGTAGACCCATTTCTTGGCTGCGGTGCGCAGCGTCACCTGGCCCCGGGCTGTCTCAGGGTAGTTGAGGGTGAAGCGAATCTCGTTCGCCGATAACTCGACCTCGGGCGGCCGGGAGAGCCCCATCCCTTCGAAGAACTGCTGCACGGCCGCCACTCCCCGGGCGGGGGGCCCCTGTACCGGGTAGGCCCAGCCATTGGCCGTGAACCACCGTTCGACCTCGCCGCTCTCCAACAACGGCACGGCCGCCTTGGGCTGGGCCCGCATCTGCTCGGCCAGCTCGCGCGGCGTGGTCACGCCTTGGAACGGGGCCTTGGTAAACGGCACCGAGGCCAGGTCGAGCCGCACCGGCACCTCGACGATGCCGCCGTTGGTGATGACCTGCAATCGGGCGCTGTACGTCTGCGGCGCCGGCAAGCCGCGGGTCTCGACGCGGAGGAGGACCTGCTGCTCGCGGGCAGTCTTGAGGGGGCACTGGCCGTTGCTGCCAGGCCCACCCACCCCCTCGACGTGCAGCCACTGGCCCCCCTCGGCGACGGTGAGTTTCCCTTGCAACAACCCCTTCCCCTGGTTGGTGATGGTCAGGCGCACCTGGCGCGAGTCGCCGGCCCGCAGCGTGCCGAGCATCAGCCGGCGCGGCGTCAGGTCGAGGCGCGGCCCCTGGACCTGGTTGGCCGGCAGACTGTTGACAAAATTGTGCAGCGCGATGTCGGGGTCGGCCTGGGTCTGCCCCTCCTGCGCCACCCGGGCCAGGTCCGTGCGGCCGATGCTGGCCAGGTACGAGCTGAAGACCCCCTTACTGAGCAGGTCCCGGGCCTCTTCCCATTCGTACTGGCAGCCCTGGACCAGGTCATCGAAGGTGCGGCAGCGCCGGCCGGAGGGGAAGACAAACTCGTGCGGCAGCTGATTGGCCGGCGGTCCAACTGCCTGACGGAGGGGAGCCCCGTCGAAGTGGCAGAAGGTCGCCTCGCCAGGGTTGGTTCGCTGGCAACGGGGACAGACGAGATGGGCCATGCTCAGCCCTTCCTCACGTTCGGCTCCCTGCCGGCGGCCGGGCCCCGCCGGACCGGGCCCGCCCCCTCACCCCCACCCCTCTCCCCCGCCGCGGGGGAGAGGGGTGGGGGTGAGGGGGCCCGCACCTGGGCGGCCCGCAGCTGGAAGCGGAGGACCACGTCACCCAGCTGGATGCGGTCGCCATCCTTCAGGTCAATGGTGTAGGGCACCGGCAGGTCATTGACGCGCGTGTACTCCGGCGGGGCCTGGTTATTGACCAGGATGAAGCGGTTCTCTTCCCGTTGAATGATGGCGTGGCGCTTCTCGATCTTCATATCACGGAACAAGGCGATGTCGGCATGTTCGTCACGGCCAAGCACATTGTTGGCCTTCTCCAGGGGATACTCGCGCCCTTCCTGCCAGCCGCGCAGCACCTTGAGGGAGGCCGGCTGCATCACCCCCTGGACCAGGGCCGACAGCGACCCGATGCAGGCACCGAGGATGATCAGTCCGAGGGCCCCCCAAAGGTAGCCGGCGAGCGAGGGGACCGCGGCCGGGTCGGCCGCCTCGGCCGGCAACGCCAAGGAGAGGAAGAAGCCGTACAGCGTGCCGCCGACGAAGCCGCCAATGATCCCGCCAACGCTCCCGTAGCTGAGCCGGCCCAAGGAGCGGGCCGCCATCCCTTCGCTAACGCCGATAGACAGCCCGAGCAGCATCCAGCCCAGCCCACGCGCCAAGGCGCGCAGCAGCAACTTCCAGCCGACCGGGTCGCCGCCAATCCAGCCGACCAACTGATAGTGGATCAGTTCGCCAACGATGTTCCCCAGACCACCCCCCAGGGCCGCGATCAGGACCCCGTAGCTGGCCAGCCGGCAGAAGCGGACCAGCGACAGGTCACGGATCGCCTCGACGCTGACCACGAAGTAGCCGATCGACCCGCCGATGATCACCCCCACGATAAAGGAATGGAGGATCACCTTCGGCAAGGTTTCCTCGTACATCGGCTGGCCGAAGACCCCCAAGAGCATCCAGCCGAGGAGGCCTCCCAGGGCCCCGAAGACAGCGTTGAAGTAGATGCGGACCAGCAACGCCATGCCCGCGTTTCCTCAGGCGACGACCAGGGGTGGTTACCTCACCCGTTTGGAATGGACACCTCCTCACCCAAGCGCGCCATGCACTGGGAGTGTGGTCTGGTTGTGGCATGGTCTGGAGACCACACCGCCACAATGGCGGGGACTGGCTTCAATACGGCCACGGCGTGTTAGCCGTGGAAAACGGTTCGGTCAGATGGTTCCAGCCCAGGCGAGCGGTCCGCTCACGCGGGCCGGTGTACCCCGCAGCGCCTCGACCGGCCGGCGTCCACCGGCCGCTCACAAGCCAGCTGCATTCCCTACCCATTTTCCACCAGCAGCTGATGGACGGCAAGCCTTCCTGACGACTCGGAATTGGAGACAAGGAGACAAGGAATGGAGGATCACCTTCGGCAAGGGAAACGCCCGCGCCATTCCCAGGACCGAGGTCTACCCTTCCAGCGCCCCCGGCGCCTGCTCCTCCGGACAACCGGCGTCCAGGTACGACTGCAACAGAAGGGCCGCCGCCACCGGGTCGCGGCGCTGTCGGCGTTTCTGGTGTGTCAGGCCGGCGTTCCACAGGGCGCTTTCGGCTTCGACCGTCGTAAAGCGCTCGTCCCAGAAGACCACCGGCAGGCCGGTTACTTCCGCCAACCACCGGCCGAACGCTCGCGCCTCAGCCGCCTTCGTCCCCTCGCGGCCGTCGAGGTGGACCGGCAACCCGACCACGATCCGGCCGATTCCCTCCTCCTCCGCCAGTCGCCGGAAATAACAGGCGTCCTGCTCAGGGGCGCGCCGGATGTGTGTGGCCAGCGGCGAGGCGATCCGGCGGTCGGGGTCGCTGACCGCCAGACCGATGCGGACGCTGCCGTAATCGACTCCCAGCAGCCGGGTGCGCGCGCTCACAGGTACTTCTCCAGGCCCTTCTTCCTGAGGTCTTCCACCAGTTGCTTGACCGTCCCTTCCTCGCGGCGGTCGGCGACCAGGATGGCGTCGCCGTCCTGCACGATCAGCAGGTTGTCCACGCCGACGGTGGCCACCAGCTGGCCGGGGTCGGCGACAATGACGCAGCCGCGCGTCTTCAGGCCGCAGTGCAGGGCCAGCACTGTGTTGCCGTCGGCATCCTGCGGGTGCATCCGCTCCAGCGCCAGCCAGCTGCCGACGTCGTCCCAGCGGAACGGCGCCTGCACCACCAGCACCTCCGGCGCATGTTCCATGACGGCGTAGTCGATGCTGATCTTCGGGAGTCCCTCGTACTCACGCCGCAGCACCTCGTCACGACGGGGACTCGGCCAGGCCTCGGCGATGCGCTCGACGGCGGCGAAGAGCCCCGGCTGCCGCTCGCGGAGCTGGCCCAGGATCGTCTGCGCCTTCCAGACGAAGATACCGCTGTTCCAGAAGTATTCGCCCGAGGCAACGAACTGCTCGGCCAGGTCGGGGCCGGGCTTCTCGCGGAAGGCCCGGACGTGATAGACGCTGATACCCTGGCGGACAGCGATCTCGGGACCGCGGTGGATATAGCCGTAGCCGGTGGCCGGGTAGGTGGGTGGGATACCGAACGTGATGAGAGCGGCGGGATGCTCGGTGGCCATCTGCTCGGCGACGTGGACAGCTCGGCGGAATTCCTGCATCGGTTCGATGACATGGTCGGCCGGCATCACCAACATAACCGCGTCCGGGTCCTGGCGGACGATCAGGGCGGCGCCCAGGCCGACGCAGGCGGCGGTATCGCGGCCGCACGGCTCGCCGATGACGCGCTCGGCCGGCAGGCCGGGCAGCTGGCGCTGCACCTCGTCGCGGTGGGCGGCGGCAGTGATGACCCAGGTGCGCTCGGGCGGCACCTGGGCCTCGACACGGTCAAGCGCCAACTGAAGGAGGGTGCGTTCGCCGGTTAGGGCGAGGAACTGCTTGGGCCGCCGCTGCCGGCTGCGCGGCCAGAAGCGCGTGCCGCCACCGCCGGCCATGATCACGGTGTGAAGCATGGGACCTCCTCAAGCCAGGTAAGTTGGCCCTTCGATCCGTGTACCGGGGCTCACCTTGGCCGCCAGCTCCTCCGCATCGAGGGCGAACAGCGGGCTGATCTCCAGCGGCACTGCGGCCGAACCATCGGGCCGGCGCGGCACCGTCACCCCCGCCCTCTCCAGCCAGTCGGCGGCCAAGTCGCTGATCGCCTGGCGGACCGTCTCGGGCGAGTCGGGGCCGGTCGCGTTCTTCAGCGGCATGAACTCCTCGCGCCGGCTGGTCTCCACCACTGTCCAGCGGTCGGCCAGAGGGAGCACATCGAAGATAAACATCTCGAACTTCAGCGCGTTCTCCTTCGTCGGCGTGACGACCTCGCCCCGTTCGTTCAGGTAAGGCACCTTCTTGCGGGCGATGTGGAACGGGATGCGGGTCGCGCCCTGGGTCACGCGCTTGAGGAAATCGACGGCGAAAAGGTGGATCGCCGGGCTGCCGGCCCAGATGCGCAGCCGGCCTTGCTCGTCGGTCTGCCGGGCCAGCGACTCCGGTAAGTCGGAATACTCGATAATGCTGCAACGGCCGTCGATCAGCACCAGGTTGCCCAGCTTGTCGGCCGGGCTCTCCTTGCGGACCGCCTTGGAAGAAACCTCGGCGTCGGCCTCCAGGTGGTAACCGAGGAAGACCGGATCGGCCACCTTCACGAGCGGGTTGTCCACCTGGAAGTAGAAAACTTGCCGGACCCCCTGCCGCTCCAGCCGCGCCAGCAGGCCGGACTCGGCCAGGGCGGTCAGCGTGCCGCCGTGGCCGTTGGGGCTGGTGAAGAGCCGGCCGCGGTCTTCCAACAGCAGTTTACCGGTGGCCAGGTCGAGGGCCGGCATGGTCCCCTGACAGAAGAAATGGACGGTGTCCTCCGGCAGCCCGAAGAAGCGGTGCTCCTTGAAGAAGGCCATCGTTTCCTCATGGGTAGCAGGGCTGGTCATCACCAGAAAGGGGATGGCCCGGCCGTAGCGGCGGCTCCGGGCGAGCACCTTCTCGGCGTGGATCTGGAAGAGGGTCTTGTTGCTGACGGGACCAATGGGGAACATTCCCTTGGGGTGCTCGAAGCCGAGCCGGCTCCCCTGGCCCCCGGCGACAACCAGGGCGGCCACCTCGCCGCGCCGCAGCGCTTCCTCGCCGCGGCGCTTCGCTGCACGGGTGTCGCCGCCAAGCTGCACCACCGGCACCGGCGCGATCCGCTCGGGCGCCGGCAAGGCGAAGGTCTCGCCGCGCTGCTCGTAAAGGCGGCGGAGTTGGTCCAGGTCAATCGACCGCAGTTGGTCGAGCAGCCCCCGGCGCTCGGCGTCGGTTAGCTGGTCCCACCAGGCCAGGACATGCTCCTGACCGTAATCGCGCAGCCGCTGTCGCAGGTCATCAGGGACGGTCAGCATGGCGAAGGCCCTCAAGGCTCCGAACCACAGAGGTTCACTCAGAAATCAAACCGCAACCCGTCGTAAGCCAGCTCGACGTTCGGCGGCAGGCGGCGGTTGGTCGCCTCGTGCTCCAACTCGTGGCTCATGTGGGTCAGGTAAGCACGGGCCGGCCGGAGCCGCTCGATCACCGCCAGCGCCTGGTCCAGACCGAAGTGGGCGGGGTGCGGCCGGGGGCGCAGGGCATCGAGCACCAGGATGCGCAGCCCCTCCAGCCGCGGCCAGCTCTCCTCGGGGATGTGGCTGACGTCGGTGCAGTAGGCCACGTCGTCGATGCGGAAGCCGAAGACGTTGAACCCGCCGTGCTGCAACGGCACCGGCAGTACCCGCTGGCCGAGCACCGTGAACGGCTCGGCTGTGATTCGCCGGAAGGTCAGCCGGGGGACGGCAGCGTGCGGGATCTGCTCGACAGCGGGGTCGAAGGCGTAGGAGAAGATGGTGCGGATCTTCTCCTCGACCTCCTCGGTGCAGTACAGCGGCACCGGTCCGCCCAGCTGCTTGGGGAACAGCCGCACGTCATCGAGGCCGAAGAGGTGGTCGGCGTGGTAATGCGTGAAGAGCACGGCGTGGACCAGGCCGACCTGTTCGCGCAACAGCTGGAGCCGCAGCTCCGGCGGCGTGTCGATCAACAGGTTGCCCTGGGGTGTGCGGATCAAGACGGCGCAGCGGTAGCGGTGGTTGCGCGGGTCGGGCGAGCGGCAGACTGCGCAATCACAGCCGAGCATGGGCACTCCCACCGACGTGCCGGTGCCAAGGAAGATGAAGGTTCGCGTGAACGGCATCGCACTATTGTAGCAAAGTGCATCGTTCTGTTTAGCTCGACGGAAGGTGCATCAGTCGAGCTTAGAAGGTGTCCAGCGCCGCACCGCCTGGCGGATGATCTCGGCGGCGCGTTCGACCTGGTCCGTAGTGACATCCAAATGGGTGCAGGCACGGATGGTCTGCGGACCGGTCGGGTGGACCAGGACGCCGCGCTGCCGCAGGGCTGCCGCCAGGTCGCTGGCCGTACCCAGCCCGGGGTCGATGTGAAAGTAGACGATATTCGTCTGCACATCCGGCGGGTCGAGGCGCAGGCCGGGGGTATCGGCGATGGCCCGGGCCAAGACGCGGGCGTTGGCGTGGTCCTCGGCCAGCCGGTCGATATGGTGCTCGATCGCGTATAGGGCAGCGGCTGCCAGCACGCCGGCTTGCCGCATGCCGCCGCCGAACCGTTTGCGGATGAAGCGGCACTGGGCCACAAACTCACGCGGGCCGGCCAAGGCGGAGCCGACCGGCGCCCCCAGCCCCTTGCTGAAGCAGACCGACACACTGTCGAAGTAACGGCACCACTCGGCCGGCGGGATGCCGGTGGCCACGACTGCGTTCCACAACCGGGCCCCATCCAGATGCATGATCAGGCTGTGCTTGCGCGCCCAGGCACTGATAGCCCGCACCTTGTCGAGCGGGTAGATCCGGCCGCCACCGCGGTTGTGGGTATTCTCCAGACAGACTAGCCGCGTCCGCACCAGGTGTTCATTGACTGGGCGGACCTTGCCCTCGAGCTGGCTGACGTCCAGGATGCCGTACGTCCCCTCGATGGGCCGACAGGTGACGCCGCTGAGCACGGCCGGCCCGCCCGCCTCGTAGTGGTAAATGTGGCAATTGGCATCGCAGATCAGCTCGTCGCCGGGCTGGGTGTGTGCCTTGACACAGATCTGGTTGGACATGGTGCCCGACGGCACGAACAGGGCCGCCTCCTTACCGAGCAGAGCGGCCACCCGCTCCTGGAGGCGGTGGACGGTCGGGTCCTCGTTGAAGACGTCGTCGCCGACCTCAGCCGCTTGCATGGCGGCGCGCATGGCGGGCGTCGGCCGGGTCACGGTGTCGCTGCGCAGGTCGATGGGGGTGTCCGGCACGGCTGGATCCTTTCTGCAAGCCGCTTGCGGCTTAGCGTCTTCTCGCGATCCCTTGGTCCCGGCGGGCTACGGTTTGCGCCGGTTCTCCATGAACCAGCGGCCGCCGAGTTGGCGCAGGAAGACCTGATGGTCACTGACATCTTTCAGGCGGACCGAGGCGGCGTTCGCGTCAATGGTCCATTCGCCTTCGTTGAGGAAACGGCGTAGCTGCTTGGCGGTACCAGGATCATCGAGAAGTTTGGCCTTGGCTTCCTGAAGGAGGATATCGAACCGACCGCCGTTCTCGGCGACGCGCCGATCCACGAACTGCGGGTCGGCCAGATGCGCCAGCAGGTAGTCGATGCGCTTGGCATCGATCGCCTTGAGGACGGAGGCCAGGGTCTCCTTGGGGGTGCTCTGCGGATAGGTTTTCAAGTCGGCCGCGATGCCGTAGCGCTGAGCCGGCTTTGCGTCTCCGGCCTCTTGTGCGGCGGCGCCGGCCGCGATCGTCAGCACGATCAACCAGACAAAGGCGGTTCGCATGCACCTGTCTCCTCGGCCTGATGGCGAGCGGGAGGCTAACGCCCCCCAGTGAGGCGAGCCCTGGCGACCTCGTCGCTTCCTATGCTTGTATCACGCGGGGGGCCGGGCGGCAATGACCGGGCCGGGTGTTCAAGGCCGGACGGCGGGGGAGTATAATGCCGGTATGCCAGGCAACTCCTTCGGCGAACTGTTCCGCATCACCACGGCCGGTGTCAGCCACGGACCCGGCTATGTCGTCATCATCGACGGCTGCCCGCCCGGCCTGCCGCTGGACGTGGACGACCTGCTCCCCGACCTGCGCCGCCGTCGGCCCGGCCAATCGAAGCTTGTCACCCAGCGCAAGGAAGAGGACATGCCGGAGATCTGGTCCGGTGTCTTCGAGGGGAAGACTGACGGCACTCCGATTGCCATTCTCTTCCGCAACACCGACCCGCGCAGCCAGGATTACAGCGACATCAAGGACAAGTATCGCCCCGGCCACGCCGATTTCACCTTCGACGCCAAGTATGGCTTCCGCGACTACCGCGGCGGCGGTCGGTCCAGCGCTCGCGAGACCATCTGTCGGGTGGCGGCGGCGGCCGTCGCCAAGAAACTCCTGGCTCAGCAGGGCATCCGCGTGCTCGGCTATGTCAAGCAGGTGGGCGACATTATCGCCGACATCCCTGACCCAACCCAGGTGACCCTGGAGCAGGTCGAGGCAACGCCGGTGCGCTGCCCCGACCCGCAGGCCGCCGAGCGGATGATGGCCCTGATCGAGGAGGTGCGCAAGGACCAGGATTCGATCGGCGGCGTGGCCGAGTTGGTGGCGACGGGGGTGCCGCCGGGCCTGGGGGAGCCGGTCTTTGATAAGCTCAAGGCGGACCTGGCCAAGGCGTTGTTGTCGTTGCCGGCGGTGATGGCGTTCGAGTATGGTGCCGGCTTCGGTGTGGCCACGGCCCGCGGCAGCCAGAATAACGATCCATTCATCCCCCTCACCCCTGCCCCCTCGCCCCCGCCTCGGGAACAAGAGGACAAGATGCTCCCCTCGCCCCCGCCTCGGGAACAAGAAGACAAGATGCTCCCCTCGCCTCCGCCTCGGGGACGGGAGGACAAGATACTCCCCTCGCCCCCGTTTGGGGGAGAGGGGTTGGGGGTGAGGGGGCGGAAGATCGGTACCGAGACCAACCGACACGGCGGCATGCTAGGGGGCATCTCCAGCGGCGAGCCGATTATCTGCCGGGTGGCGGTCAAGCCGACCAGCAGCCTGCCGCGGCCGCAGCGGACGGTGACGCGGTCCGGCGAGCCAACCGAGATCATCACGCGCGGCCGGCATGATCCCTGTCTGCTGCCGCGCTTTGTGCCGATGGGCGAGGCGATGGTCGCCTTGGTGCTGGTCGATCACTGGCTGCGCTGGCGGGCGCAATGCGGCGGGGCGACTTGAGAATGGGCATTCGCGAGCGGTCCGCCTGAGCGGGCCGGTGTACCTCCTCAGCGCCTCGACCGGCCAGCGGACGCCGGCCGCTCGCCGGCCCGTCATCGCCGCATCGGTTCGATCAATCGTCCTTGCCGCTCACGGCGCAGTGCCCAACTCAGTAACGCTCAGCCGCACGCGGTCGAGGTGACCGTCCCAGGTGAGGTGGTCCCGGATTACCTTCTACTCGGGCGGCGGGGCCCGGAGGGTTTTCAAAAAGGCGATCACCGCCTGCTGGTCAGGCTTCTTGAGCCCCTGATAGGCCCGGGTCACGCTGGCGGCATCCCCCTTGTGCCGCAGGATCGCCGCCTCCAGCGTAGGCGAGCCGCCGTCGTGGAAGTACGGGGCCGAGTCGGCCACACCCCACAAGGGGGGCGTCTTCCACTCCTCCGGCCGCGGGTGGTCCGGCGGCAGCGGTACCGGCGGCTCCACGGTGTTGTACACTGCAGAACTGCCCGGCGGCTCCAGGACGTGCAGCAGGAAGTCGCTGTAGACCCCCTTCACCCCGCCCAGATCCGGCGTGTGGCACTGAGCGCAGCCGATCGAATGAAATAACTCCTTGCCGCGCGCCGCTTGCTCGCGTCCGGCCGGATCGTCGGGCAGGACCTCCACTGGCCGAGGCAGCGTATCCACGAACGCCACCAGGGCCGTGAACTGTTTGTGGTCAAGGTCCGGCGGCACCGCCGGGTAATCGCTCTTGCCCAGCGGCCGGGCCTGCTCCATCAGCGGGTTGCCCAGCCCCAGCTCGTTGGCGCAGGCTGCCGCCACGAACTCCTGGAGCGTTGCAAACTGCCCCTTCCAGCCGAACTTGCCGATCCGGCCGTCCGGCAGCACGCGCGGCCGACCCGCCCCGATGGTGTTGAAGTCGAGCTGGAACTCGCGGGCGGTGTTGGCCAGCATCTGCTTGTTCAGGTTGTGCCGGATCGCCTTGTCCGAGATGCGGTCGATCCAACCGGCGCCGAACAGGGCAGTGGAATTGACGCTGCCGGTCAGGAGCGGGTCGAAGTCCGGGATGCGGACAGTGCATCCCTCCACTACCTGGGTGGTCCCCTTGACAACGGGGAAGAGTTTGCGGACCAGGGCGGGCGACTCCCGGTAGGCCGGGTCGGTGGCGGCGGCGTGGATGATGCCGCTGCGGACGTTCGGGTCGGCCCGGGTGGGGTGGACCTCGAAGGTGCTCACGTTGCGCTTGTTGGGGCCACTGCCGCCGATGCCCCCCTGGAAATGGCAGGCGGCGCAAGAGCGGGCGTTGAAGACTGGGCCAAGGCCGTCACCGCCAGCCAGCGGATCGTTCGGCTGCCATTCGTGTTCAAATAGGGCCTTACCGGCCGCGCGCTCCTCGGCGCTGGCCCACGGCCCCCACAGGACCGGCAGGCCAGGGGAGAAGAACCAGACCAGAGCTGCGGCCAGAACCAGGAGGGCGACCACGGTGAAGCGCTTGCGTTGTCGATCCAGGCAGTAGTTTGACATGGCACACCCTCTCGCGCGGGCCGGCGAACAGACCGACAGACGGGGCGCGGCGGTGGGCCGGTGAAAGGAAGTCAGCCGCCCACCTAATCCCTCGAGGGTAATCAAGGGCGGTACGTTTGGCAAGGCCCGGACGGATAACGCGGGGTGCATCTCCACGCTGACAGCAGAATTTGCTTGACAGGCGAGGCGTGGCTTGACCCGTCGCTCACGCTCCGGGCTCTGCAAGAAGGCATCAACCGCCGCGTCCCGCTGTCCTGCCAGGCCAACACGCCCCGCCGTGTGCTTGATTACGGCATCGCCAATTACTCTCTCGGCGGGACGGCTTCGCTGCCGGTTGGCCGCGGGACCGAGCGGTGGAAGTGGACATGCCGCCAGCGCCCATCCTGACGCTGCCAGACGCGCGTCTCCTCGAAGGCGGTTGTGTACGGCGCGCCGTCGGCACCGACCCGCTGGTTCAACCGGACATAGGCGACAACCGCCACGTCCCCCATCACCCGGACCCGAGGGGCGCACATCGTCGTTTGATGATGGCCGCGGAACCCGCCCAGCTCGAAGTAAAAGCGGTGGAAGTCCATCCCCTCCACCAGCTGGCCCGCCGCCTCCGGTTCGAACGCCGTCAGCGACGGATCGCACAGCTCTTGGTACGTCGCCCAGTCGCCTGTCGAGATGCTCTTCAACAGCCGGGCGTTCAACTGTAGTAACTCCTGAGTCACCTCATCGAGCATCCGTTGGTCTCCTCCTGAGCAAGCCCAGCGGTTGCAGCCGCCGGACTGGGAATGAAATTACTCGTTGATGACCTGCTTGAGAAGGGGCCCGTCGGCTGGATTCACTGAACCGGCGTGTTATGATGCTCTGGCACTTGCAACCATCCACCCCGACCAAGGAGTCTGACATGCGGTCTGTCCCCAAGTTTCTGCTGCTGCCCCTGCTTGGCCTGCTGGTGCTGGCGCCGGCCGCCGCGGCCCAGGCTGTCAACGAGGCGGCCCTCAATGCTCTGGTCAACGAGGCGATGACCGCCTGGCAGGTCCCCGGCGCGGCGATCGCCATCGTGCGTGATGGCCAGGTGATCTACCTGAAAGGGTTCGGCTACAGGGAACTCGGCAGCGATCAGCCGGTCACGCCCGAGACCCAGTTCGCCATTGCCTCGACCAGTAAGGCTTTTACCGCCACCGCCATTGCCATGCTCGTGGATGAGGGGAAGATGACCTGGGATGACCCGGTCCGCAAGTACCTCGACTGGTTCCGCCTGTCCGATCCGTTGGCCGACGCCAACTTGACCATTCGCGACCTGGTTTGCCACCGCTCCGGGCTGGCTCGCCACGACCTGCTCTGGTACGCCTCACCCAACAGCCGGGAGGAAGTGTTGCGCCGCATCGGGTTAGTCAAGCTGGACCGCTCCTTCCGCTCGACTTACCAATATCAAAACATCATGTACCTGGCGGCCGGGCTGGCAGCGGGAGCGGCCGACAAGAGCAGCTGGGAACAGGTGGTCCAGAAGCGCATCTTTGACCCACTCGGGATGACCGGGGCCAACTTCAGCGTGACGGTTGCCACGCGCTCGCCTGACCATGCCACGCCGCACGTCAAGGTCAAGGAGAAGGTCCGGCCGATCTCCTGGAAGAACATCGACAACATCGGCCCGGCCGGCTCGATCAATGCGGGCGTCAGCGATCTGAGCAAGTGGCTGCGCTTCCAACTCGGCGACGGCACCTTCGAGGGCAAGCGCCTGATCTCAGCAGCCCGCCTGGCCGAGACGCATTCGCCACAGATGGTCATCCCCATGGACGGCCCGACCGGCGTCCCCTCGTTCACCAAAGCGATGAACCCCGAGACCAACATGATGTCATACGGCTTGGGCTGGGTGATCCAGGATTACCGCGGCCAGCTGCTGGTGTCGCACGGCGGCAGCATCGACGGCTTCCGCGCTCAGGTGGCGCTGGTGCCGAAGGCCAAACTGGGGATCGCCATCCTGTCGAACCTGGGACGCACCCAGATGCCCGAGGCGTTGCGCAACAACCTGGTTGATCTGCTGCTCGACTTACCGAAGCGCGACTGGAACGAGCACTACCTGACGCAGGCGAAGAAACAGCGAGAGGAGCAAGAGCAGCGGAAGAAGGAGCGCGAGGCCAAGCGCCACAAAGGGACGAAGCCGTCGCGCGAGCTATCGGCCTACACGGGGGTATTTGAACAGCCGGCTTATGGCCGGGTGACGATCACGGCCGACAAGGAGCAGCTGATGCTGGAGTGGAGCAGCTTCAAGGTGCGGCTGGAGCACTTCCACTTCGACACCTTCACCGCCCGGGGCGACCCCGACCGGGAGGACGCCCCGCTCAATGACGTGCCGGTGGTCTTCACGCTCGACGCCGACGGCGAGGTGGCGACGGTTAGTCTCATTGGCCAGGAGTTCAAGCGGGTGAAGCCGAAATGACGAATGCCGAAGCACGAGTGACGAAAGAATGACGAAGCCCGAAGGACGAAGGGGTGCAGGAGTGGGCCTCCTGGTGCCTTCTCAACGAGGGAGTGACGTCACCCCCCGTGATTCGTCATTCGTGCTTCGGCATTCGTCATTCCCGAGTGATTTACCCTTGGGGGTGAGCTTGAGCTCGGAGTGGCGGGCGATGAAATCGAGGATGGCCTGCGTCGTGGGATCGTCTTCCTTTTGCACCTGCACGATGATGCTGATGTGGTCGCGGTCCTTGATCTTCAGCGTGTTTGCCTCGCAATTGCACCTCACCAATGCCTGGCACATCTGCTCGGCCATCCGGTCGCAGAAGGGATAGTCCTTGTCGGCATAAATGAGCAAGAACGGCGCGTGCTTGCCGTTGACATGGTTCAACGGCGAGGCCTTGCGACAGACCTCCGCGTCGCTGCCGAACTGAGAGCTGAACAGACCGGGGAGGATGGTGTAGACGCCGCTCAGCGCGATCGTCCCTCGGATGTCGCTCAGCGAGAGCCGGTGCGCCTTCAAGTAGGTTTCGTCGGTGGCAAGCAGGGCGACCAGGTGGCCGCCGGCGGAATGGCCGCAACAGAAGATCCGGTCGGCCCGGCCGCCGTGCCGCCCGATGTGGGCGTGTGTCCAGGCGAAGGCCCGGGCCACATCCTCGATGTGCGCGGGGTGTTTGACCTTCGGCGAGAGCCGGTAGTTGGTGATCACCGTGCCGACGCCGTTCTTGGCGAACACCTGGCCGAGCGGGCCGTACAACTTCTTGTCCCCCGAGCGCCAGGTGCCGCCGTGCACAAAGAAGAGCACCGGGAAGTCCTTCTGCCCCTTGGGCAGGTAGAGGTCCAGCCGGTGCTTCACCGGGTCGGCGTCGTCGCCGTCGTAATAGGCGATATCCTTGATCGTCGCGATCTCGAAGTTGCCACCGGTCCGGGGAGCAGGCAGGGCATCGTCCGCGCGGCCGACCAACGGTACGGCCAGTAGGCCAAGGGCCAGCAGCACGGGCAGCGATAGCGATGGCCGGGTCATGGTGCGTCCTCAGAAGCCAAGCGGGGCGAAGATCGGTATCCTCTCTACTATACCTGATGAGGCAACCGGTGTTTCGGGCAAAGAGGAGGACCGTCGGCGCCGCGCCGAGTGGCCGCCTCGGGGAGGACATGCATGAACCCATATCGACTGCCGCGAACCGTTGTGCCGACCCGTTACGAGTTGCGCCTGGCGCCGGACCTGGAACGCGCCCGCTTCACCGGCTCGGTGGACATTTTTGTCAAAGTGCTGGAGCCGGTCGCCGAGATTGTCCTGAACGCGGCCGAACTGGAAATCGGCACGGCGGCCCTCATCAACCGAAGCGGCAATGGCCGGGAAGCCCGGATAACGTTGGAGGAGGCAACGGAGCGCTGCCGGCTCGCTTTCCCCGAAGCGGTGCCGCCCGGTGAATGGACCTTGCAAATCGGCTTCCGCGGCATGCTCAACGACAAGCTGCGCGGCTTCTACCGGAGCAAGTACAAGGACGCCTCCGGTGCGACCCGGTTCCTGGCGGCCACGCAGTTCGAGGCGACCGATGCCCGCCGCGCCTTCCCCTGCTGGGACGAGCCGGCGTTCAAGGCCGTCTTCGCCACCACGCTGGAAATCGATCCCGCCCTCACCGCCGTCTCCAACACCGCCGTCGTCTCCGAGGAAATCAAGAACGGCAAGAAGGTGGTGCGCTTCGCCGACACCATTCCGATGTCCACCTACCTGGTGGCGTTCGTGGTCGGCGAATTGGAGGCGACCGAGCCAACGATGGTTGGCCGGACCCCGCTGCGCGTCTGGTGTGTGCCGGGCAAGCGGCGGTTGGCTTCCTTCGGCCAGGAAGTCGGCGCCTTCTCGCTCCGTTACTTCGAGGAGTACTATGGCCGGCCTTACCCCGGCGACAAGCTTGACCTGCTGGCCATCCCCGACTTCGCGGCGGGGGCCATGGAGAACCTCGGCGCCATCACCTTCCGCGAAACGGCCCTGTTGGTGGACGAGCAGGCAGCCACCCACGCTGAGCTGGAGCGCGTCGCCGACGTGGTGGCCCACGAGAACGCCCACATGTGGTTCGGCGACCTGGTGACAATGGCCTGGTGGAACGGGTTGTGGCTGAACGAGGCCTTTGCCACCTTCATGGAGATGCTGGCGGTCGATGCCTTCCGGCCGGGGTGGCAGCGCTGGACGACGTTCGGCGTCTCGCGGGCGGCAGCGCTGGTGGTGGACGGCTTGCACAGCACTCGGCCGATCGAGTACCCGGTGGCCGCCCCGCAGGATGCCGAGGCCATGTTCGACGTCCTCACCTACGAGAAAGGGGCTTCGGTGTTGCGGATGATGGAGCAGTACCTTGGCCCCGAGGTCTTTCGCGCCGGCGTCCGGCTTTACCTGGACCGGCACGCCTACGGCAACGCGGAGACGGGCGATCTGTGGCTGGCGCTGGGCGAGGCGGCCGGGCAGCCGATTCCCGAAATCATGGACGGCTGGGTCTTCCGCCCCGGCTATCCGCTGATCAGCGTCCGCCGCGACGGCAATCGGTTGGTGCTGGCGCAGCAGCGCTTCACCTACCTGCCCGAAGAAGGGGTCAGGGGTCAGGGGTCAGGGGACAGAGAAGAACCTTCTTTGCTGACCCCTGACTCCTGTCCCCTGACCCCTTCTCTCTGGCACGTTCCCATCCAGGTGCGCATCACGGCGGACGGCCGGGATGAGATGCAGCGGGTCCTCTTGAAGGAGGCCGAAACCACGCTGGAACTGCCGACCGGGTTCATGTCGGTACTGGTGAACGCGGACGGGCACGGCTTCTACCGGGTGCGCTACGAAGCGGACTTGCTGGAGCGGCTGTTGCGGCAGCTGCCGGACGGGCTGTCGGCCATCGAGCGCTTCAACCTGGCCAATGATGCCTGGGCGGCGGCGCTGGCCGGGCTGATGCCCCTGACGGAATACCTGGAGCTGACGGCCCGTTTCCGAGGCGAGCGCGACAAGAATGTCTGGGCGGTGCTGGCCGGGTCGTTCCAGGCGCTGAACCGGGTGATCGACGCAGCGGACCGTCCCGGGCTGGAGGCGCTGGTACGCGACCGGGCCGGGCCGGCGGCTGCCGAGTTGGGCTGGTTCCCGCGGCCGGGGGAAAGTGAGCTAACCCGCCAGCTGCGCGGCGACCTGCTTCGCATCCTGGGCACCCTGGGGAACGATCCGGACGTGCAGGCGCGGGCGGCCGAGGTCTACGCCCACTACCAGGACCGCCCCGCAGAGGCGGACGCCAACGTGCTCGCCGCGGCCATCACCATCCTCGCCCACACCGGCGACGCGAGTCGCTACGAGGAATTCCTGCAGCGCTTCCGCGCCGCGGCCACGCCCCAGGAGGAGCATCGCTACCTGTACTCGCTGACCGCCTTCCAACAGCCGGCTCTGGTGGAGCAGACGCTGACCCGCACCCTCAACGGCGAAATCCGCACCCAGGACGCGCCGCTGGTCCTGCGCACGCTGCTGCTGACGGTCCACGGCCGCGAGCGGACCTGGGCCTTCGTCAAGGAAAACTGGGAGCGGATGAACCAGGCGTTTCCCCCGGTGGGGGTTCGGCGGCTGCTCGAAGGGGTGATCGGCCTGGCGACGGTGGAGGGGGAGCGCGACGTACGGGCGTTCGTCAAGGAGAAGCAGATCAACCTCGGCGGCAAGACGCTGGAGCAGTACCTGGAGCAGCTCCATATTGCCGTGGTCCTGCGTCAGCGTGAGGCAGCCAACCTGCGCGGGTACTTGCAGCGCACCTGATCGTTGAGCGAGGAACCGAAGGCGACCGCGCCGGCGCCGACCTCACCAGTGGGCCAGCAGTTCGCGGGTGAACCGGCCCAGGCTCTCCTCGTTGAGGGTGACGGCCTTGCCGCAGAGGGGACAGTAGATCGGCTCCTCGTCGTTCAAGGCGGCGCTGATGCGATCCTCGACGGTTTCCCCGTCGCCCAGGGCGCACCAGGGCCCCTCTTCCGAGATCCGCTCAAGGACTTCCGCGGCAGGCGTGTCGGGCGCGGGGAAGTGACAGTGGCAGTTCGGGCAGTACAGTTCTACCTGCATGGCCAACCCTCCGCGTTCCTTCATTGGCGAGGAGTGCATCCCTCGGTTGAGATGTGCAACTGCAATACCAAACCGTCCGGGTCCGGACGGTTTTTCGCCGCACGGCCCGAAGAGATAGGACCGCCGCTATTTAGGGACAGGTGTCGGTAGGCGAGAGGTTCGCGGTAGGAGGCCAAGCGGGCATTGGCGGGCAGGAGGGATTACAAGACGCCCGCGCCAAACCTACAAGGGCCGCCCGGAATCATCAGGTCGGTGATCGGCAAAGTTCGCCCCGCAAAGTCGCCCCGGTCTGTCACCGCCTCGGCGGCGGCAGCTTGCCCAGCGGCCTGCCCTTCGCGTCAATCGCGCCGGCGGCCACCAGCACCATCCGCTGCGGGTCAAGGTATTTCTTCGCCACCGCCTGCACGTCTGCCGGCGTCACCGCCGCCACCCCTTTGCGGTAATCATCCAGGTAGTCGAACCCCAGCCCGTGCCGCTCCACATACAAGAGTTGGTCGGCGATCCGGTCGTTCGTCGTGAACTGGAACGGCAGGCTGCCGAGGAGATACCGCTTGACGTCTTCCACCTCCTCCGGCGTCGGCTTCGTATTGCGGATGCGGGCCAACTCCTCCAGGAACATGCCCTTGACCCGCTCGAAGTTCTCCGGAGCCGTGCCGATGTAGCAGGTGAACAGCCCCGGCTCCTCGGCTGCCGACGAGCTGATGTTGGCCGAGACAGTGTAGGCCAACCCCTCGCGGTCGCGCAGCCGGGCCGACAGCCGGTCCGTGAAGCCGGGCCCGGTGCCGAGCACGTAGTCCATCACCAAGAGCTTGTAGTAGTCAGGGTTGTTTCGGCGGACGCCGATGTGCCCCAGGAAGAAGTGGAGCTGGGCCGCCTCCGGGATCGTTACCACTCGTTGGATGAACCCCTTCGGCTTCTCGACCGCGGGAGGGCTGACCTTCGGCGCCGGGCCCCCCTGCCAGTCGGCGGTCAGCCGCGTCACCAGGTCGATCATTTCCTTGCTGTCGAAATCGCCGACGAGGGCGACCACGGTGTTCCCCGGCACGAAGACCGACCGGTGGAAGGCGGCGCAATCGGCAGGGGTCAGCGGCTCGACTGTCCGGCGCCGACCGAGGGCCGGCCGGCCCAGCGGGTGCTTGCCATAGACCAACTCGCGGTAGACCAACTGCCCCTTGGCGTCCGGCTGCCGCTCGGCGTCGTCGATCTCCGATAGCAGCCGCTCCTTCTGGCGGTCGAATGCCTCCGGAGGGAAGCTCGGCTGGCTAAGGCATTCGAAGAGCAGGCCCAGCGCCAGCTGGCGGTGCGGGGCGAGCACACGCACACTGCCGCCAGTCGGACCCATCGTCAGCATCCCGCCTACGTCCTCGATCATCTCAGCGATCTGCGGGCCGGTGTGCTTGGCCGTTCCCTCATCGAGCAACCGGCCGGTCAGCGTGGCGATGCCTGCCTTGTTCTCCGGCTCCAGTAACCGGACATTTTTCACGAACGCTTCGGCCACGATGATCGGCAGGCGGCGGTTCTCGAAAAGGAGCAGCGTCAGGCCGTTGGGCAGTTCGATCCGGCGAGCATTCTTCAGCGAGAATGCGCTGCCGCCGGCCGGTGCCTCGGCCCGGGCCGGAGCACGGGCGGGAGGAGCGGGGGGTTTCCTGCCGGGGCCTCCGCCCGGTTTGTCCGTGCGGTCCTTCTTCGGCACGGACCAGACGACCACGCGCTGCTCTGGGTCAAAGTACTTGCGGGCGGCTTTCTGCACGTCCTGGGCCGTCACCGCCATGATCCGCGGCAGGTAGCTCTTGACGAAATCGAGGTCGGCAACCATCACGCCCCGAGCAATGCTGTCGGCCAGGCCGTGCATGCTCTCGCGAGCAAAGATCACCTCGGTCAGCACGGTGTTCTTCACGCGCTTCAACTCGGCCTCGCTGACCGGTTCGTCGCGCAGCCGTTGCAGTTCCTGGAGGACAAGCTTCTCGGCCCGGTCGCGGTCCTTGCCCTGGAGCAGCTGCACCTGGATGCCGAACCAACCCGGGTAGCGGCCGCTGTAGTTGCCGCTGCTCACGGCACCGGCAATCCGCTCCTCCTCGATCAGCTTCCGGTACAGCCGGCCGGTCTTGCCGCCGGCCAGGAGCGTCTGGATCACGTCCAGCACCGGGTCGTCGGGATCGACCGTGCGGATGGTGTTAAAACCCATGACCATGCGGGCCAGCTCGAACTTGGAGTCCATCTCCAGCCGGGCCGGCCGCGGGAGCTTGACCTCCGGCAGCGGCTTGCGCTCGGGGAGCTTGCCGGGCGGGATCAGGCCGAATAGCTCCTTGATTCTCGCCATCGCCCGGTCGGGGTCGAAGCCGCCGACAACCACCAGGGCGGCGTTGTTGGGGTGATACCACTTGTCGTAATGGGCCTTGATAACGGCGGCGGTGGCTCTCTTGACGTGCTCGCGCTCGCCGATGACCGGATGGCCATAGGGACTCGTCTTGCCGAAGAGCAGCGGCAGAATTGCCTTGTACTCCAGGTCCCACGGCTCGTCCTCGTTGCGTTGCAGTTCCTCAATGACGGCCCCTTTTTCCTGCTCGAATTCATGCCGCTCGTCGATGCGCAGGTTGCGCATGCGGTCGGCCTCGATTTGCAGGGCGATCTCCCAGCGGTCAGCGGCGAAGTCGAAATGGTAGATGGTGAAGTCCTCGGTGGTGTAGGCGTTGTTCTGGCCACCGTTGCGCAGGGTCAGTCGGTCGATGTCGCCGGGCATGAGCTTGTCGGTCCCCTTGAACATCAGGTGTTCGAGGTAGTGCGACAGGCCGGTCTGGTCGAGGTCCTCGTCGGCAGCGCCGACCTTGTAGGCGACCTTGGTGGTGACCACCGGCGCGCCCGGCACCGGCTTGAGGTAGACGCGCAGGCCATTGGGCAGGGTCGCAGTGTGGATGCCCTCGTACAGGGCAGTGGCCGCCCGCAGGGCCGGGTCCTCGGTGGCCGGGGTGTCGGCGCCGGACCGGGCTGCCGACGGCAGGGTGAGCAGGCCGACCAGGGCCGGCGCGGCCAGGCAGAGTCGGTGAAGGGGGTTCGGACCAAAGTGCTTCATGGCAGGTCCCCGAACGAAGGAAAGAAACCGGCGCCGCCAGCCGTCCGGGCTGCTGACCGAGCACGCCGGCCCTTCTCATTGTACCGAGCCCGCGTGGTTATGGTGCGGCCAGCGCCCACCAGAGCAGAGCGACCAGCAGCCCCACCGCCAGGGCGCTGCCGGCCAGGACCACGGCCAGACGCTTGCCGTCCACGCCCGGCGCGGGAACCCGCGGCGTGAAGACGAAGTCTAAGGTGGGGCCCCCGGCCTCCGGATCCGTCTCGGGCACGATGGCTGGCATCGCCCCCCTCACCCTCCCTTCTTCTCCTCGGGAGGGGGAGAGGGGGACAATGACCGGCGCCCGGGCGCCCGCCGCCCGGCACCAGGGGACCAGGGCCGCGGCCACCTCGGCCGGGGTCTGGTAGCGGTCCTCGGGGCGCTTGGCCATCAGCTTGCGCAGAATGGCCCCGACTGCCGGCGGGACATCGGGCCGCAGCCGCTCGACCGGCACCGGCTCCTGCTCGCGGTGGCGGAGGAGCCGCTCCATCGGCGTGCCGCCCGGAAAGGGGATGCTTCCGGTCAGCAGGAAGTAAAAGGTGCAGCCGAGGCTATACAGGTCGGCCCGGATATCGACCCGGTGCGCATCGAGCGCCTGCTCCGGGGCGATGTAATCCACCGTGCCCATCGCTGCGCCGGCCTGTGTCAGCGGATTGTCCTCCTCGTCCTCGGCCGGGTGGTCGAGCCGCGCCAGGCCCATGTCGAGAACCTTGATCACCCCTCCCTCACCCCAACCCCTCTCCCCCGCAGCGGAGGCGAGGGAAGAAGAACCGCTCCCTTCCCCCCCGCGCGGGGGAGAAGGGTGGGGGGTGAGGGGAACGCTCAGCAGCAGGTTGGAGGGCTTGATATCGCGGTGGACCAGGCCATGTTCGTGGGCATGTTGCAGTCCCAACGCCGCCTGCCGGATGTAATCGCAGGCCACCGCCACCGGCAAGGGGCCCCGCTCGGCAACCAGCCGGCCCAGGTCGGGGCCGGCGACGTACTCCATGACGAAGAAACGGACCTCGCCCACACGGTCGGCGTCGAAGGCGCGGACGATGTTGGGGTGATCGAGCTGGGCCGCTGCCCGGATCTCGCGCTCGAAGCGCTGCACCGAGTCGGGCTTCGCCAGGCGGTGCTTGTGAATGACCTTGAGGGCGACGATCCGGCCCAGCTTCCAATGGCGGGCCTTGAAGACCTGCCCCATGCCCCCCTGACCCAGCCGCTCCAGCAGCACATACGAGCCAAGCAGCAGGCTGCGGGCCTTGCCCCGGAAGATCTGCTTGACCTGGAACGGTGTCAACCAGCCGCGTCGGAGCAACTCGTCGGCTAGGGCGTGCGGTTCTGGGAAACGGGCTTGCAGCTGCCCGGTCACCTCATCCAGCTGGGCCGGCTCCAGCAGCCGGCTCCGGCGGAGGGCGTCAGTGAAGTCGGCGACCGAGTCGATGGCCATGGCCGGCATCCGTATGTGAGGGTGTGTCACTGGTGAATCGGCGCCGCCATTCTAACCGCGCCGCTCAAGGGACGCCAACGACGGCTTGCGGAGCCCCCGTCGTGTCTACGGTCGGAGCCCCCGTCGTATCTACGGTCGGAGCCCGGAGCGTTAGCGACGGGTGACGGGGTGCCCCGTCGCTAACGCTCCGGGCTCAGAGTACCCGTCGCTAACGCTCCGGGCTCAGAGTACCCCTCGCCAACGCTCCGGGCTTGTCTTACCCATCGCGGCCCCCAATTGGCCTTGAGTCTGTCCGAGGTCTGCGTAGAGTAACCGCAGCGGCCGGTTGAGGCTTCTTTACTCTGTATGCGAAAGGAACCACTCATGGCGCGAACTGCGTGGCCCCTGCTGGCCGCTCTGCTGCTTGTCCTCCCCGGGACGGGCCGTGCGGCCGACATCCCAGTCGGCAACTGGAAGGTCACCTTCACCGACCAGGAGCAGCGTCAGCAGACCTTCTGGATCATCAAGCTGGAGCGCAAGGACGGCAAGTGGACCGGGTCAGTCGTGGCCCGGGCGGAGGGCGTGCCGGAATCGAAGTTGGAAGACGTCAACGTGGCCGGCGATCGGGTCGCCTTCACTGTTCAGGTGGGAGGGCAGAGCTTGAACTTCGAGGGACGGCCGGCCGCCGACGGCAAGAAGGTCCTTGGCTCGATCAACCTGGGCCGGCGGCTCTTCCCGGTTCAGCTCGACCCCACGACGACGGAGACGCTCGACAGTTACGAGGCCAACAAGGAGATTCTGGCTGGACCGCCGACCGATCCGCGTATCTTCCAGGCGGCGCTGGAGCTAATGGCCCGGGCCGGCGAGCGGAAGGCCAAGCCCGAGGAAGTGCGCGGCTGGGCCGACAAGGTCTTCCGCGCCGCCGAGCCGTATGGCCCGCGCTGGCAGCGCGAAGTCGCCCTGCGCACCGCGGAGCTGCTGCTTGACCACGAGGGCATGGCGGCCATCGCCGTCGAGCATGCCCGCCGGGCCGAGCGCATGCTCGAGCCGACCGACAAGCCGGGCATACAGCTGCGCACCCTGAACACCCTGGCCCGTACCCTGCGCAGGGCCGGCAAGACCGACGAGGCCAAGGAGGCCGAGGCCCGCGCTGCCAAGGTGGACATCTCGGTCCGGCCGGAGAAGTTCGCCGGCCGCAAGGCCATCGGCGGCCGCACCGTGTTGGTCGAGCTATTCACCGGCGCCGAGTGCCCGCCGTGCGTTGCTGCCGACCTGGCCTTTGATGCCCTCGGCAAGACCTACGCGCCGGCCGATGTGGTGCTGCTGCAATACCATGTCCATATCCCTGGCCCCGACCCGTTGACCAATCCCGCCACCCTAGCCCGGCTGCGCTACTACGGCGACGACGTGGAGGGGACACCGACCACTCTGTTCAATGGCAAGCCGAGCGCCGAGGGCGGCGGCTCTTACGACGACGCCCCAGCGAAGTACCGGCAGTATCGCGGCATCATTGAACCCCTCCTGGAGCAGCCGGCGGCCGTCAAACTCAAGGCCGGCGCTGTGCAAAAGGGGAACCAGATCGATATTACCGCGGAGGTATCCGACCTGGAGCGGCCGGCGGAGACGGTCCGACTGCGGCTGGCGCTGGTGGAAGAGCAGGTCAACTACGCCGGCGGCAACGGCATCAAGGTCCATCATCACGTGGTCCGCGCTTTCCCCGGCGGGGTTGAGGGGCTGGTGATCAAGGAGAAGAACATCCGGCACACGGCGAGCGTGGACCTGGAAGAGCTGCGCAAAGAGCTGCGGAAGTACCTGGACGATGCGGCCAAGGAGCACGGCTTCCCCAACGCCGAGCGGCCGCTTGATCTGAAGAACCTGCGCGTGGTCGCCTTCATCCAGAATGACCAGACCAAGGAGGTGTTGCAGGCGGTGCAGGTTGAGGTCCGCGGGCAGTAGGCAGCGAACGACCCGCGCCGGATGGGGCTCGTGCCAAGCCGGTATCAGGGCGGCGGCTCCCGGACCACCAGGGAGTCGATCACCTGCTCCACACCGATGGTTGATTGGGCTAGCTCCACCGCCCGGCGGCGCTGGCCCAGATCGGCCACCGTGCCCGTCAGTTCGACCGTGCTCTCCGTCGCCTGCACCTGGATGGCGGCGCCGGCCAGTGCCTGGTCCCAGCGCAGCCGGCATCCCACCCGGGCGGCCAGCGTCGGGTCGGGACAGCCCGCACGCATCGCCTCCAGGCGCGGCTCCACCTGGCTGACAGCGTCGCGGCCCAACGCTTCGGTCTGGCTTAGTGCCTTGCGGCCGACCCGTGCCAGCACCTCCACGTCGTTCCCGCATCCCGCCGCCAGCGTCAGGCCAAGCAGCAGGACCACCCGCCGGTATTTGGGGGAAATGCTCATCGCTGCCACCCCCGCTTTCGAGTTGACCCGTCCCCCTCACCCCCCACCCCCTCTCCCCCAAAGGGGGCGAGGGGAGGACTGCTTGCTCTCCCTCCTCCTCAGGGAGGCGAGGGGAGGACTGCTTGCCCCCTCTCCCCCTCCGAAGGGAGAAGGGTAGGAGGTGAGGGGGCACGGAGTATGCCGATGCGGACGAAGTTCATCAAGGTCAATACAACCTCTCCGACTGCCACCCGCGGATCCTGTCAAGGTTGGTTCTACGATCGAGAGACGGCATGAAACTCCACGAAATGACCTGGCCGCTCCTCCGCCAGGTACCGCGCGACAAGACGGTGGTGCTGGCGCCCATCGCCGCCTGCGAACAGCACAGCCGCCACCTGCCTACCTACACCGACACGATTCTTTGCACCGCTGTTGCCGAGGGCGTCGAGCAGCGCATGCCCAACGAGGTCCTGCTGTTACCGACCCTCTGGTTTGGGGCGAGCCATCACCACCTCCGCTTCGGCGCTACCCTCTCGGCCGAGGTGGACACCCACATCCAGATGCTCTGCGACCTGCTGGTGCCGCTACTGGAGGACGGCTACCAGCGCATCCTGATGTTGAACGGCCACGGCGGCAACATCGACACCATGCATGTCGCCCTGCGTCGCCTCCAACCGCGTTACCGCGACCGGCTCCTGACGGCTGCCTCATACTGGGAGTTGGCCGAGAAGGAGTTGGCCACCCTGGCCGAGGGACCGCGCAAGTCGATGGGCCATGCCTGCGAGTTCGAGACCTCCATGATCCTGGCGCTGCGGCCCGACCTGGTGCGCCGCGAGGAGATCCAGGACGACCCGCCCCATGACGATCCGGTACTGCGCGGCCTGTACATTGCCGAGGACATGCGCCAGCGGACCGACCACGGCGCCGTCGGCTATCCCGAGCGGGCCAGCGCCGAGAAGGGACGGGCCTTCCTGGCGGCGGCGATCAACCGTACCGCCGAAGTCGTCGCTGCCCTGTTGCGCCGGCCGCTGCCGCACTGACCGGGGACAGTTGATAGCCAGCCCCGCGCCGCCCCCGATGATGCCGCGATGGCGCACCTCCGCGGGTGTTTGACAGCCGCCGTCGGCGCACCCTACAATGCCCACAGGAGTTGGTGAAAGGACCGCCCGGGGGAGGAGTTGGAACAGAGCCTCACACCCCACCGATGGAGGACCAAGACCATGTTGAGGAAAGCGCTAGCGGCCGCCACCCTGATTGCCCTGACGGTCAGCGCGGGAACTTCGACGGTCCAGGCCGACGACACCTTCCGTTTGGACCTGCGCGCCGGCGGCCCGCTGGATCTGCGCGGTACGGCCAATCTGGCCGCTGTACCCGGGCTCGACGACCTTGACGACACCGTGCTGGTGCATCGCTTCTGGCGGCCGTACTACGGTGGCTTCTATCGTTCCTTTTATTGGGGTGGTTTCTACCGGCCGTACTACTACCGCCCCTATTTCGTCTACTATCCCCGCTTCTACGCCCCCACCTTCAGTTTCTACTACTCTCGCCCCTTCTTCAGCTACGGCTTCAGCTTCGGCTACTACCAGCCGTGGGTTTCCGGCTATTATTCGCCCTATGTTTACTGCCCCATCAGCGACGTCGGCCCGGTGATGCCCTACACTGCCACGCAACCAGGCTCGACCGTCTTGAGGCCGTACGCCAACGGTGCGCCGCCGCAGCTGCCCTACGCCGACGCCCCGGCGCCAGGCTCGACCACCCCAAGCAACCCTGCGCCGCAGCCGACCTACCCGTATGACGGCGGCCCGTCGAACCCGGTGCCGATGCCCGGCACCCAGCCGGCCACGCCGCAATCGGCCCCGCCGCCCGTCTCGGTTCCCCTGGAAGGCCGGCCTGTCTCGCTGCCGGGCCACCTGCCCAAGCATACCTACCCGGCTTACGGCGAGGGGCGGACCAGTTTTGCCCAGGATCGGGCCATCCCGGTCAAGAACCCGCCCATCCAGCGAGCCGCCCGCTGAGGCGGTCAGGAGCGAGAAGAAAGGGATCGAGTGCCCCCGGTCGCGGCTGGGGGCATTTGGTTGCGCGAAGGGATGGGCTGTAGCGGTCAGGAGGACGCAGCGACACCGAGACCAGCCATCGGCCAGCGGTCAGCGCTGGCCCTGGTTGGGGCGCTCGGGTAAGGTGGGTGGGCGGAATACCTCAGCGGCATCCCGGGACCGGCGGACCGGCTGCCAACCGCAACCCAAGGGGAGTGATCCATGTCTTCCCCCGTGAAAGTCTTTGTCCTGACCGCTGGCTTGCTCCTAGCGGCCCGCCCAGCGTCCGCTGCGGAACCAGGTGAGCCGCTGCCCGCTCCCCGGCCCCTCGCCCCCGCGGTCGTGCCGCTGCCGTCCCCTTGGCCTGGTCCTCACCCCTTTATGCGCCGCAGCCGATACGAGGTCTGGCAGTACTGGGGCGTGGACCGGCAGGGGTTCTTCAAGCCCCTGGTAGTCGCCTCCCCCTACGGGGCCTACTATCTCTACAACGGCAAACCTTATCCCTGGGCCTACACCCACCCGCTCGACTGGATGCCTTACGTGGTTGACGACGTGCCTTTCCGGTCCCCTTAGCCGTCCGGCCATCCGCCCTTGAACCATCCCGTGCCATAACCGCGGCCGACGGCGTGGGCTCACATCACCCGGTCTTCCGCCCACGGATGGCGCCGGCCGGTGTCGAACTCCTTGTATTCGAGGGGCGTCGGTTCGTGGATCTTCTGCGGATCGAAGGCGGTGTTAATCATGCGCAAGATCGGCACAACCTCGGCATGGGCATAGCCGAGGCCGCGGACCTCGAAGTAGTCCTTGTTGACGTCGATGATGTGCAGCTTGTCTTTCCAGACGCGCACCTTGCGCAGGGTGCGCAGCTCGGAGCGTGTCCGCTTGACAAACTCCAGGGCGGCTTCCAGGCCGCCCGGGACGTAATCATGAGTGGCGAGGGGCGCGGTCATGGTTAGCACGGCCGCTTGCGGCTTAGCACCCGCATTGCTAAACCGCGAGCGGCAGTCAGGTCAGCGTAACCCGGCCAACTCTTGGAGGAGGCGCCAGTTCTCCAGCCGCTCCTGCTTGGCCCACAAGAGCAGCTCCGATGGGTTGCCGTCCTTGTCGAAGTGCTTGGCGAAGCGGCCCTCGCTGCGGGCAAAGTCGATGAAGGTGATCTCCTCGCCGGTCTTGGGGTTCCGGTACCAGTCCTCCTTGACGGCCGGGTTGCCCTGCAACGACAGCCGCTCCTTGATCTTCTCTCCCTTGCGCGGGTCGTAGATCAGCAGCGGGAACGCCCGGCTATCGACCGCTAGCCGGGCCTGCTCGCTGGCCATATTATCGGCCACACCGTGTTCCGGCTGGCAGGTGGTGTAGCAGCAAACGAGTGCCGGGCCGTCGAATTCCAGCGCCCCCAGCACCGACTTGTAGAAGTGGTTGACGTGGGCGCAAGTCGTCTGAGCGACGTAGGTTCGCGGGTGCATCATGGCGATCTGGGCGATCTCCTTGCGCCGCTCCTGCTTGCCGCCGTAAGTCTTGCCGTGGACCGACATCTTGGTGTTCTGGCCGGTGTAGGACGAGGTCGAGGCTTGGCCGCCGGTGTTGGAGTAGACTTGGGTGTCGAGCACGAACACCTTGATGTTCATGCCGCTGGCCAGCAGGCGCGACAGCGACTGGAAGCCGATGTCGAACATGGCCCCGTCGCCGCCGATGCACCAGATCGGCTTATCCTGCCAGCCCATCTGGTCCCAGCGCATCCGCACGCCGATGGCATCGGCCGGGGCGTTCTCGAATAGCGAGTTGGTCCAGGGGACCAGGTAGGGGTTGTAGGGGTAAGTCGAGGTATAAACGGTGTTGCAGCCGGTCGCCGCCACGATACCCCACTGGTCGCCATACTTCGACCCAGTCGCGGCGCAAAGCATGCGCAGGGCGGTTCCCTCGCCGCAGCCGGCGCACGAGCCGGCCCCGCCGACGTAAATATGCGTTTGCTCCTTGAGCATCATGTCGATCAACAGACTGTCGCTGATGTAGCGCTCGTTCGAGGGGCCCATGTTCTTGAAATAGCGGTGGCTCTTGCGGGCCCGGGTCATCACCTCGTCGGTCTTGGCTACCATCTTCAAGGCGTCGTCATCACAGACGGTGACGCATTCGGCGCAGCCCTTGCATTTCGACGGGTCGATGATGATTTGGAACATGCCGCCGACGCCGAGTTTCTTCTTGCCGGCCTCGTAGTACTTCTTGGTCTTGGCCCACTGCCGGCGGTACATCTCCCGATCTTCCTCGGGGATGGTCTTGAGCTTCTCCTCCCATTCGGTCTCGGAGAGCACCTTGCCGAGGATGGCCGTGTCGGGGCACTCGGTGACGCAATCCATGCAGGCGGTGCAGTTCTCGGGGATGTACTCGGGGATCTCGGGAGCGATGTTGCTGAAGTCGCGCAGGGTGGCGGTGCCGGCCGGAATCAGCGAGCGAGCCACCGACAGGTCAGCGGGCAGGTCTTTCTCGCCCCAGCCCTCCTCGTAGCCGCGGATGATGCGCTCGTTGAAATCGACCACGTCCAGGACGGGCAGGCTGACCAGCCGGTACGGGCGGTCCACCAGTGTGCCGTAGCTGTTATTGTTGTAAGGGTCCTTGGGGGACGCCTCGTTCATCGAGGGCTTGGTTGCGCCGTTGGTTGAGATCATCGAGTGCTCCGTGATAAGGCCACTTGCGGCTTAGCGTGGGCGGGTCGCTAAGCCGTAAGCGGCAGAATCGTCAACCGTAGATAACCGACGGGGGAATCTCCTTCATCTCCTCGTAGCCGCGCTTGACGCAGGTCAGGTTGTCCTGCACCACCCGGTCGCCGCGCTTGCCGAAGTACTTCCGCAGCGCCTTCTCGACGCCGGCGTAGACCTGCTCATCAGACATGTTACTCTGCTTGGCGTAGGGGGTCAGCTTGAGGAACGCCCCTAGAAGCACGATCCCCTGCATGCGCATTTGCAGATCGGCCTCGGAAGCCACCTCACGGGCGATCTTGACCATGTCGCAGTAGAAGACCCGTGCCTTCTTGTCGCGGATCAGCTGCTGCACTGTCGCCGGGATGCGCTTCCATACCTCGGCCGGGTCGGTGTATGGCGACTGCATGAAGATCGCCCCGCCGGGCTGCAGGCCCTCCAGCGTCAGTGGGTTCAGGATCGCAGTCGGATCATTGATGCACAACAGGTCGATGTGCTCCAACTCGCTGTGCACCCGAATGTGCGAGTCGCCGATGGTCAGGTAGTAGGTCGTCGGCAGACCTTTCTTCTCCGAGCCGTACTTCGGATACGCCTGCACGTCCTTGCCGAAGACATTACCGGCGATGGTGGCGATGACCTTGTTGGTCGTGACCGAGCCGAAGCCGCCGACCGAGTGGCCGCGCATCGAAAAGCCCCCCGGCGGGCGCAGGTCCGGGTCCTCGGCCCGCTTCAGGGCCAGCGGGTGATCGATGCCCAGGCAGAAGAAGTGCTGCCCGTTGGGCTTCATCATGTTGTAATAGGCGGCAATCAGGTCGCCCGGCCGCACGTCCCGGCTGCCCAGCCCAGCGGCGCCGTGGTAAATCCGCGGCACCCGGTCGATCTTCTCCTGGCCGTTGGTCCCCAAGATCGCGTCGCAGAAGGCCGCCTTGATCTCGCGCGTCAGGTGGTTGCCGGTCGTGGACATCGGGTCGTCCATCCGCTCCAGCACCGTGAAGGCAGTGCAGTTCTTCAACGCGGCAACGATCTGCCGGGCCGGGAACGGGCGGAAGACGCAGACGTTGAGGCAGCCGGCCGGGATACCTTTCTTCTCGCGGAGGTAATCAACCGTGGCCTGGGCCGTCTCCATGTAGCAGCCCATGCCGACCAGGATGAACTCCGCATCGTCGCAGCGGTACGGCTCAACGAACCAGTAGCGCCGGCCGGTCTTCTGGTAGAACAGCTCGAAGCACTCTTCCAGGATCCCTTCGATCCGGTCGTAGTACCAGCGCTGGGCGATCTTCCCCTTCATGTAGGAATCCTGGTTCTGGACCACGCCGGACATCAACGGGTTGGCGGGGTCCATCAGGTTGATCAGCTTTTCCTTGGGGTCACCGACGTACTCCTTCATGAACTCCAGCTCGGGCAGCCGGACCGTCTCGACGGTGTGGGTGGTGAGGAAGCCGTCTTGGACGTTGAAGAACGGTGTAAAGCTGGCCTCGGCGGCGCGGCGGGCGATCAGGCAGAGGTCGCCGGCTTCCTGAGCATTACGGCCGAAGAGCATGCCCCAGCCGCAGTCGGCGACCGACATCATGTCGTCGTGGCCGGCGTGGACGTTGAGTCCCTGGCTGGTCAGCGCCCGGGCACCGATGTTCATCACCACGGGGAGACGCTTGCCGGCGATGGTGTAGAGGACCTCTTTCATCAGGACGAGGCCCTGACCGGAGGTGAAGTTGGTGACCCGGCCGCCGGCAACGGCGAAGCCCTCGCAGATGGTGGCGGCCGAGTGCTCGCTCTCGGGCTCGAAGAAAAGGATCCGTTCGCCCCAGAGGTTGCGATGGCCGTTCATCACGGCGGCGTTGAAACCGCCCCCCATGGTGGTTGAGCTGGTGATCGGGTAAGCGCCGGCGGCCTGGCAGACATTGATCTCGACGTGGACCACTGCCTCGGCCCCGTCGCAAGTGGTCGGGATTCCGGGGTACTGGAACTTCTGGCCATTGGCCTCGTCCAGCGCCTGGGGCACCTGACCGGACTTACTGATCGTAGCAATGCTCATCACAGTCCTCTTTCTCGGGGTCGGGGACAGGTCTGAGGGCACCGCCCGGAGTGGGTTCAGGGGTGGTCGGTTCAGCTCCGTCTTTCGCGCACCGTACCGCAGTTGATTCGGCGAACCTCGCACCGGGGGGCAAAGGCCGGCGGCAACAGCACCGTCGGGAGAACCTCGCAGGTCGCTTCCGAGGGAGTTCGGCAGAGCCCCCTTCGCTGACCGAAATGCCACCCCTTTAACTTAGATCGTCAATCAGGGCGACGCCGATTCGACGAATGCGGAGGTTGCAACTTTTTCGGGTAGCGTTTGCTCTAACCAAAGAGAGATTATACGGAAAAGGGTCCGGTAATGCAAAGGGTGTCATCGCTGAAGATAATTCGAGGCGTGCAAAGTATGGCGATTTTTGATAGTGTGTTCCCCGCCGGCGCCGGGGATACCGGCGCTCGGGGAATGCCGGCTGGGTTGTGCCTCTGGGAAAGTTCGGTTATCCTGGCGGCATGAAAGGGCCTGCCGCGCGATGGAAATATGAGGTACGCCGTGTCTGGGAGTGCCCGGCCTGCGGCCGACGTGAGCGCACCGGCGGGCAGGTTGTCAATCTGCCCTGCAACTGCACTCTCCAGGGGGAGCCGCCTCGGCCGACGTGGATGAAGTTGATCGAGGAAGGTCCGAAACGACCGCCGCCGGCACCGCGAAGTTAGCACCTCCTCGCCGAAACACCCCGCACCTCACAGGTCGGGTTGCAGCAGCCGTCCGGGAGAACCGACACGCCGCAGCAACGCCTCGGCGGCCAAGTAGCCGCTGCGCACCGCTCCTTCCATCGTCGCTGGCCAACCGGTCGCGGTCCAGTCGCCGGCCACGAACAGGTTGGCGATCGGCGACTCCTGGACCGGCCGCCACCGATCGACGCCCGGCACCGCACTGAACGTGGCCGCGTGCTCCGTCACCACCCGGACCCGCCGCAGCGCCTCCGGCGCCGCCGCGGGGAAGAGCCGGGCCATCTCCGCCACGATGCGCCGCCGCACCTCGTCATGCCCCAGGCCACGGAACTGCCGGGCGGCGCTGACCACCACTTGCACATAGTACTCGCCCGGCGTCGTCCCTCTCACCCTACCCTCTTCCCCTTGGAGGGGAAGAGGGTAGGGTGAGGGGGACGCCCCGCCGCGGTTGAAGACCCACTGCCCCACGCAATCGATCAGGACCACGTGCGGCAGATGGGTCACCGGCCGATCGTACCAGAGGTGGACGCTGGTAATGGGTGAGGTCTCCAGGTGCCGCAGGTTGGCGAAGTATGGGTGGGCCTCGACCACCCCGGCCGGCAGCAAGTCGAGCAGCCGGTCAAACGGCACCGCCGCCAGATACCAGTCGGCCTCGACGACCTCGCCCTGCCGCAGTTCGACCCCTTTGACTCGGTCCCGCGTCAGCCGGAAGGTTCGGGCGGCCTGTCCGAGGCGCAGGGCGACCTGGTGGTTCTCCAGCCAGCGGCATAGCTCGTCACCATAGAGGCGGCCGAGCGGCACCGTCGGTAACTCCACCTCGAACCCGCGGCGGTGGCGCAGGAAGCCGTCCACGAACACCTTCCGCGCGTAGCGCAGGCCGACGCGCTCGGGAACCTCGTTCAGGGCGCTGGTCAGCACTACACCCCAGAAGCGCTCGACGGTGCGCGGCGTCTGGTGGTGGCGGGCCAGCCAATCGGCGAAGGGCGGGTCGCCGTCGGCCGGCTCGTTTCGCAGACGGCTCAGCCCCCAGGCAATACGCAGTTTTTCGCCCGGCGTGAGGTAATGGGCGGCCGCGAAGCTGCCGAGCAGGTGGAAAGGGGCAGGCCAGCCGTCAGCGCGGAACCGGCTGACCCGGCGGTCGGGCGTCATGAAATAGAGGCACCGCTGCGGCCGAAGCAGATGATCAATGCCGACGGTCCGGCAGAAGTGGCGGAAGTTGGTGCAGCAGCCCATGCTGACGTGCTGGCAGGCATCGACCAGCTGACCGCTGGCAGCGTCCTGGAACGAGCCGGCCCGCCCACCGAGCCGCCCGCGCGCTTCGAGGAGTGTCACCTGGAAGCCGCGTGGCGCCAGCGCCGTCGTCGCCGCCAGGCCCGCTAGCCCCCCGCCGATGACGAGAACCCGCGGTCGGTGACACGACGAGGCAGAGACGGCCTGTCCTTGTGCTGACTCCTCATTATTCCGGGTCGGGTTCACCGGGTCATCTTTCACTTGTCACCGTGTCACCGTGTCTCATCTTCCCACCCACCCCCACCGCACCGGCAGCGCCTGAGCCGCCAGCCAGAGCTTGTGCCAGGGACTGAGCCGCACCCGGCCGCTGAAGACGTCGTAATCGCGGCGGACGATGGCGTCCAACAGCGCCTGGTAGGTGCGCGCCATCACCAGGAACACCGAGCGACCGGTCGGCGGCAGCAGGTCGGCTAGCGGCCAGGCGACATCATAATAGTGCCGGGCGCGTTCCACCTCGAAATTCATCAGCGCCCGGAACCGCGCGTCGCGCCGGCCGTGACGGAGGTGCTCCTCGCTGTAGCCGAAGCGCTCCAGGTCCTCGCGCGGCAGATAGATTCGGCCCCGGGCCGCATCCTCGCCCAGATCGCGCAGGATATTTGTCAGCTGGAAGGCAATACCGGCCGCCTCGGCGTACTCCTTGGCCTTCTCCTGGGCGAAGCCCCAGATGTGGATGCACGCCAGCCCCACCGCCGACGCCACCCGGTAGCAGTAGTGGTACAGCTGGGCGAAAGTCTCATAGCGCACCGGCCCCAGGTCCATGCAAACACCGTCAAGCACCGCGTGCAGGTACTCGCGGGGAATGTTCCAGGTCGTGACGGCATGATGGAATGCCGGGTGGAGGGGATGGCGGTATTCCCCTTCCAGGGCGCGGTCAAGCTGCCGGCGCCACGCCTCTAGCTGGATGCGTTTCTGTTCGGGGGGACCGGGGGAATCGCTCAGATCGTCGGCCACGCGGAGGAAGGCGTACAAGGCACACATCGCCCGGCGTTGCGGCCGGGGGAGCAAGCGGAAGGCATGATAGAAATTGCCCGCCTCGCGCCGGGCCAGGCGCTCGCAGTAGCCGTAGGATCGGGCCAGCAAGGAAGTCATGAGTCTTGAAGCACCGCTGCCCGCAACCGCCGCCACAGCGCCCCGGCCATCAGCCCGGCCTTCTCCCACTTCGCCAACACCGGCCGGGTCTCCCAGACGTTGTAGCCGCAGCGCTCGATCTTGCGCAGAATGGCCAGCCCGCCGCGGATGAACAGCTCGACATCCGCCCGCATTGCGAGCGGCACCCGCTCCAGCAGCGGAAAGCCGCGGTAGAACAGGTCGCGTGTCCGGTCCACCTCGAAGCGCATCAACTCACGGAACGCTGGCGTGAAGCGCCGCTGCCGCAGATCCTCCTCGCTATAACCGAAGCGCTGCCGGTCCTCCTCGGGCAAGTAGACCCGGCCAAGGTCGTAGTCGCGGGCCACATCCTGCCAGAAGTTGGCCAGCTGTAGCGCCGTGCAGATGTGGTCCGCCAAGGCCGCCCGCTCGGCATCGTAGACCTCGCACAGGTAAAGTACCAGATGGCCGATCGGATTGGCGGAGTAACGGCAGTAATCCAGGAGCTGTTCGTAAGTCTGGTAGCGCCGGACGCGCTGGTCCTGCTCGAAGGCGACGAGCAGGTCGAGGAATGGCTGCGGCGGGATGCGGAAGCGGCGGATGGTCTGGCGCAGGGCGAGCATCACCGGGTGGCGCGGCTCGCCGGTGTAGCAGCGCAGCAACTCCTCCCGCCACCACCGGAGCAGGTCCAGGGCGCGCTGACCGCCGCCCGTTTCATCAGCCAGGTCGTCGGCCCAGCGGCAATAAGCATAGACGGCGTGGAAGTGCCGCCACAACCGCCGCGGCAAGAGGAGCGAGGCGACCGTGAAGTTCTCGTAATGGGTGCGCGCCAGCCGCCCGCAGTACCCCTGCGCCCAAGCCAGGCTGACCGGCGCGTGAGCGCTGCCGGGCCCGAAGCGAGCCAACTCAGCGTCCAGACCGTTGTGCATGCGGGGGATTATACTCGCCGCTCCGGCCGCCCGGAACGGCAACCCTTTCGCCCCGAGGCCCGCCATGCACCGGGACCGGTCCGCCTTAGCCCTTTTTCGTTAGCCCCGGCCGATGTTATGATAAGCACCTGGCATCCCGCAGGGCGGGCGGGGATATCGACCCTCTCTTCACCGGAGAAGCGCACTTGCTCCGGTCGGCCTGGACTAACCTGAGTGACGCAGAGCTGCTCCGGCAGTGCGAGATGGATACGTACCGCGCCAGCGGCCCGGGAGGCCAGAAGCGGAACAAGACCAGCTCGGCGGTCCGGCTGCGGCATCGGCCCAGCGGCCTGATCGTCATTGCCGAGGAGAGCCGTTCCCAGCACGAGAACCGGGCCCGTGCTCTGCGGCGGCTGCGCCAGGCATTGTACCTGAAGGTGCGGACCGAGCTGCCGCCGGAATCGTTGACGCCCGAGGCTCTGGCTGGACTGGACGGCTACCGCGACACCCGCGGTCCCGACGGCCGGCTCCGCCTGAGCCGCAAGGACCCTCGCTTCTGGCCGGCGGTCGGCGTGGTCCTCGATGTGCTCCAGGCTTGCCGGGGCCGGGTCAGCGACGCCGCCGGCGCCCTGGGCATCTCGACCGCCAACCTGATCGCCTTCCTGCGGAGCGACCCCAAGGTCTGGGAACAAGCCAATCACTTGCGCAGCCGCTTCGGCCAGAAGCCGCTGCACCGTTCGTAGTCCGTAGTCCGCAGGCCGTAGCAAAGACAGCCACGGACTACGAACTATGGACTACGGACTACAAGACTACAGGATATGGAACCACCCCCCGGCTTTACCTGGATCGAGAAACCGCGGCTGGCAGCGCTGGCGCAGCCGGAAGCGCCGGAGGACCTGTTCTGGCTGCGCCAGCAGGGGATCGACCTGCTCATCTCACTGACCGAAGACCGGCCGCGGCGCGACTGGGTGAACGACGCCGGACTGCTGGTCTTCCATGAGCCGATGCAGGACATGGAGCCCCCCACGCAGGAGCAGCTCGATCGTTGCGTCTCGGCCATCGAGCGGGCCCATCAGCACGGCATGGGGGTAGCGGTTCACTGCGGCGCCGGCCTGGGCCGCACCGGGACCGTGCTCGCCTGTTACCTGGTCGCCCAGGGTCAGACGGCGCAGAACGCCATCGCCCGGGTCCGTCGCCTGCGCCCCGGCTCCATCGAAACCGAGGAACAGGCCGACGCGGTGGTGGAGTTCGCCCGCCGGCGGCGGCAGCCCTGAGGCGCCCGCTGGGGCGGTCCGCCGTCATAAACGTTTGAGCATATGTGAGTTGCGCCATCAACCGTTTTCGCCCCCCGGAACCGGCGGTGGGCCTGCCTTCCCCGTGCCGGCCCTTGACACCTTTTCCAATTGGGGAGTACACTTCCTTAAAGATCGATCCGTTGCCCGCTTAGGCCGATCCACCGCTCGGGGCGGGGGTGGAGCGCACCGGCGCAACGGGAAAACAGCGGGGGAGCCGCGGCGTGAAGGCCATTATCAGCGATATCCACAGTAACCTCGAAGCGTTCCAGGCAGTCCTGGAGGACATTGAGCGCCACGGCGTGGACGAGATCTACTGCCTGGGGGACATCGTAGGCTACGGTCCCAACCCCTGCGAGTGCCTCGACCTGGCCATGCGCTGCAAGGTGGTGCTGCTGGGCAACCACGACCAGGGGGCCATGTGGGATCCCGACGGCTTTAACCCCCCGGCCGAGCGCGCCATCTTCTGGACCCGCGAACAGCTCGAGGCCCCCACCACTAACCGCCAGCTTAAGGAGAAGCGCTGGGAGTTCCTCAACGAGCGGCCGCGCACCTACCGCGAGAACGGCTTTTTGTACGTCCACGGCTCGGCCCGTAACCCGCTCAACGAGTATGTCTTCCCCGAAGACATCTACAACCAGCGCAAGATGGAGCGGATTTTCGCCCTGGTGGACCGTTACTGCTTCCAGGGCCATACCCACGTCCCCGGCATCTTCACGGAGCAGCTGCCCGAGGACCTCTACCAGTTCCATAGCCCCGAGGAGATCGACTTCTTCTACCGGCTCGACGGCCGCAAGACGCTGTGCAACGTCGGCTCCGTGGGCCAGCCGCGCGACGGCAACCCGCGTGCCTGCTACGTCCTGTTCGACGGCGAGACCATCCGTTTTCGCCGCGTCGCGTACGACGTCGAGACCACCATCAAGAAGATCTACGCCGTTCCCGATCTGGAGAATTTCCTGGGCGACCGCCTCCGTGAGGGGCGGTAGGAGTCAAGGGTCAGGGATCAGGGGGCAGGGGGCAGAGCCGCTGGGTGGGCGTTGCGGCTTTTGATACCCGGATCTGGATGTTTGATCCCTATACTGACCTGTGGCTTCTGGCCCCTGACCCCTGACCCCTGACTCTGGCCGACCATGGAAAACAACAACAAGAACTTCATTATCTTCCTCGTTGTCAGCTTCCTGCTGTTGGTCGGCTGGCTACAGCTGCAACTGTGGCTCTGGCCGCCCAAGCCCAGGCCCCCGAAGGCCGAACCGTCCGCAGAGGTCCAGACCGAACCGAAGAAGGAGCCGCTCCGGGAGAAACCGGCCAAGACCGACCTTGCCCAGGAGCGCGTCGCCTGGGCGGCCCAGGATGTTGCTCGTATCACCCGCCAGGCCGCTCGCCCCCAGCCCATCCGCCGTACTCTCATCCTGGGCACCGACTCCGACAACCTCAAGGCCATCCTCGACTCGCGCGGGGCAGCCGTCCGCAGCGTCGTGCTCAACAAGTTCCAGCAGGCCGACGAACATGGCCGACCCGTCTGGAAGAAGGACCCGGAGGGCAACCTGCTCCGGGACGAGCGCGGCAACAAGGTCCCCCTGCCGCTCGAGTTGGTCCGGGGCGACCTGAACCACGACGCCGGCTCCTATCTCCTGTTCCACTTCGACCCCGAGCGCAAGGGCCACGATCCGCTGCCGACACTGGGCCAGATCAACTGGGCGCTCGTCGAGCCGGAGAAGATCGAGCCGGGCCAGGTGGTCCGCCGAGCGGTCTTTACCACCGAAATCGACGGCGTGCGCATCACCAAGACTTACACCCTTCAACCAGGTGATTACCACATCGGCCTGGAGGTGCAGCTGGAGCGTTTGCCTGGCCCCGGGGCCGACCAGCCCCGGCCGTTCCGCTACCAACTCACCAGCGCCCACGGCCTGCGCACCGAAGGAGAGTGGTACACCTATGTCCTCCGCAACGCCCTGGTCGGCTGGCGCGACACCAAGAGGGATCTCTTCTTGCGTAGTCTGGAGGAGGCGCAGCGCATCAGCCACCGGCTCGGCGGCGATCCGGTCGAGGTGGTCGAGAACGACAAGGAGCTGCGCTGGGCCGGCGTCGCTGTGCAGTACTTCGCCTCGATGGTGGTCGTCGATGACGAGCAGGAGGACCAGAACTTCCTGGCCCGTGCCCGGGCGACCCTGGAAGGGGCGGCAATGAAGGGGCGCATCAAGAGCGTCGCAGCGGACGGGCAAAGTTTCGTCCTGCTCGGCCGGGACGGAGCGGAGTACACCTTCCGCCTGGGCCCTCCGCTGGCCGGCCTGGAGAGCATCCGCGAGGCGATGGGACTGGGAGGCCTCCGCGAGGGGCTTAACATCGCCGTCCTGTACACCTTCAACGAGTATGACCAGCGGATCGCCACGGCCTTCCGGCCCGAGGAGGCCACCGAGCCGCTGTTCTACAACGACATCGTGGCCCGGGTGGCCACCAAGCCAATCGAGCTGAAGGCGGGCGCACCGGTCCGGCACAAGTACCTGCTCTACAACGGGCCGGTGAAGGTACGGCTGCTTGGTCAGCTGGAGGGGGACAAGGCGGTCGCCCCGGAGTTGGTGGACCGCTACGAGAACCGGCTCCGCCTTAGCGCGATGACCGACTACCATTCGCCCGGCTGGCTCGGCGAATTCTCCGACAAGATCTACTTCACCGCCATCCTCATCAAGGCCACCAACCTGATGCACGGCGTGCTCTGGGGACTGCACCGCTACATCATGCCGTGGAGCTGGGGTCTGTGCATCATCATGCTGACGGTGCTGGTCCGCGGGCTGATGTTCCCTATCAGCCGCAAGCAGGCCCTGACCAGCATCCGGATGCAGGAACTGGCTCCGGAGTTGAAGAAGCTGCAGGAGAAGTACAAGAACGACCGGCAGGCGCTGGGCATGGCGCAGATGGAGCTGTACCGCAAGCACGGGGTTAACCCGCTGGGCAGCTGCTGGCTGCTGCTGTTGCAGATGCCGATCTTCCTCGGTCTGTACTACGCCTTGCAGGAGAGCATTCACTTCCGGCTGGCGCCGTTCTGGCCGTGGATCGAGAACCTGGCGGCGCCGGACATGCTCTTCTGGTGGACCGACCAGATCCCGTGGATCAGCCGACCGGCGGACTACGGCAGCGTGTTCTACCTGGGGCCGTACTTCAACCTGCTGCCGGTGCTGGCCGTGGCGTTGATGATCCTTCAGCAGAGTCTGCTGGCGCCGCCAGCCATGGACGAACAGCAGGCGATGCAGCTGCGGCTGATGAAGTACATGATGGTGATTTTCGGGTTGATGTTCTACAAGGTGGCGGCGGGGCTCTGCATTTACTTCATTGCCAGCAGTTTGTGGGGCTTTGCCGAGCGGAAACTGCTGCCGAAGCGCAAGCCGGCCCCGGGAGCGCCGTCGACGCCGGATCAGGGCGGTTTCCTCCAACGGCTGCGCGAGCGGCTGGAGGCCTCACGGGTGGCGCCGCCGTCGCCTGCCCCCGCCGCTGGCGGCCCGGCCCGCGGCGATGCCGTGCCCGCCGCCGTGTCTGCCGGT
>DATLYH010000070.1:0-38055 GCA_035575035.1 Gemmataceae bacterium
AGCACCTGCGTCACCGCCAGCAAGTTATCGTGCTCCTCCGGCCGGGCCCGCTCGTCGATCACCTCCCGGCAGCGCCGGAAGACCGGCTCCGGCGGCCCCGCGAAAGAAGTCAACAGCACCCAGGGCATCAAACCGGGCTCTTCTGTTCTCAGCAAGTCCTCGGCAGGCAACGTCCACAACGCAACTACCCGCCAACTGAGACGAAGGTGCGTCCAGCCACCGCGGCTGGGCAACGCCGTCTCGGCCGCTACCTCCACATTCCCCTTGGGATGCAGGACCAGCACCAACACGTCCGGAAGGACCCGACGGTCCTGAAGGACCAGCGTCACGTCGTCCATGACCTGTTCCGCCACGCGACGGTCGGGATAGGTGGCGATCTCCACAAGAAACAGATCGGGCTGCGGTTGCCCGGCGCGCTGAACCTCCAGCAGTCCGTCCGGGATTTGGCGTGGTTGGACCACTTCCGCTTGCACGGAACGCCAGCTAACCACGTCCCGCACACCCCCCAACCTCAGGATCTGATCACCGTGGTGTTCGATCAGCCACTTACTGCTGCGATCGTAGCGAAACTTGGCCATGACCTCGTCATCCGTGCGAGGGGCTCACTTGACCTCAGGCCCCGTGGTAGTCGATGTCCTTGACTTCCAGGGCGTGCTTCTGGATGAACTCGCGGCGCGGCTCGACCTTCTCTCCCATCAGCGTGCGGAACAGGTCATCCGCCTTGAAAGCATCCTCCAGCTGCACCTGCATCAGCCGCCGCTTCTGCGGGTCGAGCGTGGTCTCCCACAGCTCTTCCGCGTCCATCTCGCCCAGCCCCTTGAAGCGCGTCACCGTCAGGCCGCGTTCTCCCAGGCGGCGGATCTCGCCGACCAACTCGCGGAGGTGGGGAAGCACCCGGCGGAAGTCGCCGTTTTCCAGGATAAAGCGGGGCGGCGGCTCCCGGCCGGCCACGCGCGGCGCCGGCACCAGGTCGCCGGCTCCCAGGCCGAATTCCCGCAGCCGGTCGAGGCCCCGGTTCACTGCCCGCACCTCGTGCAGGTCCTGCACCAGGAAGGTTTCGCCGGGGCCGTTGCCATTCTCCGGGCGCTCCCGCTCCCGGCTCACCGGGCCATGCAGCTCGTCGGCCACCTCCAGGTCGTGGCCCCGCCGCTGCTGCTCGGCCTGATGAAAGGCGTCCACCTCGGCGGCGCTGTGGAACCAGTGCTCACGCCCGCCCAGCAATACCCGGTAGGTCGGTAGCCCGCGGCTATCGCCCGCCTTCGCCAAGAACGACGCCAGGTTCAGCCCCCGCCGTTCCAGGATCAGCAGCGCCTCTTCCAGCTCGGCCAGCACCTGCGTCAACTGCCGCAGTCGGTCCCCCTCGAAGGTCGCCGGCGCCGGTCGCTCACGCTCCCGGCTCTGATCGAGCACCGCCGGCGCCGGTCGCTCACGCTCCCGGCTCTGATCGAGTACCGTCAGCCTCGTGCCCGCCAGGCCGCGGTCCATCAGCTCGCGCTGCATCTCCTCCGCGGTCTGCACATAGCGCACGCTCTTCTTGTGTGTCACCTTGTACAACGGCGGCCGGGCCACGTAGATCCGCCCTGCCTCGATCAACTTCTGCATCTGTCGGTAAAAGAAAGTCAACAGCAGGGTGCGGATGTGCTGGCCGTCCACGTCGGCGTCGGTCAAGACAATCACCTTGCCATAGCGGAGCTTCTCCAGGTCGTCGGTGTTGCCGATGTCGATGCCGACCGCCGAGATCAGGCTGCAAATCTCCTCGTTGGACAGGACCTTCTCGGGGCGGGCCTTCTCAACGTTGAGCACCTTGCCGCGCAGGGGCAGGATGGCCTGGAAGTGGCGGTTGCGGCCAGCCTCGGCCGAGCCGCCGGCCGACTGCCCCTCAACGAGAAACAGCTCCGACTCCTCGCGGTCGCGGGTGGTGCAGTCCATCAGCTTGCCAGGCAGGCCGGCACCGCTGAGAATGCTCTTGCGGTCCTTCAGGGCCTTCTTGGCCTTGGCGGCCGCCTCGCGGGCCTCGGCCGCCAGCATCACCTTCTTGATGATCTTCTGGGCGTCCTTGGGGTTCTCCTCGAGGTACTGGCCGAGCATCTCGTTGACCACGCTGGCAACAATCCCCTCGACCTCGGGGTTGTTCAGGCGGATCTTGGTCTGGGCCTCCAGCTGCGGCTCGGGCACCTGCACGCTGATGACGGCAGTTAGTCCCTCGCGGAAGTCCTCGCCGATCGGCGTCAGGTCGTTCTTGAACAGCCCTTCCTTGGTGCCGTAGGTGTTCAGCGTCCGGGTCAGGGCCGAGCGGAAGCCGACCAGGTGCGTGCCGCCGACCGAGTTATAGGCGTTGTTGGCGTAGCAGCGCACCCGTTCCTCATCGCTGGTGGTGTACTGCAAGGCGACCTCGACGCGGACGTCGTCTACCGTCTTGTCCATGTAGATCGGCTTGTGCAGCACGTCCTCGAAGCGGTTGAGGTACTGGACGAATTCGGCGATGCCGCCGTCGTACTTGAAGGTCTCCTCCTTGCCACTGCGTTCGTCGGTGAGCTTGATGGCCAGCCCCTTGTTGAGGAAGGCCAACTCGCGAAGCCGGGCTTCCAGCGTGTCGTAGTCAAAGGTGACGCCGTGGAAGATTTCCGGGTCGGGCTTGAAGGTGATGCGCGTGCCGGTTCCCTTGGCCAGGCCGCGTTCCGTCACCTCGGTGATGGGCCGGCCGCGCTCGTACTCCTGGACATAAGCCTTGCCGTTGCGGTGGACCTCGGCCTCGACCCACTCCGACAGGGCGGTGACCGCCTTGGCGCCGATGCCGTGCAGCCCGGCCGAGACCTTGTAGGTGTTCTTGTCAAACTTGGCGCCGGCGCCGACGGTGGTCATCACCACTTCGAGGGTCGGCCGCTGCGCCTCGGGATGCATGTCCACAGGGATGCCGCGGCCATCATCCTGGACAGTGAGGCTGCCATCGACATTGATCTTGACCTGGATGTTCTTGCAATAGCCGGCCAGCGCCTCATCGACACTGTTGTAGACCAGTTCGTAGACCAGATGGTGCAGGCCCTGGGCGCTGGTGTTGCCGATGTACATTCCCGGACGCTGGCGGATGTGGGCCGTGTCGCGGAAGATCTGCACGCTTTCCGAGACATACTGCTGCTCGGCGACTGCCGCACCATTGGCGTCCGCGGCGGTCAGCTCGTTCTCGGCAACACCAAGGGTCTGTTCACTACTCATGATGCTACTCCCCAACACGCAGAACACTGGACGAGGCGCTAACGGCTTGGCGAGCGGCCGGTGTTAGCCGGCCGGTTCGCACCGGACCACCGGCCGCTCGCCCATGTGCCCCGTTATCGTTCCGCGTTCATCATTCACCGTTCTTCGATCACCCCCGCGCGGAAGCGCAGGTCGGTCAGTGCCACGCCAGGCAGCCGGCGGCGCACCTCGTCCAACAGGCGGCGCTTGTGGAAGTGGGTCAGCTCTTGGAGCAAGATGGCGTTGCCGACCAACACCTCCAGCACACCGCGCCTTAACCCGGCAACCCGGGTTTGCTTGTGGCCCTCGGGACCGATCGCCTCGGCCCAGGCCTGCTCCAGCCGAAGGCGCTCCTGCTGCCGGCCCCAACCGCGGGCGATGAACAGCCGGCCCAGGATGTCTTTCAACAACTCCGGACCTTTTTCCATGACAGTCCGTCGTCTGTGACCCATAGTCCGTAGTCGGTAGCCAAGGTTGCCACGACCTACGGACTAATCACTAGGTCAGCGGCATCACCAGATACGAGTAATTCGGCCCGCTGCGGAACAGGGCCGGACTGCTGCTATCGACCAACTCCAGCGTCAGCTCGGCGTCGCCCGGCAGCACCCGCAGCATGTCCACGATGAATTCCGGGTTGAAACTGATGTCGAGCGCCTTGCCGTCGTACGCCACCGGCAGATCGACACGGGACCGACCGGTAGTCGAGCCCTGGGCCTCCAGGGTCAGCTTCGTGCGGCCGAAGTGGAAGATCACCCGCTTGCTGTCGTTGTCGGTCATGATGGCCGCTTGCCGCACCGCCGCCAGGAAGGGGCCAACCGACAGCGGCACCTTGGTCGTTTGCTTCTTGGGGAAGACCGCCTTGTAATCGGGGAAGCGGCCCTCCACCAGTCGGCTGTAGATCACCGCCCGCTCGGTGCGGAAGAGCACCTCGTTGGGCCGAAAGCTGACACGCACCTGTTCCTCGTCGTCCTGGAGGTTCCGCTCGAGCAGATTCATCGCCTTGGAGGGCACCACCGGGGTCTGCCCCTTGGTGGTGTGGCCGCCGTGCCCCTCGCCCCGCCCCTGACACAGGGCCAGCCGTCGGCCGTCGGTCGCCACTAGCCGCACGTCATCATCGTCCAACTCCCACAGCACCCCGGTCCACGAGTAGCGGGAGGCTTCTCCTTCGGCGGCGGCGAAGACGGTGCGGCGTATCATTTCGCGCAGGCCGCCGGCGGCAATCGCGTGATACTTGTCGTCGGTGAAGACCGGCAGGTCGGGGAAGTTGGCCGGGTCCTCACTGGGCATGTTCCATTCGGCCGACTCACCCCGGACCACGCAAGAGCTGGGATCGGTCTCGATGGTCAGCTCGTCGTCCTGGGCCTCGCGCAGAATGGCGAGCAAGCGGGCGGCCGGCAGGATCGCTTCGCCCGGCTCATCGACCTGCAGGCCGCGTACCTCCAGCCGGATGCCCAGCTCCAGGTCGGTAGCCATGAGGGTGCATTTCCCGTCGTCGGCGACCGCCTTGAGGTTTTTCAGGATCGGCTTGATGTCGCGGCTGGGGACCGCCACGCTGGCCAGCTGGCAAGCGGCCAGCAATCCTTCGCGATTGCAAATTGCCTTCATGGCCCTGGCTCTCCTTACCGGGGCTTTCTTGCCCGGGTGAAATTGAGGAAGATTCTTTTTAACTTTCCCTCAGTGACAGTAGTAAAAGCAGTTCCGCTCGCTGTTACGATCTTCGTTTCCATCGGCGCTTCTGCTTTCAAGTTCATCGGTTGAGGTTGAACAGCGGTTGTGGAAAACCGGTTGCTCCGGTGTCAAGTCGCGGTGGCGGGCCGTGGATGAAACCGGCTCGTTTGGCCGCGGCCGCTCGTTCGGCCGAGAAACCGTCCGTCAATCACGTCCCAGCAACCGGGTATCAACAGGTTTTCCATAACATGCCGCACCGTGCGCGGCTCAGTTTCAGCGTTTGCTTAAGCCCGGCGGCGTTTCACCTTGGCGTCCCGGGGTGGGCATGCCGGCACGCCTTGCAACATACCACGAGCACTGATGTCTTCGTCGATGTCAGGCCAGTGAACTCCTTCGCCTGCACCGATCAGCTCAAAATGACTTCGCTGCTCCGGCGTCGCGTTCGCCAACCGCCACGACCAGGCGAGCGGCACGCTGATCGTCCGCCCGTCAGCTAGTTGGGCAATGATGGCTTCCTCGGTAACTTTGAGGGCGGTGATACGAGGTTCGCTACTGACTACAGTGTTCATCCCATGCTTCCCGAATGTGTTCCAGGTTGTCGAGGATGATCTTCCGGATGCGGTTCAGTTCCTTTGCCGAGAAGCCGTTGTTCGAGGCCAGGACGACCGGTTCCAGCCAGCATTTGCAAACAGCCCGGTCCCGCTGAACATGGACATGCCTCGGCTCGTTACAGTCGAAACTGTAAAAGAAGAACCGGTACGGGCCAGGGATACCGGGAACCGTCGGCAAGCCTGAAACCTCCATCATCGGAAGATCCAATGGCCCTGCCTTTCACTCGTCTGGTTAAGCATGGCGTGGCGGTCACGCCAGCTCTGCCTGAAGCTGTCGCACCACGCCGGCAAGGGTCGGGTCGCGGGTCAAGGCGGCGCCGATCTTTCGGCAAGCGTGCAGTACCGTGCTGTGGTCGCGCCCGCCAAAGTAGGCCCCGATCTGCTCCAGCGACAGTCCCGTGAGCCGGCGGGCTAAATACATGCTCACTTGCCGTGGCACCAGAGCGCTGCGCGACCGTTGCCGCGACCGCAGCTGCCGGCCGTCGATCCGGAAATATCGGCCGACCTGTTCGGCGATCCGCTCCACCGTGAGGCCGCTGGCCTCCGCCACGTCGCGGAAGCATTGGGCGACGGTGTCCCGGTCGGGCAAGCGCTGGTGCAACCGGGCTAACTCCTCCAGGCGGGCGATGGCCCCTTCCAGCTGCCGAGCACTGCCGCCGGTGTGCTCGGCCAGCCAGTCGAGCACGTCCGGCCCGACGGCCAGCTGCCGCCGCTGGGCCCGGTCTTGCAAAAAGGCCAACCGGCTCGCCCGGCCGAACGGCTCCAGCCCGACCACCAGCCCACAAGCGAGCCGGCTCGTCAGCCGCGCCGGCAGATGGGTGAGTCGGCGCGGCCCCACCAGCGCGGTAAAGACCATCTGCTGCTGACGGGACAGGCACCGGTCGAACACCTGGACCAGGGCCTCCGCGGCCTCGGGGCGCAGGTGCTGCAAGTCCTCGACAACCAGGAGGTCCCCCTCCCAATCGGTCAGCCTGGTGCAGGCGGCATTTTCGTTACTCTCAACCGAAGACAAAAAGCCGTTCAGGTCGCCGGCACGGTGGATGGTGTCCGTCAGGCCCGGACAGCGCCTTTGGATTTCGCCGGCCAGGGCCGCTACTAGGTGGGTCTTGCCGGTTCCTGCGGGTCCATGCAGGAAGAGGGGGTTGATTTTCCGGCGCCGTCGGCCGGAGCCCAGGCAATCGGCCACGCGCTGGGCGGCAATCAAGGCCGATCGGTTCTCCGGCGTCGTAACCCAGCGTGTGAAGGTGTGCATACGATAATTCGACCCATCCCCGGAGATGGGCGGTCAACCTCCTGGCCCTGGCTATCCGGGAGAATTTCTTTTTCATTTTAGCCGGAAAAGGACTGAATCACAAGCACAAACGTTATGCCGAAAAGTTAATCCAGCAAAGGAGATAGGCACGGCAGCCAGGCCCATTCTCCCTGCCGCAACCCCCTTGGCCTCAGGGGAGCGACATGGGAGGGCTCCGGCAGCAATTTGGAAGTGCAAGTGCAAGTCAAACAATAGGTTATGATTCTCCGATTGGGTCAGATCCCAATCGGAGACGCAGTGGCACCGGCTGTCAGCCGGTGCCACCTGTGGACCTGCTGGTGCCACCTGTGGGCTTGCTGCGGTCGCCTCAGGTTTCCTCCTCTTCGCGCAGCCGGGCCAGCACGCTGTAGTCCTCCAACGTGGTCGTGTCCTGGACCGTCTGCTTGCCGCTGGCGATGTCGCGCAGCAGCCGCCGCATGATCTTGCCCGAGCGCGTCTTGGGTAGGGCGTCGGTGAAGCGGATGTCGTCCGGCCGGGCCAGGGCGCCGATCTCCTTGACCACGTGTTCGCGCAGCTCCTTCTTCAACTCCTCCGAGGGCTGCACTCCCTGGACCAGCGTTACGAAGCAGGCAATCGCTTCCCCCTTGATCTCGTCGGGCCGGCCGACCACCGCTGCCTCGGCCACCTTCTCGTGGTGCACCAGGGCGCTCTCGATCTCCATCGTGCTCAGTCGGTGGCCGGCGACGTTGAGCACGTCATCGACCCGGCCCATGATCCAGAAGTAGCCGTCCTCATCCTGGCGGGCGCCGTCGGCGGTGAAGTAGGCGTGCGGCACCTGGCCCCAGTACTGCTGCCGGTAGCGCTCGTCGTCGCCGTAGATCGTCCGCAGCATCGCCGGCCACGGCTTGCGGATGACCAGCAGGCCCCCCTGGTTGACCGGCACCGGGTTGCCCTGCCGGTCCACCACCTCGGGCACCACCCCGGGGAAGGGACGCGTGCAGGAGCCTGGCTTGGTCGGGATGGCCCCCGGCAGCGGCGTGATCAGGATCATGCCGGTCTCGGTCTGCCACCAGGTGTCCACGATGGGGCAGCGGCCCTTGCCGATCACCTCGTGATACCACATCCACGCCTCGGGGTTGATCGGCTCGCCCACGGTCCCCAGGAGGCGCAGGCTGGACAGGTCGTGCTGGTTCGGCCACTCGTCGCCCCACTTGATGAAGGCGCGGATGGCGGTCGGGGCGGTGTAGAAGGTATTGACCCGGTATTTCTCGATGATGGCCCAGAAGCGATCCTCGCGCGGATGATTGGGCGCCCCCTCGTACATGACCGTGGTGGCACCATTGGCCAGCGGGCCATAGACGATGTAGCTGTGCCCGGTCACCCAGCCGATGTCGGCGGTGCACCAGTAGATGTCCTCCTCTTTCAGGTCGAAGACCCACTTGTGCGTCAGCGACACGCCGAGCAGATAGCCGGCCGTGGTGTGCAGTACCCCCTTCGGCTTGCCGGTCGAGCCGCTGGTGTAAAGGATGTAGAGCGGATGCTCGCTGTCGAGCGGCTCGGCGGGGCAGTCGGCGGAGGCGTCGGCCATCAGCTCGTGCCACCACAGGTCGCGGCCGGGCTTCATTTCGATCGGCTGGTTGCAGCGGTTGAAGACGATGCACTTCTCGACGGTCGGCGAGCGGGCCAGGGCCTGATCGACATTCTGCTTGAGCGGCACGACCTTGCCGCGCCGCCAGCCGCCGTCAGCGGTGATCACCAGCCGGGCCTTGGCATCGTTGTTGCGGTCGGCGACGGCATCGGCCGAGAAGCCGCCGAAGATGACGCTGTGGGTGGCGCCGATACGGGCGCAGGCCAGCATGGCAATCGGCAACTCAGGGACCATCGGCATGTAGATGGTGACCCGGTCGCCCGCCTGGATGCCGAGCTGCTTGAGGACGTTGGCGAACTTGCAGACCTCGCGGTGCAACTCCTGGTAGCTGAGGGAGCGGCTGTCGCCCGGCTCGCCCTCCCAGAGGATGGCGGTCTTGTTCCGGCGCGGTCCGGCCAGGTGGCGGTCGAGGCAGTTGTAGCTGGCGTTGATCTTGCCGCCGACGAACCACTGGGCGTGCGGCTCATTCCAGAGCAGGACCTTGTCCCAGCGGCGGAACCAGTCGAGCGACTCGGCCTGCTCGGCCCAGAAACCTTCCAGGTCATCCTTGGCGCGCTGCCAGAGGCGCTCGTACTCGGCCAGGCTCTTGATGTGGGCGCGGGCGGCGAACTCCGGCGGCGGCGGAAACTTGCGGGTCTCTTTCAGGACGCTGGTGATGTTCGCAGCGGCGGGAGAGGACATGACAGTGCTCCTTGGCTTGGGAGTATCGGGCCTCTTCGGTTGGGGAAAATTCTAAAGGAGGATGCCGCGAGAGGGAAGGAGTTTAGCGGCCGCGCCGAGCCCCCGCGCCCTGCTTTGACCCACGGGCGGCGTACTGCTAGAATCTTTCAGGGGTTCCCCAATCAGGGAGGGTAAAGTCTCTGGAAAGTAAGGAGACAGGATCCCGGCGCATCCGACGTCTCACGGTCGAGACACCGCAGCGGCAATCCCAGCCGGTTGGACGACGACACGGTCCCGGGGGACGGTTCTGCCGGATCAGCCATGCAAACCCCAGTGCTGTCGGAAAGCGCGGTGCGGCCCACGACCTACTTCAAGCGCTTCCGCATGGAGATCGACCTCGACCCGCTCCCGCCGCTGCCCGAGCTGCCGGCCGGCTACGGGTGGGTGCCGTGGTCGTATCTCCTTCTTGATGTGCATGCCGATGTCCTGTACCGCAGCTTCCAGGGCGAGATCGACGCGGCGGTCTTCGCCAGCCTGGGGCAGCCGGCGGGGTGTTACTGCCTCATGAGCGAGATCTGCCGCAAGAGCGGCTTTTTGCCGGAAGCGACCTGGCTGCTGGCTGGTCCCTCGGGCTACTGCGGTACGGTCCAGGGGGTGCGCGAGCGGAGCGGGCTGGGGGCCATCCAGAACCTGGGCATCACGCCGGAGCACCGCGGCCGCGGCCTGGGCACGGCGCTGCTGTTGCAGGCGTTACACGGTTTCCGCCGGGTCGGCCTGGGGCGGGCCTTCCTGGAGGTGACCGCCCAGAACGAGGGAGCGGTGCGGCTCTACCACCGCCTCGGCTTCCGCCGCCGCAAGACCATCTACAAAGCCGCCCCGGCGGCCGGTGTTTGTCCGACGGGCCTACTCCCAACATGAGGTTGACGTGGCGTCACGAATCTACCACCACACCCTTGCCAACGGCATGACCCTGCTGGCCGAGCCGATGGCGCACGTCCGCTCGGCGGCGTTGAACTTCCTGGTGCCGGTCGGCTGCATCTACGACCCCCCCGAGTATCAGGGGATCGCCTCGGTGCTTGCCGACCTGATCACCCGCGGGGCCGGACCGTATGACAGCCGGCAGTTGACACTGGCCCTGGACAATCTCGGCCTGGACCGCGACGAAAGCGTCGGCGGTGTCCACATGCGCTTCTGGGCCGCCACGTTGGCCCGCAACCTCCCCGAAGCGCTGGAGATCTACGCCCACATCCTCCGCCGGCCGCATTTGCCCGCCGACGAGGTTGATGCCGTCAAGGCGCTGGCCTTGCAGGAATTGCAGAGCCTGGAGGACGAGCCTCGGCAGAAGGTGCTCATTGAGCTGCGCAAGCGGCACTACCCGGCCCCCTTGGGCCAGGACCGCCGTGGCACCCGCGAGGGGATCGAGCGGTTGACCATCGACATCATCCGCCGCCATTACCAGCGGCTGTTCCGGCCGCGGGGAACGATCCTGGCTGTGGCCGGCAATATCAAGTGGGGACCGCTCCGCGATCAGGTGGAACGGTTGTTCGGCGATTGGGACGGGGGCGAGGAGCCGGTCGTCAAGCTGGGCGAACCGGCCGCCTCGGGCAGCCACATCCCCAAGGACACCACCCAGACGCAGATCGCCATCGCCTTCGACAGTGTGCCGATCGGCCACCCCGAGTACTACGCCGCCTTGGGGGCGGTGAACGTGCTCAGTGGCGGCATGAGCGCCCGGCTGTTCACCGAGGTGCGCGAGAAGCGCGGCCTGTGCTATGCCGTCTGGGCCACCTACCAGACCTTCAAGGATCGGGCCAGCGTCCTTTGCTACGCCGGCACCACCAACGAGCGGGCCCAGGAGACGCTCGACCTCATCCTGGAGGAATTGGTTCGGCTCAAGGATGGCATCGCCAAGGAAGAGGTGGAGCGCGTCCAGGCGGGGCTGAAGTCGTCGCTGATCATGCAGGAAGAATCGACCTCGGCCCGGGCAGGCACGCTGGCGTCGGACTGGTATTACCTGGGGCGGGTGCGCACCTTCGACGAGATCCAGGCGGCCATCGACGGCCTGACGCCGCGGAAGATCGTCGCCCACCTGCGCCGCCACGGCCCGCGCCGCTTCACCCTGGTCACCCTCGGTCCTGAGCCGCTCCGCCCGAGCCGCCGGTTTGCCGCCGACACCCCCGTGGTCGTCGAATCGTAGTTCCTTCGTGCCGCTAAGCTGCAAGCGGCCTTCCCCGCGTCGGTTAATTGAAGGAATCCGCCTGTGCAGTTCCATCAGCATGAGTTGAAGAACGGCCTGACGATCATCGGCGAGACCAACCCGGCGGCCCGGTCGGTCGCTCTGGGGTTCTTCGTCCGCACCGGAGCGCGGGACGAGACGCCCGAGGTCTCCGGGGTGTCGCACTTCCTGGAGCACATGGTCTTCAAGGGGACACCGAACCGCACCGCTCTGGATGTCAACCGCGACTTCGACCGGATCGGCGCCCACTACAACGCCTTCACCAGTGAGGAGAACACCGTCTTCTACGCCGCTATCCTGCCGGAGTACCTGCCGCAGGCCGTGGACATCCTGGCCGATATCCTTCGCCCTAGCCTCCGGCACGAGGATTTCGAGATGGAGAAGAAGGTGATCCTCGAAGAGATCAGCATGTACGACGACCAGCCGATGTGGTCGGCGTATGACCAGGCCAAGCGTCTCTACTTCGCCAACCACCCGTTGGGCAACAGCATCCTCGGTACCAAGGAAAGCATCGGGGCGTTGACGCGCGACCAGATGCAGGCCTACTTCGAGCGCCGCTATGTGGCCCCGAACATCACCGTGGCGGCGGCCGGCAACTTCGACTGGAAGCGGCTGGTCGCCCTGGTCAAGGAGCGCTGCGGCGGCTGGGCCGCGGGACCGGTCGGCCGCAAGGAGGTCCGCGAGGCGCGCGGCTCGGGGGCGTTCGAGGTAGTCCACAAGGAGAAGGTGGTCCAGGAGCACGTCTTCCTGATCTCGCCGGGTCCGCCGGTCAACTCGCCGCTTCGCTATGCCGCCGACACGCTGGCCCTGATCGTCGGCGACGACTCCGGCAGCCGGCTCTACTGGGCATTGATCGACCCCGGCCTGGCCGACACCGCCGACTGTAGCTTCCATGATTACGAAGGGACCGGCTCGTTCTACACCTCGTTCAGCTGCGAGCCGGGCCTGACGCAGAAGAACCTGGCCCTGGTCCACCGGGTGCTCGCCGCCGTGCAGCACGACGGCGTCACCGAGGAGGAGCTGCGCCAGGCCAAGAGCAAGATCCTGTCGCGGGTGGTGCGCGGCAGCGAACGGCCCATGGGCCGGATGCAGGCCATCGGCATGAACTGGGTTTACCTGCACAAGTACCGCACTGTGGACGAGGAGTTGCAAGCCTTCGATGCCGTCAGCCGCAAGACCATCCGCAAACTGCTTGACCGCTACCCGATTGACCAGGTGACCACGCTGGCCCTGGGCCCGGTGGCGAAGCTCCGCCGGGTGCGGGGAGGCAACAGCCGCAACGGCAAAAGATAATCCCCAAGCGTCGCGGCGAGCGCTCCTGGTTAGAGCCCGACGCGCCAGCGGCAGGTAGCGCTGTCACCCGGCGCTGCCGCGGCGAGTTGCGATTAGTATCTCCCGCGCCGCCGTTCTTTCGCCGGCAGGACCTCCAGGCATGTCGTCCACCAGCCGGTCAACACCGTCTGGACGAATTCCTCCGGCAGCCGCTCCGCGCGCATCTCCGCAGCCAGGCGGTGGTGGTCATACTCGACCGGCACGAACTCCACATGAAAATCCGGCCGCGCCGTCACGATGGTGTACCAGACATTGGTGCGGCCGTCGTTCTCCGGCCGGCCGAGCACGCCGACGTTGACAAAGTGCCGGTCGCCGGACAACCGCCGGTGCCACTTGATGCCGGTGTGCGTGGCCAGGATCACGTCGGCCTGGTGGACCTCGGCCAGATACTCGAGAAAGTGCGTCGGCGTGGTCGATTCCCAGAGGAACTCGTTCATCTTCCGCGGACTGCCGTGGCAGAGCAGCAGTCGGTAGCGGCCCAGACGCAGCCGAAGCTGCCCGGGCAGCTGGCGCATCCAGGCGCGGTTGACCAGGCTGGTGTGGGCCAGGGTGTACTGATAGCTGAGGCGGGCGAAGTGATTGTCCCGCGGATCGGTGTAGCCGCACTGGCAGTCGGCCAACTCGTTGCCGATGGAGTTGTCATAGTTCCCCTGAATGCACTGCACGCCCTGTTCGCGCAGCAGGGGAAAGACCCGGTCGGGGTGGGGCCCGAAGGCGCCCAGGTCGCCCAGGCAGTAAACCGCATCGACACCGCGCCGCCGCATATCGTGCAGGGCCGCTTGCAGGGCCAGGTAGTTGCTGTAGACGCCGCCGAAGACGGCGATCCGCGTGGGCTCAGGCATGGCGCTGTCCGCTGGAAGCATTGGCACAGAGGGCCCCGTATTGGTAACAGGTGTAACACGCCCGGTGGCGCAGCGGGTAAGGTGTCAGCGCCTCGGCCAGAGTATCTCCGAGTCGGGCATCGGGCGCCTCGATCAGGATGGGACAGACATACACGCCGCGGTCGGTCACGATCCGGCTATGGCTGCAAAGGAGTTGGCCCGTGTCATAGCCATCCATCATCTCGGGGGTGACGCGCTCCTCCTCGCGGTAGCCGCGGCAGCGCTCGGCCTCGGCGCCGAGGCGCAGGATCGGCAGCACCTTCAGCCGCGGCCGGTCGTAGCCGTTGGCCCGCAGCAGCTCGACAAATCCGCGGACCAACTCCGCGTCATCCTGGTCGTCCCGCGTGCGGACCACGGTGATGATCGGCAAGAAGCCGTGGGCCACCAGTTGCCGGACGCCGTGCAGGGCGCGCGCGAACGCGCCGTCGCCGCGGATCGGATCGTTCTGTTCGGCCGTGAAACCGTCGATCGACACGCGGAACTCCAGGCTGTACGGCGAGGCCTCTTCCGCCCGCCGCAGCCGTTCGAGCCATTCGTCCTTGAAGAGGGTGCCATTGGTCAACACGGTGGCCGGGCCGTAGCGCAGCGTCAGTTCCAGGATGGCAACCATGTCGCGGTTAAGGAACGGCTCGCCGCCGGTGAAGTAATACTCCTTGACGCCCAGCCTGACCGATTCGTCCAGTACCCGGCGGACGGTCTCCAGACTGAGGAAGCCGAACGAGCGATTGCGGGGGCTGCAACTGATGAAGCAATGGCGGCACTCCAGGTTGCAGAGGGTGCCGGCAACCTGGAACCAGAGATGATCCAGGTGCGCCAGGTGCACCAGCGGGGCGGACGGGTCGTTTGCGAAGCGCAGAGGCGTCATGGGCATTGTCCGTCCTCGTCTTCCTTCAATGCGGCCACGGCGATGAGACCGTGGAGAACCTGCCGGTGATCAACGTGAAACCCTCGCGGATTTGCTCGCTTCAATTCGGCCGCGGCGTCACCACCGCGGAAAACACCTGGCGCACCTGCTCGAAGCCGGTGCGGAGGAGGAAGTTCGAATTTCGGCCGTAGCTCTTGGCCCCGAGGATGAAGAAGTTCGGCTCCGGGCTGCGCAGGGCGGCGGCCCCCGAGGGCGGGATGCTGAGGCAGTCGGCGCCGGCGTGCTTGCTCAGGGCAGCGGCCAGACTCATGGGGCCGAGCGAGGCATAGCATTCATGCACCTGGAGTTCGCGGTACAAGCCGGTGTCGGGCGTGTAGCCGACGTTGGCGATGATCCGGTCCACCTCCCAGGTGCGCGGCTTGCCGGCGACGCGGGCGGTCACCCGGAAGCCGCGGTCGGGGCCGGCCGACTCGATTGCCTCGACGACCGCCTGGTTGTGGAACTCCAGGTTGGCGTCGCCGCGGGTGGCCAGCATGTTGGCGCGCACGGCCAGCCGGTCGCGCTCGCGGAGCGGATCGTTGGCGATGCGCAGGATCGGTTGAGTGCGGGGGCCGCGCGCCAGCCAGATGACCCAGGTGTCGGGGTGCTGCTCGGCCAGAGCTGCCAGACCGCAGGCGGTGGTCGCCGCCGAGTAGCCGGCGCCAATCAGAAGGATGCTCTTGCCGGCGTAGTGCGCCTGCCGCTCGCCGAGAACGTCCTCCAGGCCGTAGCTGATGTGCGGGGCGGCGGCCAATTCGCCGACCGCCGGGATGCCGCCGTCGCCCAGCCAGCGGTGCTGCCCATAGGTGCCGGTGCAGTCGAGAACAATGTCCGCCTCGTCGAGGCGCTCACGGCCTTTGCCGTCGCGGACCAGCAGGCGGAAGGGGTGGGCCGCTCGGCGGCCATCGCCGGGCCAGTCGTCCTTCAGCAAGCCGCGCCGTCCGACATGAAGTACTTGCGTCTCGTTCTGGATGCAGCCGCGCAACGGGGTGCTCCGGGCCAACGGTTCGAGGTAAACCCGAAGGTGTTCCCGGCCGGTGATGCAGTCGCCATCGGCGGGGAACTCGTGGGCCGCGTTCTCAGCGAGGATGGCGGCCCGGCCCAGCGGTGTGACATTCATGCCGAACGGGCTGAACAGCCGGACGTGGCCCCAGCGGTGGAGGTGCTCGCCGACGCGGCCCGACTCGTAGACCGTGACCGGCAGGCCGAGGCGGCGCGCGTACAGGGCCGCCTCCAGCCCGATGGGGCCGGCGCCAAGGACGGCGATACGGGGCGTGTCGGTCCGGGCCATGACAACCTCACGGGTCAAGACTTCGGCGGCCTGCCTACCGCCCCAGCAAGATCAGGACACCGGCAATTACCGCCAGCGCTGCCAGAAGAAGATTGCTGGAGGGAAAGGTGATGATGGGCCACGTCAAAAGGCCCCACAGGAGGAGGAAGATGCCCAAGGAGAGCATCCCCAGGTTTTTGGGCAGCTGCATCACCGTACCCCTTTCCGGAACTTGACGCGTCGGCAGCGAGTTGTAATTCATCCCAACTGCACCAGTATGGCAGGAAAGGCCGCCCGGCTCAACCGCGACCTGCGCGTCACGGCGGCTCTCCAGGTCAGCTGCGGGGACTGCGTCGGTGCCGCCCTGACCCTCCGGGCCAATAGCCGGCCGACCTACTGCTTTGGACAATCAGCGGGGGGCTCGGTACAATGCGGTGCCGTCCCTGAAAACCCTCTGGAAACGAATGGAGCAAGGGGATGTCGGTCGATCCGGGGCTGATTCGTGCGGAGCCGCACACCGACGTTGGTTTGCTGATCCAACGCGATGCCGGAATCCTGATCGAGCGCTGGAGCCGGCGGGCCGTGCAGGAACAGCCCAACGCCCAACGAGTCCATCATCAGGCGTTACTCGATCATCTGCATGACTTGCTACAGGCGCTGGGCCGCAGTCTTGCTGAAGCCGATGATGCCGCGGCGTGTCAGCACTGCTTGCCCGCCACGGTCCACGGCGAGCAACGCTGGGAGGCAGGCTGGTCGCTGCCCGAGGTGGTCCGCGATTATCAGATTCTCCGGCTGGTCATCCTGGACTACCTGGAAGAGGTTCTGAAACATCCTCCCAGCCCTCGCGTGGTGATGGCCATCGGCCTGGCCCTTGACGAAGCCATTGCCGCTAGCGTCTCCATGTATGTCAAGAGCCGCGATGAGTATCTCCGCCAGCTGGAGCAAGAACGGGCCGAGCGCGAGCGGCAGATTCGGGAACACCTGCGACAGCAGGCGGAAATCTTGCGCGAGGTGGACCGCCGCAAGAACGAGTTCCTGGCCATCCTGGGACATGAGCTACGCAACCCCCTTGCTCCCCTCTGGCACGCCGTCAAACTGCTGGAGCTGCACCAGGCAGCCGACCCAACGACCTTGCAACTCCGGGACATTATCAAACGGCAAGTACAACAGCTGACCCGTCTGGCCGACGACCTGCTGGACATCTCCCGGATTGCCCAAGGCAAGGTTGAGCTGCGCAAGGAACGGGTCCATCTGGCCGCGGTCGTGGCCCAGGCCGTTCAGACCAGCGCTCCGCACCTGAAAGCCCGCCACCATCAGCTCGAAGTCCACACGCCCTCCGAACCGATCTGGCTGGAGGCGGACCCGGCTCGTCTGGTGCAGGTCCTGGTCAATCTCTTGAACAATGCCGCGAAATACACGGAGCCGGGCGGCCGTATCTGGCTCACAGTAGAGCGCGAAGGAGACGAAACGGCTGTCATCCGTGTTCGGGATAATGGGATGGGCATCCCGGCTGGGATGCTTCCCCATGTGTTCGAGTTGTTCACCCAGGGGGAATGGTCCACGGATCATGCCCAGGGAGGCATGGGCATTGGCCTGGCCCTGGTGCGGCGCTTGGTGGAGCTACATGGCGGCACCATCACGGCCTCGAGCGCGGGTCTAGGTCAAGGGAGCGAGTTCGTGGTACGACTGCCCGCTTTGCCTGCCCAGACCGTCAGCCGGGAAGGGCCCAGCGGCACCGGCGGCGAGCGCCCCGTTTCGCCGATCCCCCAACCGGCCCGCCGCCGCATCCTGATTGTCGATGACAACGTCGATGCCGCGAAAAGCCTGAGCATGTTGCTGTCGCTGGAGGGGCACGAGATTCGGCTCGCGCACGACGGACCGACAGCCATTCAGGCCGCCCAGGACTTTCAGCCCGATGTTGTGCTCCTGGACATCGGCTTGCCGCGCATGGACGGTTACCAGGTTGCCCGCGCCCTGCGGGAGCGGCCGGAACTGGCGAAGGTGTTGCTTGTCGCCTTGACCGGCTATGGCCAGGATGACGACCGCCGACGTTCCCACGAAGCAGGCTTCGATGCTCATCTGGTCAAGCCGGTGGACCTGGACGCCTTGCGATTCATCCTTGCTCGTGCCGGAGCGCTGGCTTCCCCCAACTAAGCCCGCAGACACAGTTCGACTTGCCCGGCTGAAGGGACGCCAGGGCATCCCTGACTCCGTCCCAACCGCCTGCTTGAGAGCATTTCAACTATCCAGGTCCGCCGGCTTCGTCGAAACCTTTCTTGATCCAGGCAAGACGGGTGGGCAACGCTTTTCACTCCCAAGGGCGGGAAAGGCGGGATTCTTGCCAGTGAAGCACCTCGCCTTTGCCCAGTGCCACCAGGTCGCCGCTGTATCGGCGATAGAAGGCGCGGCGGTACTGCTCCGGCACGGGAAATCCCCAGGCCGCCAGCTGCCGCAGGTATAGCTCCATGAAGACGGGATGGTAGGTGCAGGCGTAGCGAAAGGTGGGCAACAGCGGCGGCTGCGCGGCGAAGACCGCGATGGTGCCGCGCTTCATCCCCGCCCCCAGGCGGATGCCGACCGGGCCGAACAGGAAGATGCTGCCGGCGATCAGCGCGACCCCGGCAAAGTCGCCCGCCGCGCCGCCGATCGCGATCAGGCCGCGCCGCATGGTGCTGCCGATCTCGTTGCCGGCACTTCCCTCCACCAGGATGACACCGCCGCGCATGCCGACCCGGCTGCCGCGGTAAGCCGCCCCGACCAGGTGGCCGGCGTTGCCGCGGAGGTGAATCCGCCCGCCGCGCATCTCCGCCCCGACCCAGTCGCCGGCGTCGCCGTGAACGTGAATCTCGCCGCCGGCCATCTCGGCACCCAGGTGCATCCCAACCGGGCCGCGGACGGTGATGCGTCCACCCGTCATGCCCGCGCCGATCCACTTGACCCGGCTGCAATCCCCCTCGATCACGATGTCCCGGTCGCCGGCGTCCCCCTCGACGGTAAAGAACTCGCCGAGCGGCACCGGGGTGTTGCCGTGCTGCAACGGCAGAGCAGCGATCTCGGCCGGCGACTTGCCGGCCAGGTTGTCCGGCGTGATCACCTCCGCCTCGACCGGAATCGTGGTCGTGCTCTTGTACTTCAAAAGGAGCATCAGGCGCCCTTTCACCGGCAAACGAACCGACCATTCGCAGCCGAACTCATCGCTGCGATGACCTTCTGCTTATCGAACCCGGGCACCAAGGAACCAGGGGAAGATCCACGTCGCCTTGTCTCCTTGTCATTCCTACCACCTCCTCCGATATGGTCAGCTTTCGCGGACATGGGCGGGACTCCTCAAGGGGCGAGCAGCTGGTGCAGCTGGAGGTGGAACGGCCCGAGCTTGCCGCCGTAGTTCCCCGCCGAGATGCGCAGCACGCCGGGGAGGCAAGCTGCCCGGACGCCGACGCGGGTTGCCTCTTCGACCGCCGGCAGGTCGAGGCCGTCGATCACGATTTCGTAAACAGCGTTGGCCCCCTCGGGCAGGGCGGACGGTACCACGCCCCGGAGGGTGGGGCAGTAGGCATCGTTGGTGCTGGCCCGGAGCTTCTTGTACCGGCTGCCGACCTTGCTGCCGCTGCGGACCACGCCGCCGGGAAAGGGGAGGATAACGCCGGGCACCCGCCGCATGACCGTTACCGCCGCTTCCGCCGCCGCCAGGGCTGCCGCCTGGCTCTCGGCCACGATCAGGAAGTTGCCGCCGGCCACGCCCTTGGTGGTACCGAAGAGGTCTTCGCAGACGAACTCACCATCCATGACCGGCACCCGCCAGAAGCGGCGGCCTTCGAGCTTCTTGCTGAACTGCCAGCCGTCGCCGAAGAAACGCAGATTGCCGCCGACGCGGATGGCCTTGTCCTTGACCACCGGCAGGCCGTTGTAGCAGGCAGTGGTCGGACAGGTGAGGATGCACTGGCCGACGCGGTTGACGACCGCCTTCTGGAGGGCCTCGCGATTGAAGGCGAACAGCAGCAGGCTGACCCCTGGCCGGCCGTCGGGCGTTTCCTCGGGGGGGAGATCGCGCTCGATGCCGGCCTCGGCGTCGCAGCCGATGACGCTGGCAGCGTAGCCGGTTGCCTCCTGGCCGGCGGTCCGGGCCCAGGCCGGCGTCTCGGCGGTGACAATCAGCCGGGCCGCCGTCATCGGGAACGCCTCGGCGAAGGTATCGTCGATGGGGACGTGATTGATCGCGAGCAAGGCGGCGGGTCCTGATCAGGCACTTCTTCGGGTTGATGGTTGTTCCTGGAGGGACTCTCCAAGGATGTCCGTCAATTTGACCGGCGTTATCCTGTCCTCCTGCCAGTAATGTTCGATCTCACGAGCGCGCTTGATTTCCAGGAGCCCGTAACAGCGGTCTTCGATCATGCTCCGGCACCAGCACAAGTCCAGACGCAAGGAAATCAGGTCTTGCGGGTCCGGCCGAGTCGCAGATTCCAGGACCCTAACCAGGCCATTCAAGGTCGCGGCCATGAAGCAAAGCTCCTGATCGGAAAAAGACCAGCGCTTTTGCCACCGCGCCACCCATCTGCCGACCAGGAACCGATAGAGGTGGACGAACAGTTCACGAACCGGCCCGGGGGGAACCGCATGAGGAAGCCGTTCCTTCGCCGTGCGCACCAGTCCTTCCAGGCCGTTTCGCGCCACCAACTTATTCAGATAATCGGCGACCGACCGGACACCGTCGAACCTCTCACCCCGATAATAGTTGAGCAACTCAGCCCATTCTCTTCCCAGGGCATAATGGATGGATCGCTCGGCCTGGTAACTGTAGCAATACAGCCGCAGGATAAACCCCTTGTCGAGTCGAACTTTCATGGGAGTCCCTTCGCTACTCCGGCTTCGTTCTCCAGAACCAATGCTGCCGGATCTTGTAGCGTCTCCTGTCACCGGCTATCCTGCCCTGACAGTACACGGCTGCCCCATGACTGTCCAGGGATTCCGAATGCCATGAAGCAATCCGCCGGCACGTTGCTGTACCGCGAGGGGCCGGAAGGACTGGAAGTCCTGATCGTACACCCGTCCGGTTGGTTCAACCGCCATGCCCCCTGGAGCATCCCCAAGGGGGTGCCGGGGGAGAAGGAAACCGACCTGGAAGGGACTGCCCGCCGCGAGACGCTGGAGGAAACCGGCATTGAGGTATCCGGCCCGCTGGTCGCGCTGGGGCACATCGACTACACCAAGAGCCGCAAGCGCGTCCACTGTTTCGCCGGCCCCGCACCCGCCGATGCCGAGCCGCGGGCGGCCTCGTGGGAGGTCGATCAGGCTTGCTTCGTACCGCTGGCCCGGGCGCGGCAGCTGCTCCACCCGGACCAGCGCGTCTTCATCGACCGGCTGGAAGAACACCTGAAGGGGAAGAAAACCTAGGACGGTTCACGGCAGGAAACCGCTCCCCCGGACCTGCTGCCGCGCCTGCGCCTGGAGCCAGTTGAAGCGTGGCTGCCATTTGCCGTCGGCGAGCCGGCGCAGCACCTGGAGGGCCTCGGCCTCCTTGCCGGCCTGCCGCAGGTTCTGGGCGCGGTCCCAGAGAATCTGGGCGTTGGTCGGCTCGGCGTCGAAGGCGGCGGCGTAGGCCAGGTCGGCCAGGTCGAGGTCCCCCTCCTGGTTCAGCGTCCGGGCCAGGCCGAGCCACGGGGCCGACTCGTTCGGGCGCTGGCCGATCGGCGTGGTCAGATACTCCCAGGCCAACTCGCGGACCCCGAGGGTCTTGAGGATCTTCGCCGCTTGCTGACAGGGGGGGCCGCTCTCGCGGTCCAGCGCCCGCCAGCGATCAGCCGCCCGCACCGTCCGGCGAACCAGGTCGGCCGACGGCCCCATGCTCGGCAGGATGACCATGCCGGGCGGCGGCGTTCCCATGTCTGCCAGTGCGGCACCTTCCGGGGCCATCCCGGCCCCGGCGGCGCCTTCCGGCTCAAGCTTCAGCACGGCGAGGGCGCTGGCCAGCATCTGGTAATGATCGAGGAGCTTGCCGTAGTCGTGGCGCACCTGCTGCAAATGGACCACCTCCGGCCCCCAGTGGTACTCGATCTCCAGTGCCTCCTCCAGGCACGCGATGGCCCGTGCCGTCAGGCCGCGCTGCTCGGCGACCTGGGCTGCCAACCGCCACAGCCCCGCCAGCCGCAGGAGTTTCTCACGAGCTTTCGCTTCTTCCTCGGTATTCTGGGGCTGCCGGACCACTGGGGCCATCGGGGCCGCAGCGTCCTCAGTCCCTCCCGGCGCCGCGCCGCGGACGGCGCCGGGGAGCGGTGCCAGCGCCCCGTCGGCCTGGAGCCACTGTTTCTCATCCTCCAGGAGTTGCCGCAACAATTGATCGGCGCGGGCGAGTTGGTTCGTCTGCCGCAGGTATTCGATGGCCGCCAGCAACACCACCCGATTCTCTTCCTGTTCCTCGGCCATCCGGTCGGGACGAGGAGCCGGAGTCGTCCGGCGGGGCATCCCTGCCGCAACCGGGGCGCGGGCGGCCCCACCGATTGGATCGTCGAGGGCAGTTTCGAGCAGATAGTCAGCGAGCGGCTGGTCGCCGAGCTGCCAGCACTGCCAGGCCAATGTCACCACCGCGACCCGGTCCTTCTCCCGGATCAGGTCGGCGGCGGTCTGCCGCATTAGCTCGTTCCAAAGGTCTGCCTCCTCACCGTTGCCCGTCAGCGCCGCGCGGAAGGTGGAGTCGATTGGCGGCAGGAAGCCCTTCTGGAATGCCTTGGTGTACAGCTCGCGGAAGTGGGTCCGGGCTTCTTGACGGCGGCCACTGTTCCACAGATTGCGGGCGTGCTCATAGCGGGACGTATAGGCCAGGCCGGAGCCGTCATCAAGCAGCCGCCAGGCGGCGGCCAGATCGCGGTAGAAGTGCTCATCGCTGCCGGCGTATTCCTGAATCAGGGTCAACAGCGCCAGGCCGAGGACCGAGGACCGGTTGCGGCGGACGTACTCCAGCGCCCGCTCCTGTTCCGCCCGGCGGGCCGAGCGGCCGAGTTGGTTGACCGAGCCGTCGCGCCAGCGGAGCCAGCGGTCACGGAAGTCGGCCAGCCGCGTCAGCAACCCGTCCGCCGGCCCGATGCCCCGGCCCCAGTCCAGCGCCCAGCGCCGGTGCAGGCTGTCATACGCCTGATGCTGCAAGGCCAGGTACGAGGCGAGCGGGTCGTGCCGGTGCTCCCACAGCACCTTGAGCAGCTCGGGGTCGGCGCTGACGCGGACGCCGGCAGCGGCCAGCAGGGTGCAGAAGCCGAGCCGCCGATCGCCCTTTTGATGGAAGCAGCGCCGATACACTTCGCGGGCCCGCCCTGCTTGCTGCGCGGCATACTCGGCCGCGAACACCTCCAGGGCTTGCTCCGGCTCCAGGTAATCCAGGCAGAGGTTCTCCTCCAGATCAAGCGGCTTGTTCGGATTAAGTCCGTAGGCCTGGTAGACATGCTCCCGCGTCCGCAGCGGCAGCGGCAGCACCACCAGCGCCGAGGTGTCCGGCTTCAGGTCCGGCGCCGCGGCGCGGGTGAGGATCAGCTTGCGTGCGGTCAACTCCTTCCTGTCAGCATCAAGCAGCCGGATGGTGCCATCGGGGTCGAACTGTTCGCGGAGGTGGACCTTGTTTGCCGGCATCTCGACCAGCCGGCGCTCGGCCAACGGCCCGTCTGTGGCAAAGACCAGCTCGATGCGGAGGTAGGGCACTGGCTTGCCGTCGGCGGTCCGGGCGGCAGCGCCGCGCGGGCTGACGGCCACGGTCCGCTCGCCGACGCACTCCACATCCGCGCCGCGGGCCAGGTCCTCGGCCGGCAGCACCAGCCAGGGGACCAACCCCGCCAGCGCGGCCCGATGGAACCGGCTCACATTCCGCTGGGCGCCGACGCCCAGCTCGGGGTAGAGATGGAGCAGCGTCTGACCATCGCAAACAACGCGCTCGCGCAACCCCAGCGGCAGGACGCGCTCATAGGTGTAGCGCCCGCTGCCGTCGAAGAGGATGTCGAGGCCGGCGGTGTCCTGGTCGCCGCCCAGGGTGAGTTTTTGCCAGCCGGCGGCGCGGGCCTGCTCGATGAGCCGACGGGCGGCAGGATCGATCCGGCCGGGCAGCGTGCGGGGGTCGGGCACCGCCTCGGCCTCCAGCGTCGCCCGGATGTCGGCCGAGGTGGTGTTCATGCCTGGGGCATAGGCGACCAGGTCGGTGAAAAGCCGCCCGTCGCCGCGGAATGCCGGCCGACCGTAGCTCTGGGGGACGAGCCCTTGCGCGCTTCTCCGCTTGGTGCTCTCGTTATCCATCGACTCGTCAATGCGCGTGTGGATGCGTCCGATCCCCTTCACCTTCAACGGCAGGTTCCGTGAGAAGAAACCTGGCGCATGGGTGGAGAAGTCCGCCTCGAAGTTTTCATTGGTCCGTATCCCGAGGACTGCCGGCTCGGGGATGGCATTCAAGTGGGCGCGGCTGCGCGCCTTCGCGTCGCTCAGAATCGCGAGTGGTTGTCCGATCGATACGTCCCGCAGCCAAAAGTATCCATCCGGGGGTAGCAGAACGGAACGGCTGTCGTCCAGGGAGAAGGCGAGGGCGGTACGCTCAGACCACTCCACCGGGCTCCCCCTCCAGCCGGGGGAAGGTGCGGATGATAGCGGCCCGCGCCGCTGCTGCTTTCCCGGGCCGAGCCGGTAGTTGCGCAAGTCGCCGAGGAAGCCGCGGAGGTCGGACTCGGGAAACGCGGCGGGGGCGAGCCGCGCCGCCGCATAGGCATCATACTCCCTCTCCAGACCCTCAACCCCCAAGCGCGTCAATGGCTCGCCCGTGATGAGGCCGAGAGGCTCGGCTTTATCGCGGGCAAGGCGGCCCAACGCCTGGAGAGCCTGACTCCGCTGGTAGAGGTTGGCCGCCGTCAAGACTTGCTGGCTGCCGTAGGGATCGTCCTGGCCGGGCCAGGTCAGGAAGCGCGGCGGCACGCGGATCAGCACGGTCTGCAGCACCTGGTTGGCCGGCGGCTTCGACGCCGACGGGACGCTGCGAGGATCGACCGGCTGCAGCGGGTCGGGCTCGTAGACGACCGGGATCTTTGGGGGGCAGGGATAGATCGCCCAGTGGTCCTTGCGGCCGCGGTCCACCTTGTACTGGGCGTACATTTGCTCGTTCTCCAATACCAGGAGCGAGGTGAACGGCGTCATCACGTACATCGCCTTGCTCAAGGCGACGATCCGGTTCTTGTGCCTGAGGGCATCTTCCGCCAGCAGGCGGTCAATCTCCAGCTTGGCCCAGGTCCGCGGCAGGTAGCCGGCCCCGCCTGCCACCTCCTTGACCGGCACTTCCTTGCGGAACGGCTGGCCATCCAGCGTGCCGCCGATGATGACCGACTCCGGCATCGGCTCGCCGGCCTCGATGCGGGCGATGGCGCACAACTCCTCGCCCTGGCTCAGCGAGTTGGCGTAGCTGAGGAAGGAAATCCGCTCGGCGCTGTCCACGACCTTGACATCATGGAGGCGCGGGGTGTTGAGGGTGGCGTAGAGGTCGAAGGCACGCCAGGCGATCGGCTCGTCAGGGTTGATCTGGGTGAAGTGGCCGGCCGTGCGCTCCGCGGCGGCCTTCATGAAGCCGCGGGCCCAGCGCTTGCCCACGCCGACACCGACATAGCGCACCCCCTCCGGCAAACGTTTCACCAACCCATCTTCGCGCCGCTCGCCCAGCGTGGCGACGCCGCTGCCGACATGCACCAGGTAGTGTTCGGTGGTCGGTTCCAGGGATGACACCTTCACAAACGACTCGGCGGCCTCCAGGGCGCTGCCGAGGTCAAGGGCGCCGATCAGGTGCGACCGTTCCAGAAACTCGATGGCCGCCTGGATATTCTCCGGCGTGGCCGGCTGCGGCTCCGGGAAGAGCGAATGGACGCGCGTGCCGGCCGTCAGCACGGCGAAGGTGTCGCGGTGCTCGATGTGTTGCAGCAGTGTCTGGATGATGTCAATCTGGGCGCGGGCCAGCAGCGGGTCGCGGTCGCCGGACGACTCGAACAGGAAGACCCAGTTCCGCGGGTTAACGGCCTTCTGGACCCCGGAACCCGGCAGACGCGGCCGATAGCGCAGCATCAGGTAGCGGGCCCCCTCGTGGTCGAAGGACGAGAAACGCGGCTGCTCATCCTGTGCCGAGCGTGGGTCGAAGAAGGAAAGCTGCACGTCGCGGTCCACTTTCACTTGGCGGGCGCTGGCATCAAGCAGGAGGTCGGCGCCGTCCTTGGTCGCCCGCAGCGTGTGGGAATCGCAGCTCCAGCCGATGTCCGCCCCATTCTTGATGCGGGCATGGAAGGACCAGTCGCGGACGACGTCGAGGCTGTGGCCGGCAGGGAAACGGTACTGCATCCGGCCATACAGCGCGGGGAGCTTCTGGGTGTAACTGAGGATGATGCGTTTCTCCTGGTGGCCCTCCAGCGGAAAGACCCGCATCTTGAATGTGCTCCCGTCCACCCACTCCAGGAGCGCCGGGTCACGCTGGCTGTAAACGATCTCTTCATAGACGGCCCGGCCATAGTCGCGCTCGACCATACCGCCTTCCATGAGGTTGCCGTCCACGTACATGGCCAGCCGCGACAGGGAAGCATCCGGCGGCAGCGGGAAGTAGAAAGTCCCCTCCAGCCGCTGCGGCTCGTGGTTGAAGTAGGTCTGGTCGATGGTGGTGCGGGCGAAGCCGTCTTCAATGTGAACGTCGATGTGGTACTTGCGCAGGCTGAGCTTCGCCTCCTGGCCGGACGGATCGATGGCGATGAGAGCGCCACCGGCGTACTTGCTGGCCGGGACCAGCGGCGACTCGGCGTGGGCCATCAGATCGCGCGTCCAGTCGAGCAGGTGCGAGACGCGCGGCGCCGGAACGGGGGCGGTGCCATCCGGAGGAAGGAACTCCCCCCGTCGGAGTTGACTGGCTCCGCTGACCGATACCAATCCCTGAGTGACGAGCACGCCCGTTCCGTTCGCGTCGGTGCGGACGGCGAATTTGGTCCCCACGGCCTTCACCTCGCGCCGGGGCGATTTCACAAGGAACGGGGGAGCGGTTTCCGGCGGCCGGGGGGCGGCCTCGACGTAGACCTCGCCGCTCTCCAACGTCAGCTCCCGGTCGGCCGCGAGCTTGACCGACGTATTTTGGTTCAGGTAAAGGACCGAGCCATCGGGCAGCGTAATCCGGCGGCGCTCGCCGGCCTTTGTCTGGAGCGATTCGCCCACCGCCAGGGGCGCGGAGGGAGGCACGACCGGGCGACGGCGGGCCGTCAGGTGTTCCCCAGGGATCGGCACCTCCGGCTTATGGGCGGCGGCAGGGGGCACGGCGAGGGGCGGCATCGGGACCCCGACGGGCGGCGGCTGGCGGTTCGCCTGGAATTGGTACAGCAGCAGGGCGATGATCGCCAGTACCGCGGCCGCTCCCAGCGCCAGACCCACCCGGCGGAGCAGCGGGCCGACATCCGTCTCGTCCGCGTGTTCCTCCATCGGCACGACGCGCGGGGCGGCGCCGGGCAAAGAGGCGCGGACGCGCTGGGCGACCTCGGCGGCGGCCTGGCGGCGCTCGGCGAAGCTCCGCCGCAGTTCCTCATCCTGAAGGCGGAAAGCGTCCCTCGTTGTCCGGCAGCCGGCGCAGATGCGCAGGTGGGCCTCCAAGAGGGCCTGCTGCTCCGGCTCGATTTCGCGGTCGATCTGGGCGGATATCAGAAGCATGGCCTGTTCGCAGTCCATGATTCACCTCCGACAGTGACTGAGGCGCTCGCGCAACAGGGCCCGGGCTCGGGTCAGCCGGGCGTTGACCGTCGCCGGCGAGACGCCCAGAAGGGCGGCGATCTGGCGATAAGTAATGTCCTGGTAGTAGTAGAGCATCACCACCTGGCGGTAGGCGTCGGGCAGCGCCTCGACCTGGGCCAGCAGTTCCCGCCGCTCATCCTCCCGGTCCACCGCCGCCTCACCCGAGCTGGACGCCCGGCTCAGCACTTCTTCCGGGTGGAAGTCGGGCCCCAGGGCGCTGAACGGGATCGGGGTGCGGTGGTTGGAGCGGAGCCAGTCGAAGCAGGTGCGCAGGGCGATGCCGTGCAGCCACGAGCCGAACCTCTCCGGATCGGCCAGGGAGGCCAGGGCGCGGTAGGCGCGCAGCAGGGTCTCCTGCGCCAGGTCGTCGGCCAGATCGGCCCGGCCAACCTTGGCGTGGCACAGGGCGACGACCCGTCCGGCCCAGCGGCGCACCAGTTCCTCATACGCTTCGGCCCGCCCCGCCAGCGCCTGACGGACCAGGTTGCCGTCCGACATCACCCGTCCCTCCGGATCGATCCGACCTCGCGGGAGCGGCCCCATACTGTAGTAGCACCAGACGGCAAAGTTAATATGCCCGACCTCTCAGAGCCCCGGCGTGGGCCTGACCTCGCAGAGCCCAGGACCTGAGCGACAGGACCGACTTTATCCTGTCGCGGACGCCCCCATCGCCGCAGTAGGGCAATGCGTCACGACGAACATTCCAGTCCACCAGGGGAGTGTCCAGCCGGATCATGGTTCGGGCTTCCTGGGCGGCTTGGTTGGAATCGGAATGGACGACAGGGCTGGTTGACGTAATCAAACCGCGTCCCACAGGTGCGACCCCTCCGCTGGGGCGCGGTCGGCCGACCGCGCTCCCCGGTGTGGACCGGAGGTCGCCCTGTGCCAGCCCGGGCGGTTGTCGTGTGACGGCCGCCCGGACTGGCGCTGGGGGCCCGTTGGGGCGAGGTCTCCGGACCACGCCCCCGGCGCACCCGTTGGGGCGAGGTCTCCGGACCACGCCCCCGGCGCTGACCGCAGGTCTCCCTGCGCCAGCATGGGCCGCCCGGACTGGCGCTGGGGGCTTATGCAGGAAGGGCAAACCGACGGCCGGGAACTCACTGCCCCCGCAGCACCGGCGGCTTCGGGCGATTCCTCAGCTCTTCCTTGAGCACCTCAACCGCCCTCTCCAGCTGGGCGTCGCGGCCCTGGCAGAAATCCTCCGGCGTGTTGTCCACGTACACGTCGGGCGGCACGCCGTAGTTCTCCAGATTGGTGCCGTTGACGTTCCACAACCCCGAGCTGGGCGTGCGGATCGACGAGCCGTCCATCAATTGGTACGACCCGGTGCCGATCACCGCGCCGTAGGTCGTGACACCGACTACCTTGCCGAGCTTCAGCGTGCGGAAACCGTCGGGGAACACCTCGGCGTCCGACGTGGAGCGCTCGTTGGCCATCACCACCATCGGCCCGAAGAAGCCGCGCAGCGGCCGGGTCACCTCGATCGAGTCGCGCACCCGGGTGTACTGGTATTGCCGCTGCCCCAGGATTTGCAACAGCTCCTGGTCGATGCTGCCGCCCGGGTTGAAGCGCTGGTCGATGATCAGCGCCTTCTTGGTGCGCAGCATGGTCAGGTCGCGCTCGAACTGGCGCAGCGCCGTCTCATTCATCTGGCGGATGTGCAGATAGCCGATCTCGCCGCCGGACAGTTTCTCCACCATCGCCCGGCGGTCGGCCACCCACTTCTCGTACTGGAGGTTGGTCTGCTGCAGGCTGCTGACCGGCGTCACCCGCGTCTTCCAGGCTCCCTCCTTGGTCGGCTTGGAATTGACGAGGAATTCCATCCGGCTGCCGGGGGCGGCAGTGAACAGCCGCCAGTAGTTGTCCGGCACCTTGAGGTCGTCGCCGTCCACGGCAAGGATGTAATCGCCGACGTTGATCTTGACCCAATCCTTGTCCGCCGGGCCGTTCTTGTAGATGTGGCTGACCTTGTAGTAGCCGCTGCGGTCGGCCTCCAGCTCGAACCCCGGGAAGCGCGTTTGCGGGCTGCGGCCCTCGCCGCGCTCGCCCCGGCCGCCGCCGCTGATGCCGGTGTGCGAGGCGTTCAGTTCGCCCAGCATCATGCTGACGACGTTATGGAGTCCCTCCTGATCGCCCACGTGCTCCAGCAACGGCTCGTAGATGGCGCGAACCTTGTCCCAATCCACACCGTGCATGGCAGGGTCATAGAAGCGGTGCTTCATCACCCGCCAGCTTTCGTTGAACACCTGCTTGCGCTCGGCGCGGTGATCGACCTCGACGCGGACGGTGAAGTTGATGCGTCGGGCCGTGGAGCCGCTGCCTGGGCCCGCCTCGGCGCTCGTCCCACGCCCCCCCGGCCGTGGAGTGGGAGGAGTCGGCGTCGAGCCGGCCGCGGCCGGACCGCCCAATCCGCCGCCCACGGCGACCGCGTAGATGCCGTTCCCCTGGCGGAAGTAGAGGGTCCGGCCGTCCCGGGCGAACTGGAGCGACGACAGACCGCCGAAGCCGAAACGGCCAGCCGGCGGGCCGTCTCCTTCCTCGGTCGGACGCACCGACTGGGTGACGCGCGTCAGGCGCTCGCCGTCGATCCCCACCGACCAGATCGACTGCACAGGCCGGCCCCCTTCGGTCCCGACGGTGGCGAAGACGACGCTGCGGCTGTCGGGCGAAACGGCCAGGCTGGTGATGTTGTCGGCGATCCGCGTCAGTTGCCGAGCCCGCCGGCCGATGCGGTTGAAGTCGATCTTGACCTCGACCGTCCCGGCCGGGCGGACGTCCTGGCCCCGGGCCGGCTCGTCGTTGTCGGCCGACCCGCCGAAGCGGCGCGGCAAGCCCCGGCCCTGGCGCTCGGCAGCCGCGGCTTCCTCCTCGCTGTCGATGTTGCGGTCGGCCGGGTCTTTCTCCTCCGGCAGCAGCGAGACGACGAACAGCTGCGCCGTCGAGCGGCCGGCCTGGCCGATGTTCGACACATCGCCGCCGGCCAGGTAGACGATCCGCTTGCCGTCCGGCGTCCACACGGCGTTGCTGTCGCTGTAGACATCGTCGTCGGTGAGGCGCCGCTCCGCTCCGCCGTCGGCCGGGATGACATACACGTGAGACAGCAGGGTGTCACTCGCCTTGTGGTAGGAGATCCACTTGCCGTCGGGCGACCACTGCGGGTTGCCGATGGCCGAGCCGCCGAAGCTGATGACCGTGCCGCTCGCCAGTGCGGTGGTCTGGTCCGTCGCGAAGCTGTACTTGTAGAGTTTCTTGTCACTGGCGGTGTAAAGAAGGGCCTTCGAGTCGGGCGACCAGACGAACTGGCCTTTCTGCGTGTCGCTGTCGGAGATCTGCCGGAGCTGGCCGCCCTGCTCATCGCAGACCCACACCTCTTCGCGGCCGCTCCGGTCGCTGATGAAGGCGATCCATTTGCCATCGGGCGACCAGCGGGGCTGCGTGTCCCGGGCCCCCGGCGTGCGCGTGACCCGGCGGACATCGCCGCGGTCGGTAGCGATGGTGAACAGCTCGCCGTGGACCGAGATCACCGCCCGTTTGCCCGACGGCGACAGGTGGTAGCTGTCCGCCTCACCATTGATGGTCAGCGTCTCGCGGCTGTTCTCCGGCTCGTCGGTGATGAGGTCGATCTTGATCGCGGTGGTCCGGCCCGTCGCCACGTCGAGCTTCCACAGGCCGAAGTTCTCTTCATAGACGATGACCTTGCCGTCGGCCGACATCGACGGCCAGAAGAGCGAGCCGCTGGTATGGCGAGTGACCTGCACCGGCGGGCCGCCGTACTCGGAAACCTTCCAGATGTTGTTGACCGACTTCATCACCTCCTTGCTCCCGGCCTTGGCCATGACCGCACGGTCGGAGACAAAGTAAATCTCGCCGTTGGCGTACATCGGCCAGAAGTTGTTCGGCTTCTGGTCGTCGGGCAGGTCGGCATCGAGAAGCTTCCGATAAGAGTTCTTCTCCAGGTCAAGCACCCAGAGGTCGGCGGCGTAGCTGCCGCGATAGTGCTTGCGCCACCAGACCATGGGATGGCGGTTGAAGGCGAGTTTGCGGCCGTCGGGCGAGTAGCTGGCCCAGTAGCCCCAGTCGGTCGGCAGCGGCTCCTCCAGACCGCCGGTCAGCGGCACCTCGTACAGGTTGGGAATGCCGGGGTAGAGCCGGCCGCGTGCTGACTGGAAGATGATCCGCCGGGAGTCGCGCGACCAGCCGACGACTATATCGGCGGCACTGTGGAAGGTGAGCTGTCGCGGCGTGCCCCCTTCGGCGGGGATGACGAAGACGTCATGGTTGCCGTAGCGGGCCGACGAGAAGGCAATCCACTTGCCGTCGGGCGAAAAGCGCGGGTGGATGTCGGCGGCCCGGTGCACCGTCAGGCGGCGCGGGTTGGAGCCGTCCTCATTGGCGCTCCACAGATCGCCCTGGTAGCTAAAGACGATCTTGCCATGATGGTAGTCGGGGTGCCGCGCCAGCTTGATCTCGGCGGCCAAGGAATGAGGCACGGCCAGGAAGGCGGCCGCGAGCAACAGAGCCGCCCCCCTAACTCTTATCCTCTCCCCCCGCGGGGGGAGAGGGTGAGGGTGAGGGGGGGGCGAAGGAAGACGCAGCGCTTGGATGGACATAGCGACCTCACCTTGGATAGGGTGGAAGAAGAAAGGCCATCGGTGCCGGCGATGATACCGGCCCGGCCGGCGCTCGGCAAGCAGCAACCGGCAATGAAACGAAACCCCGACGCCCTGCGAGACGGCCCCTTTGACCTACTAGTCCTCGGCGGCGGCATCACCGGCGCCGGTGTGGCCCTCGATGCGGCCCTGCGTGGCTTCCGCGTGGCCCTGATCGACAAGGGGGACTTCGCCGCGGGTACCAGCAGCGCTTCGTCCAAGCTGATCCACGGCGGTATTCGCTACCTGGAGCAGGCCGCCCTTCACCTGGTTTACGAGGCGCTGCACGAGCGCCGGCTGCTTTTGCAAAACGCCCCCCACCTGGTCCATCCCCTCCGCTTTGTGCTCCCCTTTTATCGAGGCGACCGGGTGCCGCCGTGGAAGTGGCGCGTCGGGCTGACCCTGTACGATTTGCTGGCCGGTGCGAGCAACATCCGCCGCAGCCGGCCGCTGCACCTGGGGCGATTACGGCGGGAGTTCCCCAACCTGCGCCCCGACGGCCTGCGCGGTGCCGCCGAGTATTACGATGCTCAGATGGATGACGCCCGGCTTTGCCTGGAGGTGGTGCAGACCGCCGTTGCCCAGGGGGCCGTCGCGGTCAATTACGTTGAGGCGGTGGCATTCGAACAGGCTGGCGGCGAGATTACCGGAGTGCGGGTGGTCGATCGGCAGGGGGACGGCGAGTTCGTGGTGCGGGCGCGGCAGGTGCTCAATGCCACCGGCCCCTGGGTGGACCACGTTTGCCGCCTGGCGGGAGACACGACCGGGCCGCACCTGGAGCCGACCAAGGGCGTTCACCTGGTGGCCCCCGGCCGGGGGTTGACGGCGGCCTTCATCCTGCTTCATCCGGCGGACGGCCGGGTCTTCTTCGTTATTCCGTGGCTGGGCAAGACCCTGATCGGCACCACCGACACCTGGACCGAGGAATCGCCCGATGCCCTGACCGTCACGGCGGCGGACGTCGAGTATTTATTGCAAGGACACAATCACTTCTTCGCGCCGGCGCTGGGACCGGACGATGTCCTCGGCAGCTTCGTCGGGCTGCGGCCGCTGGTCCGATCGCGGCCGGGAAGTCCGTCATCGCTGTCCCGCGAGTTTCGGCTGTTCCGCTCGCCGTCGGGGTTGCTGTCGGTGGCAGGAGGAAAGTACACGACCTATCGGCAAATGGCGGAAGAGATCACCGATGAGGTTGCTTGCCGCCTGGGCCGCCGGCGCTGTTGCCGAACGCGGACTTTTCGCCTGGACGGAGCGCCGCCGACACCGTGGGCGGAATTCGAGCCGGCCGAGGTCGTCGCCCTGCGGACGCGCTATCGGCTGGGGGAAGAGTCGGCCCGGCACCTGGTGCGCCGCTATGGCCGGCGGGCGCGGGACGTGGCCGCCTATCTGGAGCGCGACCCGGCCCTGGGCAAGCCAGTGGTGGACGGTGAGCCGGACCTCTGGGCGGAGTTCGCCTACCAGCGCGACCGTGAGATGGCCGTCCGGCCGGAAGACTTCCTCCTTCGCCGGACGCGGCTGGGGCTGTTCCATCCCGCGTTGCTGCAAACCCTGCCCCTTCCTCAGGTGGTGAGTCCCCCTCCCGGCGGGATGGCCCGGAAGGCGTAGATCGTCAGCACGCCGGCGGTCCAGAGCAGGCCGGTCACGGCGCAGGCCATGCCGATGACCGCCAGCACCATCGCCGGTCCCCGGGTCCAGTAGTAGAACGGGTTCAGTCCGGGCGGGCGCGGGAACAGGTAGCCCAGGCTACTGAAGAATACCAGCAGGAACAGCCCGCCGGGGAAGAAAAGCTGATGCCAGGCCGGGACGCCGAGTTTGTCAAAGGCGTAGGCCAGCCCCAGAAAAATCGGCACCAGGTAAAGTGAGCCGAAATGCACCGCCTGGATGTCGCGGGTGTGGGCCCGCAGGCCGCTTTCCTTGTTGATGTCCACGATCGCCCACAGGATCCCCGTCACCACAATGGCCACCATATGGAACGCCACTAGGATGAAGTAGAGCCACTGCATGGTTCACTCCAAACGAAGGGTGTTCCGGGCTGCCGCTGGCGGCCTGGCGCTGGGCAACGGCGAAGAACCCCCTCGAGGTGCTATCAATAGCCGGCCGCTCGGCCGCTGATCCGGCGGTCTTCCGCCCCGTAGTACAGGCCGGTCCGCGGATCAACCCAGATCGAGTGGGCGTCGCCCTGCTTGGTGCCGCTGACCTTGTGCCCCATCGCCCGCAACTGCTTCACCAACTCGGCGTGCTCAGCGATCCCTTCGAAGCGCACCACGTCCGGGAACCACTGATGGTGCAGCCGCGGCGCGTCTACCGCCGCGCGGATGTCCATCTCGAAATCGATCACGTTCACCACGATCCCCAGTACCGTGTTGATGATCGTCCGGCTGCCGGGGCTCCCCGTCACCAGCAGCACCTTGCCGTCCTTGGCCACCACCGTCGGGGTCTGCGAGCTGAGCATCCGCTTGCCCGGGGCGATCTGGTTCGGCTCGGTCCCGATGGCGCCGGCGCGGGTTGTCACGCCCGGGGTGCGGTTGAAGTCGGCCATCTCGTTGTTGAGCAGGAAGCCAGCCCCCCGGACCACCACCCGTGAGCCGTAGCTGTGCTCCAGCGTGTAGGTGTTGGCCACCGCCATGCCCGTCGCGTCGATGACCGAGAAGTGCGTGGTGCTGTCTCCCTCGTCCGCCAGCGGGATGTCTCCGGCCAGGTCCTCGCTGGGGGTCGCCTTGTTCAGGTTGATGCTCCGGGCCAGCTCGCGGGCATATTCCTTGGTCGTCAGGTGGGGCGGGATCTTGACGAAGTCCGGGTCGCCCAGGTGCCGGGCCCGGTCGCAGAAGGCCCGCCGCATCGCCTCGATCATCAGGTGGACCGTCCGGGGCGACCATCGGCCCTGGGAACGGAGATCGAAATTCTCCAGGACATTCAGCATCTGCACCAGGCAGATGCCGCCGGAGCTGGGCGGCGGCGGCCCGTAGATGTCGTAGCCGCGGTAAGTGCCGTGGATCGGCTTGCGGATGTTGGCCCGATACCCTTCCAGGTCCGCCTTGGTGATCAGGCCGCCCCCCGCCTTCATCTCGGCCACGATCTGCTCGGCGATTCGTCCCTTGTAGAAGGCGTCGGGCCCTTCCTCAGCGATCAGGCGGAGGGTGCGGGCCAATTCCTTCTGCACCAGCCGGTCGCCGGCTTTCCAGTCGGCTGCGCCGCCCCCCTCACCCTTTCCTCTCCCCCCTGGGGGGGAGAGGGTAGGGCGAGGGGGGGTGCCGAAGATGCGCCGCAGTTCGGGGAACTCGCCGGAACTGGCGACGACCGCATTCAGGGACGACGCCAGGGCCGCATCCATCGTGAAGCCTTCCTCGGCCAGCCGGACCGCCGGCATCACCAGGTCCTTCCAGGGGAGCTTGCCGAAGCGCTGGTGGGCCAGGGCCAGGCCGCGCACCGTGCCCGGCACGCCGACGAACTTGTGCCCCAGGGTGCCCCGCACGCCGACATACATGGTCCGGGTGGCGGCCGCCGGCGCTGTCTCGCGGTATTCGATGACGACCGGCTCACCTTTGCCCGGATGCACCAGCATGAAGCCGCCGCCGCCGATGTTGCCGGCTGCCGGGTAGGTGACCGCCAGGGCAAAGGCGGTCGCCACCGCCGCGTCCACGGCATTGCCCCCCTTTTGCAGGATGTCACGGCCGACCTCCGACGCCGGCGCCGACACCGACACCACCAGGCCGTTCTTCACGCCGACCGGCTTGTCCTTCTCGGCCGTTCTGCCCGGCTGAAGCGGCAGCAGGACCAGACAGAGAGACAGGGAGACCAGGAGACCAGGAGACCAGGAGACCAGGAGACGGATAAACGTGCTGCGGGTCGGCGGCATGGCGCTCCTCGGAGTGAGGGGGTGGGGAGGAGGGCGAACTTATTGCATGGTCAAGCGACCTCTTGGTTGATGGTAGTACTATAGATGGAGTGGCCGGGGCGGAATCTTCAAAGCCCTGGCCACCCCGGAGGGCACCACCGGGCCTGGGAGCGGGCATCATGGAGCAGGTTACGGCGACGGCGGCGGCTTGGCCACTGCAAAAGAGAGGGAGAGTGCTCGCGAAGCCGCGCCCCGGTTGCGCCATCAGCCCTCGCTCTTGGCGAGGCCGAGGTTGCGCAGCAGCTCGGCGGTGCTGGGGTAGCGGTTCAGACAGTAGATGTGCAGTCCCGGGACGCCGTGGTCCAGCAGCCGGCGGCAGAGGTCCGTGCAGACCTCCACCCCCAGCCGGCGCACTGCCTCGTCATCGCTGCCGTATTCTTCCAGGCGGCGGCAGATGGCCGGCGGCAGCTTGGCCCCGCACAGCGCCGTGAAGCGCTTGATCTGCTCGGCGCTTAAAAACGGCAGCACCCCGGGGACAATCGGCACCTTCACCCCCTTCTTGTTGCGCAGGTAGTCCTCGAACTCGAGGAAGTCATTGATGTCATAGAAAAGCTGGGTGATCAGGAACTCGGCTCCGGCCTCAACCTTGGCGGCGGTGCGGTCCCAGTCGAGGTACTTGTCCTGGCACTCGATGTGCCCTTCGGGGTAGCCGGCCGCACCGACGGTGAAGCAGTTCTGGCTCTTGACGAACCGGATGAGGTCGATGGCGTGGGCGAAGCCCCCCGCAACCGGTCGGAATTCCGTCTGACCGCGGGGCGGGTCGCCGCGCAGAGCCAGGATATTCTCGATGCCCAGATCATGGGCCTGACGCAGCACCGCGGCGAGCATTTCGCGCGTCGAGCCGACGCAGGTCAGGTGGGCCATCGCCTCGATGCCGTGGTCCCGACGGAGGCGGTTGACCATGCGTAGGGTGCGGTCGCGGGTGCCGCCTCCCGCTCCGTAAGTGACGGAGATAAACGACGGCCCCAGTCGTTTCAGCGCGGGGACGGTTTCGCGAAACAGCGCTTCCTCGGCCTCATCCGTTTTCGGGGGGAAGAACTCAAACGAAACCGTGGGCTCGGGACGGGCATACAGCTCGGAGATACGCAAACGCCATCACCTCCTGCGCGATCGTTACCACAGTTACCGGTTGCCTCAATTGTGGCTCGCATGGGTTACGTGGTCAAGGTCGCCCAAGGCCGGAGCATGGATCAGGTTGAGAACGGCGCTACGAGTCCGGCTCCTCGAAGAACTCGCGGGGTTCGGCGAGGTCCTTGAAGGAGGGGTCGTCGGAGAGGTCAGCGAACTCGTGCAGCCAGTGCTGCGTCTCGCGGCGCGACGGCCTTTCGGGTTTGGCATCCGCCCCAGGCGGTGTCCGGCGGCGGCGATACCGGCGGTCGAGCTCGGCCAGGTAATCGGTGCAGCCGGCGACCAGGCAGCGACGGCGGCGGGCGGCTGCCTGGATGCGGTGGTCATCGGAGACAACGGTCAGCCGGCGGGGCGCTCCCGTATGGCGGATGAGTTGCTCGATCAGATCGTCGGCCTCCTGCCGATGGGCGAAGCGAACGTGGATCCCCTGGTGGTCCTGCTCGGCGGGAACGTCGCGCGGGGCCTCGGCGGCATCGAAGACCACCGTGACCGCCGACGCCTGACGGCCGTAAGCGCCGCTTAAGAGGCCGAGCAAGCGCTGTCGGGCCCGCTCCAGGCCGCCCGGCCCCTTCCGGCCGCCGAGCGCCCCCATCGCATGCAGCAGGTTGTAGCCGTCGATCAAGTAACGCATGGGGCATTCGTCACTCGTCATTGGTCATTCGTCAGCAGCACCAACCGAACGAAGCCGCGCCGCGGCGAAGCAAGTGCTACTCCAGTCCTATTCTCCCTTGGAAACATGCACCGGGCCATAGACAAAGGACCAATGACGAATGACCAATGACGAGTGACCAATGAAAAAAAAGAGAGGCGTAGCTGCGGGGCCACGCCTCTTCTCTATGGGGAACGGCCGCAGAAACGGCCGGCTTAGGGGATTTCCGTCTCCGCGCCCGGCTCGGCAGCCTCCCCGTCGGGCTCGGCGGCAATCGCGTACCTCTC
>DATLYH010000071.1:0-5416 GCA_035575035.1 Gemmataceae bacterium
CACATTCCCATATCCCGCTGGGGCGAGCCGTACAAGAGCATGGACGTGGACCCGGTGGTCCACTTCGACAGCGGCGAGGTGCTGGCCGAGGTTAGTCGATCTAACGGCGCCCTGGTCGAGCGCGATATGCGCCACGCCCAGCGCGCCCGTGATGTGCTCCGTGAGATTCCCATCAAGGAGCTGCTTCAGATGGTCAAGAAGGCGGCCGACCTGTACACCAAGGCGGAGCTGCCCTTGGGCGACGGCTCGCAGACGCCCGAGCAGTTCGTCCGCATGCAGTCGGCCACGACCGGCCTGCCCGAGCACATGTGCCGCTTCAATATGGAGAAGAACCATTTCGTCCTTAACGAGATGGAGCGCATCCTTGATGCGTTAACCCGCGGCCTCGACCTGAACATCCTGTCACGCGGCTACGGCGTCGAGGCGCGCGGCGTGCCGGTCAGCTATCAGGCCCAATCGCCGGTGCTCGGCCTCGTGCTGCCAAGCAACTCGCCCGGTGTGCACACCCTGTGGCTACCGATCATCCCGATGCAGATCGGCCTGGTGCTCAAGCCCGGCCCGCAGGAGCCGTGGACCCCTTATCGCATGACTCAGGCATTTATCCAGGCCGGCGTCCCGAAGCAGGCCATCGCCATCTACCCCGGCCTGGGGGACGTCGGCGCTGCGGTGCTGGCCCACTGTCCGCGCAGTCTGATCTTCGGCGGTACCGCCACCGTCGAGCAGTACAAGGGCAATCCGCGCGTCCAGGCGCACGGCCCCGGCTTCAGCAAGATCCTTATCGGCGATGACCAGGTTGATCAATGGGAAAAGTATCTCGACCTGATGGTCAAGAGTGTGCTGGTCAACAGCGGCCGGGGCTGCATCAACTGCTCGGGCATCTGGGTGTCGCGGCATGCCCGTGCCATCGGCGAGGCGCTGGCGGAGAAGATGGGGCCGATCCAGCCGCTGCCGCCCGAAGACCCCAATGCCGCCCTGGCCGCCTTCACCGTGCCGGGCCAGGCCGAAGCGATCAACGCCGACATCGATAATGATTTGAAGACCCCGGGCGTCCACGATCTGACGGCGAAGTACGGCCCGCGCCTGGTCAAGAAGGAGCGCTGTGCTTACCTCCGGCCGACGGTGATCCTGTGCGATTCGCCGGATGTGCCGATTGCCAAGAAGGAATTCATGTTCCCGTTCGTCACGGTGGTGCAGTGTCCGCAGGAGAAGATGCTTGCGTCGATCGGGCCGACACTGGTCTGCACCGCGATCACCGAGGACAAGAAGTTCCAGCGCGCCCTCCTGGATGCGACGCACATCGACCGGCTGAACCTGGGGCCGATCCCGACGATCCAGCTGAACTGGCTGCAACCGCACGAGGGGAACATCGTCGATTTCCTCTTCCGCGCCCGGGCCTTCCAGTTTGATAAGGACATGATTCGGGTGTGAGTAGAGGCGACTGCATCAAGGTTGCTTCCCGGCTCAGCAAATGTCCGAAGGGCAGCGGGGGCAGTTCTCGGCCCACAGCTGATTTCGGCAGACACGGCTTGGGACCTGGCTGCGCAGCACTTGGGACCTGCGCCCTGTCGGCACGGTACGTCTGCACCCGCTCCCACTCAGAATTCCGCCCACAACGTCTTGGACTGCTTACGGTTGCAGTGCGGTGAGGCGTCCTGATTACAGATAATTCGGGTGGTAATAGTTGGGATCAAACGGGCGATAAGCGGATCATGAAGCCGCTCTCGGGCACGTAGGAGACCTCACACTCTGGGCGGCCGTTGGCTTCCAGCCAGTCGAGCAGTTCTTCGGCCTCGTACTTGGCCAACCCGCAGACGTATCTTGCCGTCTCCGGGCCCATCCTGACATTACCGGTCCCCCTTCGCAGGACCAACAGACGGGGGGCGAAAGCGGAGGTGCCCATAAGAGCCTCCCTTCCACTTGCCGCGTTGACCTTTCCGCCGAGGTCAACCCGGATGCGAAAATGGGTTGCAAGGATCGTGCCGGATACTTGGAGAAAACCGGGAACAGCCGCCGCGACGCCCCGGTCAGAAAGGATCCCCACGGACCAAGAGCGCCTAATTGCTTTTAAGCCAAGGGCTTAAAACGCCGGCCCGGAACAGCAGGGCGCAGCCTTTCTCGGTCTTGCCCCCTTTCAGGGAAAGACACTCGTCCGGACCAAATCAGCCAAAAAGTGGCAGAGAGGGGCCTGCATAACACAAGAGTGGCTGAGAATGCTACACCAATTTTCCCCACGAGGGCCTCGGTCCCAGGCGGGCGGCAAATCCCGCCTTCACCGCCGTCGCCGGGGACGCTAGAATCCGCTTGCTGATGGGCGGATGCGGTGGGAGATGGTCCCGACGGGGATGCAATGATGCGGAACACAGTGTTGGTGATCTTGCTGCTCTCCCTGGCGCCGACCGAAGTGCCGGCCCAGAGTTGGGCGGAGAAACTGTTCAAAGAGGGCGTCAGCCACGACCACGGTAGCGTCCCCCGTGGCGCCCAGCTCTACCACAAGTTCAAGATGACCAACATCTACGCCGTGCCGCTAGAGATCATCAACATCCGTACCTCGTGCACCTGCGTTACCGTCACCCCTAGCACCCGCACGCTGGAACCGCGGCAAGAAGGCTTCCTCGAAGTCCTGATCGACACCCGGCGGTTCACCGGACCCAAGACGTTCAGTATCTTTGTCACGGTCGGCCCGCAGTACACTTCGACGGCCGAGCTGAAGGTTTCCGCCAATAGCCGGGGTGATGTGGTCTTCAACCCCGGCGAGGTCAACTTCGGCGTAGTGCCGCGCGGCCAGACCCCTTCGCAGACCATCGAGGTCGAGTATGCCGGCGCTCTTGACTGGCGGGTCAGCGAAGTGATCAAGAGCACGGCCCCGCTGGAGACGACCCTAGAAGAGATGTACCGCCGGCCCGGCCAGGTTGGCTACCGGGTGAAAGTCACGCTCAAGCCCGACGCCCCGCCCGGCAGTCACAAGTGGGAGCTGTTCCTGAAGACCAACGACCCGGCCAGCCCGCTGGTGCCGGTGCTGGTCGAGGCGACCATTCAGGCGCCGCTGACGGTCCAGCCGGACCCGCTGAAGCTGCTCGGCGTCCGCGTCGGTGCTGAGGCGGCCGGCCGGGTGGTGGTCCGCAGCAGCGGCAAGCCGTTTCGCGTCCTGGCAATCGAGGGTCTGGGCGACGGCCTGACGACAACGGCCCCGCTTCCGTCGCGGGAGGCTGTCGTCCATACCATTCCCTTGCGCTGCCAGCCGAGCCGGCCCGGTGAGCTGCGCCGTGTCCTCCAGATCAAGACCGACCTACAGGAAAGTCCTGTCCCCGTCACCGTCGAGATCAACGCTGTCCCGTAGAGTCCCGCCGCTGGGGCGTGGTCTGGAGACCGCGCCCCAACACCGATCAACGCCGTCCCGTAGAGTCCTTGGTGCCAAGCTCCAGGCCCAGTGGTGCCATCCGGGGGTGGTCGGGGTGGCGCGCCGCGACGCCCCGGTCGCCCAACCCGCAGGCGCCCCCGTATTACTGGCCGCGCGACAGGGTGCCGTGGCGAGAGCCGGCGATGAGGGCGCCTTCGGGCAGCGGCCGGCCGGCCACCACCAGGTCGCGCCGGTAAAGGTAATCGCGCAGCTGGCGGTAGAGGGCGAAGCTATCAGGGTAGACGCAGAAAGTCACCGCTGTGTGCTGCGGATCGAGCACATCCACAATCTGGCGGAACTCCGAGCCGGGCGCCAGGGCTGCCTCCAGGGTTTCGCCGCGCAGCGGCACGACCGGCTCGATCTGCCAGGCGCTGACGCCGTAGCTGAAGCTGGCGTAAGCATCGGGGACGGCAAAGGCAAAATCGCGCTGGCGCTCGACGGTGTAGCGCAGGCGGAAGGGGCCGATCGGGCCGGCCACGTCCTCGACCTCCCAGCGGGTACGCAGCGCCTCGGCCTTGTCGCGCAGGCTGCGGCGTACCTCATCGAGCAGCGCGCCGACATCGATGAAAGTGACCCGTCCGCCGCGGCATTCAAAAATCAACTCCTCGGTCTGCACCGGCCGACTGACCGGCACGCGGTAGCGGAACACCTGCTTGGGCGGAGCCCGTTGGGGCGTGGTCTGGAGACCACGCCCCAACACGGGGGGCTTGGGCGGAGCTTCCTTCTCCAGGGCGGCAATCTCTTCCTTCAGCCGTCGTTCGCGCTGCCGCAGTTCGTCCAGCGAGGCGGCGGCCGACCGGACCCGCTGCTCCGCTTCCATTCCCTGCCGTTGCAGACCGGCCCGTTCCTGCGCCAGCGCCTGCCGCCGCGCCGCCAGGTCGGCCAGCTCCCGCAGCGGCGACGCCTGCGCGTTCTTGATCTGGTCCAACTGCCGGAGTTGTTCCAGAAGGCGGTCCTGGGCCTGGGCCAACTCGTGGCGGTGCTCGGCCAGCTCGCGCTCCAGGGGATCAGCGGCGTCCGCAGGAGACTCGGCCGAGGCGGGTGGCCGGGGCGGGAAGTGCAGACTGGTGTAGGCGCGGGCGCCGACCCAGACGACCAGGATCATGCGGATGATGATCCCGACGACGTTAGCAACAATGTCGAGGAAGGAGTCAAAGCCGAAGGCGATTTCTTGCCCCCGGCGTCGGCGGCGAATCATGGCCATCCATCCTTGCTTTTCACGGCGTGCGGACCTCTTCGCCCCAGCCGATATCCTGGCGAGTCATCGGCAAGCGGAGCGCTTCCAGCGCGGGGTAGGCCAGGTGGAAGGCGCGCAGCCCGTCGGGGCGGACCAGGAAGCGGACCTGCGGGCGATACGGCGTCTCGCCGGGGCGGACGCTGGCCTGACGCCGGGTGATCATCTGCCGGACCGCCTGCACCAGCGGGTTGGCGTCGCCGCGCGGTGTCAATGCGGTTGTCGGGATGCGGAGCCGGGTCGGGTGAAGCACCACAGCACCGGCGGTGCATTCCACCTGGATAATCAAGTCACGGTTGCCGCTCAACCGGATCGGCCGGGGCGGCGGCTTGCCGGTGCCGCGCTCCGGAGGCCCCGCCCCCGCCACGCCGACTTCGGCCCCTTCCCCGGAGCCGCCCCCTTGGTTTCCGCTCTCTTCCTTCGCCGCAGCCGGTCCGCCTGCGCTGGACGAAGTCGGCGGGCGGCTGCCCCCGGCCGGTATCATTTGGCTGAAGGACGGCAGGGGCGGCTGCGGTTCCCTCGGTGCGGCCGCTGTGGTACCGGGGGCGGCGGTAGCGGACATTGGTCGTGACATGGCACTGTCACTCCCGGCGCCGCGGCCGGATGACGCGCCGGCCGGCGCCCTCGCATCTGGGGCGGGATCAAGTGCCGGGTTTTCCGCGCGGTTGAGCCGCGAGCCGGCGGCGAGCGCGGGTGCATTTGCCCCCTCACCCCTGCCCCTCTCCCCCTGTAGGGGAGAGGGGAGAAGAGTGGATCCCCTCTCCCCCTTAAAGGGGGCAAGCGCT
>DATLYH010000072.1:0-2500 GCA_035575035.1 Gemmataceae bacterium
AAGACGGAACGGCTTGAATGTACCGTGGAGCCGATTCGGCCCGGCTCGTTTGAGAACCAGTTGCATGTGTTTGTGGATGACCGGGGCACGCGCGAGATTGTGGTGATGGTGCGGGGGACGGCCCGTGGCCCAGGGGCGGGCCAGCCACCCAAGCGCGAGGCGGCCGCAGGGGATGCCGCGGCTGAATAAACCCCCGGTGCCGGCCGATGGCACAATGGGAATGGGGATTAGTCGCCCTGCCGATGCTGCGGCACGGCCTGCTCGCTGTCGGTGTGGCCTTGCCGGTCGGAAATCCGTGAATTGTCTTGACAGCCGGCGAAGGGGACCCTCTTAATCGGGGAGTGCCTGGTCCAGACGTTCGGCTGCCGTCTTTACAGGACGGTGGGCCAATCCATCCGGCCTCCCTGGGCGGAGGGGTTCTCGGTCTTGCAGTCGGGCAGTGCGGCCAGACATCCGGCGGACAAAGGGACCATCTTTCGGCCAAGCCTGTCGCCCGGGGATGTGACGCATCGGAGAACCTGCCATGAAGCGGCGCCCTCTGCTCCTCCTTACGGTCAGCGGTGTGATGATCGCCGTTGCGGCCGTCGGCTTTCAGAAGAAGCCCGGCGGGCTGCTCCTGCTGGAATGGGCCGGCAAGTCGGCCGAGCCGAGGCCGCCGGTCGCTGTGCTGATCGAGTTGGGGCTGAAGGACGAGCGGCCGATCAACTGGTCGGGCCGGGCGACAGTCACGGGGGCCCGGGTGGTCCACCGCGAGGGCTACCGCTTCCGCGACGGCGACAAGCTGATTGACCCCGACCGCTGGGAGGCATCGTCGCACCGGCCGCTGCGGCTGCCCAAGGGCCAGCCGGCCCTGACGAAGATCGAAGGGATGGCCACGGTCGGCGTGGTGCTGCATCTGGCCGACGTGCAGCCCGACGCCAAGCTGACCGTTTCGCCCCGGCCGGAGAGCACCGACCAGGAAGCGGCCGTGGCGCTGAAAGACGTGCTGGCCGGTAAGCCGGTGCCGTTGTGGGGCGGGGCCGCCGTCGTCCGCCTGATCACGACCGCCACGCCGGTGGTCACGGCGAAGACCGAGGACGACTTCCCCGCCGCCTGCTACGGCCCCGACGGCACCCTCTGGGTGGCCTATATCAGCTACACCCTCAAGGATGAGAGCCGGCGAATCGAGCAGGCGCCCTACAAGGAGCAACCGAAGGACTTCAAGGCGCTTTATCGACCGGAGTTCGGCGACCAACTCTTCGTCAAATACTACCGCGATGGCAAATGGAGCGAACCGATTGCGGTGACTGACGGCAAGCAAGACCTGGTGCGCTGCGCCATTGCGGCCAAAGGCGACGGCACGGTGATTGTCGTCTACAGCGCCAACCGCGGCGGCCGGCACGATCTCTACGCCCGGACCGTAAGTCCGAAGCTCGGCAAAGAACAGCGGTTGACCGGAGGCGGCTCCGGCGACGAGGGAGTCGCCTATCTGTCCCCTGTCATGAGTACCACGCAGTCCGGCGAACTTCTCCTGGCTTCCCAGGTCTGGCGCAAGGATGGCCTTGCGGGCATCTTCCACCAGACCGGTCTGACGCTTCGCGATGACGGTTGGAGCAGCCGGATGTCGGGTATCGGAGGGGGCGCTGCCAGCTGGCATGTCGCCATTGCCGTGGGATCTGAGGGCCAGTGGCGCATCGCCTGTGACGAATACCTGGGAGGCGATTACGATGTCATGCTGCCGTATCGGGGGACCGCTACCGAGTCATCCGGCGGAGGAGATCGTAACCCGGTGGCCAGTTCGTCGCGCTTCGAGGCCCGCCCCTCGATCTGCTATGACCCCGCGGGCCGCCTCTGGATCGCCTACGAGGAAGGGCCCGAGAAGTGGGGCAAAGACTACGGCGCCCTCGACAGCAACGACGGCTACCCTCTCTACAACGAACGCTCGGTGCGCGTCGTCTGCCTGGTGGACGGCAAGCTGATGCGGCCGGCCGCCGAGCTGCCCACGTCGTCGGTCCCGGTGCCCAAGCTCCCCTTCGATGCGTTGACCAGCAACCGCTACGAGCGGCAGACCCGCTACGCCTACCCCAAGATCGGCATCGACGGCAAGGGGCGCGTCTGGCTCACCTATCGCCAGAAGTTCGGCACCCGTTACAGCAGCCATCCCGGCTCGTACTGGCTGACCTTCGCCCGCCGGCTCGACGGCGACAAGTGGTCCGAGCCGATCGAGGTCCACCACTCCGACGGCCTGCTTGACCATCGGCCGGTGCTGCTGCCGCACCCCGCCGGCGGCCTGCGCATCATCCATAACACCGACGGCCGCTACACCACGCCGGAATCCCTCGACAACCAGATCTACATGAGCTACATCGACCTGCCCGGTGAGCCGGTCGAGCCGAGGCTGGTGCCGCATGAGCCGGGCAGGAAGGACGAGAAGCTCGTGCAGCGGGCCAGGGAGGAACAGGAGGCGGTCAAGCGCATCCGCGCCTATCGGATCGAGGCGGGCGGCAAGAAGTATCAACCG
>DATLYH010000073.1:0-5427 GCA_035575035.1 Gemmataceae bacterium
CTAACATCGCCCCGCCGGGAACGCGGGCCATCGGCCTGGCGCCGACGCGGCTGGGCGTGCAGGGGCCGGCCTATGCCCTGGCCATCTTCGGCCGGCCGCTCCGCACCCAGACCTGTGACTGCGAGCGCAGCGCCGACGCCGGCCTACCCCAGGCCATGTACCTGATCAACGACATTGACGTGAACGCCAAGATCAGTGCCCCGGCCGGCCGACTGGCGAAGCTGCTCAAGGAGGTTCCCGACAACGAGAGGCTGGTCGAGGAGTTGTACCTCTCGACCGTCAGCCGTTATCCGAACATGGAGGAGAAAGCGCGGGCGCTGGAGTATGTGGCCCGGGCCGCCGACCGCAGGGCTGGCTTCGAAGATGTGCTCTGGTCATTGATCAACCTGCGCGAGTTTGTGTTCAACCATTAGAGCGTCTCACGAACTGGCGAGCGGGGGGCGTGAGCCCCCCGGTGATGGCAAGCGGGGGGCGTCAGCCCCCCGGTTATGAAGGCTAACGCCCCCGCTCGCAACAAGGTAGCGCCTCTTGTAAAGGAGAAGTCTCCACCATGGCATTTCGCGATTACTGCGACGGCGTGAGCCGCCGGGACTTCATCCGGGTCGGCACGCTGGGCTTTCTGGGATTGTCCCTGCCCGACTATCTCCGCTATGCCGCGGCCGCCCCTACTGCCGGCGCCGACAAAAGCGCCATCTTCATCTATCTCGGCGGTGGTCAGACCCACCTCGACACCTGGGACCCCAAGCCAGACGCTCCGGCGGAGTATCGCGGCGAATTCAAGCCGATCAAGACCAATGTCCCGGGTATCGAGATCTGCGAGCACCTGCCGCGGATGGCGCAGAACGCCGACAAGTACGCCATCCTCCGCAGTGTCCACCACAACCTGGCCGCCCATGCCCCCGGGCAGATGTTCCTGCGGACCGGCAATCGGCCGCTGCCGTCGTTACAGTATCCCGGCTACGGTTCGGTCGTCACCAAGGAGTACGGCGGCCCGCCCGGCTTGCCTCCCTACGTTGCCCTGCCCATCCAGAGCACCAATGGCGGCGCCGAGACGGCCGGCTACCTCGGCGTAGCCTATAACCCGTTCACCGTCAATGATGACCCAAACAAGGAGAACTTTAGCGTCCGCGCCCTGGCCCTGCCGCAGGGCCTGAGTATGGAGCGCATCGAGAGCCGCAAGGGGCTGCTGGAAGGGCTCGACACCGCCTTCCGCAAGGTCGAGGTCAAGAGTCAGGACCTGGCCGGCATGGACAAGTTCTACCAGCAGGCCTTCGAGATCCTTAACTCCCCCAAGGCCCGCGAAGCCTTTGACATTGCCCGGGAGCCGGCTGCTGTCCGCGACAAGTACGGCCGGAATCCGTTCGGCCAGGCCTGCCTGTTGGCCCGCCGGCTGATTGAGGCAGGGGTCCGCTTTGTCTCCATCGACTTCGGCGGCTGGGACACCCACCGCGATAACTTCAGCCGGCTGAAGGACGACCGGCTGCCCAAACTGGACCAGGGCATGGCCAGTTTGTTGGAAGAGTTGGCAGAGCGCGGCCTGTTGCCGAAGACAGCCGTGTTCATGACCGGCGAGTTCGGCCGGACGCCGAAGGTCAACGCCACCGCCGGCCGCGACCACTGGGCACGGGCCATGTCGATTGTAATGGCCGGCGCCGGCATCAAGGGAGGCCAGGTGATCGGCAAGACCAACGACAAGGGCGAGGAGCCGGTCGAGCAGCCGGTGACGCCCGAAGACGTGGCGGCCAGCTTCTACCATAGCCTGGGGATCGACCCGCACAAGGAGTACTACACGCCGACCGGCCGTCCGGTCCACATCGTCCGCGACGGCAAGGTGATCAAGGAGTTGTTTGCCTAGCGGGATCGGCCCCGTTAAATTGATAGGGAATTGGGATCGTTGAGCCGCGAGTCTCCCTTCACCTCTGCCCCTCTTCCTTCTGAGGGGGACAGGGATGAGGGGGAACTCGCGGCTAATTGTATGCGGAGAAGGTTGCACCATGAGCACGCGCGTGGGCAGGATCGGGATCTGGTTGGTACTGGTCGTCTGCTGCTTGACCTTGGCCGGCTGGGAGGCGTTCGCCGGCAACTGGCCCCGCTTCCGCGGGCCGAACGGCACCGGCACCGCGCCGGACCTGGATGTCCCCATCCGGTGGAACGAGCGGGAGAACATCCTCTGGAAGACGGCCCTCCCCGGCCCGGGCAATTCCTCGCCGGTGGTCTGGGGAGACCACATCTTTTTGCAATCGAGCACTCCGGATGCCCGGGAGCGGATGCTGCTCTGCCTCAGCGCCCGCGACGGCAAGATCCTCTGGTCGCGCACCGTCCCCGGTGCACCGTTCAAGAAGCTGAACCCGCGCAACACCCATGCTTCATCCACGCCGGCGGCCGACGGTGAGCGCGTCTACACCATCTTCTGGGACGGCAACGGCCAGACAGTCCACGCCTACGACTTCAAGGGGACGCCGTTGTGGACTCATCACCTGGGCACGTTCACCAGCCAGCATGGCGCCGGCGCCTCGCCGATTGTCTATGACGGCCGGCTCTACATCAACAACGATCAAGACGGCTCAGCCGCGGTGATCTGCCTGGATGCGGCGACGGGCCGGCAGTTGTGGGAGGCGAAGCGGCCCGCCTTCCGCGCCTGCTATTCGGCGCCGTTCATGCTGGAGCGGCCCGGCGAGCCGCCGGTGCTGATCGTGGCGAGCACGGCCGGCATCACCGCCTACAACCCGTCCAACGGCAGCGAGGTCTGGAACTTTACCTGGTCGTTCCCCGGCATGGCCCTGCGGACGGTCGGCTCGCCGCTGTACCATCAAGGGCTGGTCTTCGCCTGCGCCGGCGATGGTTCGGGGCTGCGGCATATGATCGCCGTCAAGGCGGACGGCCGGGGCGATGTCAGCAAGACGCACCTGGCCTGGGAGAACCGGGACAAGTCGCTGTTGCCCTATGTGCCGACCATCCTGGCCCGGGGCGGGCATCTTTATTACATTACCGACACCATCGGGTTGGCCGTCTGCATGGAGGCAAAGACCGGCAAGGTCGTCTGGAGCGAGCGGCTGGAAGGCCCGGTGACGGCCTCGCCGGTGCTGATCGACGGCAAGGTGTACGCGATCAACGAGGCGGGGACCGTTTACGTGTTTGCAGCGGACCCGGCCGGCTTCAAGCTACTCGCCAAGAACAGCGTGGACGAGCCGGTGCGCGCCAGTCCGGCGGTGGCCGACAATCGCCTCTTCATCCGCGGCGCCAACCACCTGTACTGCATCGCCAAGAAGTGATCCCTCCGGCGAGCGGGGGCCAAGCCCCTACTCTCCGGCCCTTCAGGTATGCCTCTCCGCAGCAGCGGCAGTCCCCTGGGGACAAGCAAGGGCTGCTTGTCCCCACAGACCTCTTCTCTATTCTCCGCGCTGACATGTTGAGAATCCTTCCCGCTTTTCTGTTGACAAACAACATGAGCGAGAGGTATCTTTAGTCCACTTGTCATTCTTTTCTTGTCGCCCAGCGATTCGCCCTCACCTTTCGGATTGCTCGGCGCGATGCGGCCCCAACCCCTGAGGTGGCTCAATAGCAGCGAGACTTTTCCTTGGCATGTCCTGCCTGCGGGCAATTCCATGCCGCTTGCCTGGATCGAACTCGATATCGATTCGTCCAGCATCACTCTGGTCCATCCGTCCGATCCGATCACGGCCCACGTTTACCTCTACTACCCGGACGACCCTTCGGCCGAGGTCCCGGTGACCGTCGCGGTCACTCCGAGCGGAAGATCGGTGGTCAGCACGCCCGTGGTCACGATGCACCACGACGAGTGGGCGACGGTAATGATCTACCCGCAGGCAGTGAGCCAGAGGGTGGGCGATGTGATTGTCAGGGCGCTGGTCAACGACCTGGAGACCAGCCGGCTGCAGTTGACCAATGCCGGCATCGTGCTCCTCGACCGAGTTCGGGGACCGAACACTCCCGAAGGGATGATCGACCGCATCTCGGAGGGGACCGGCAACTGGGGCTCATTCTACGGCGTGGTCACCGTCACACCGAATCTGAGAGGGATCTACGGTCCCGCTTTCTAGATCCAGCGGCCGGAGAGGGATGACAAGTACGGGAACGCCGTGGTGGATCCGAGCGACGCCGGCCGGCTCTCGGTAGCCAACTGTGCGGTGGTCCGGGTTATGGGGACCATGCAGATGGAGCCCAGCGTTGATGAGAATGGGCAGCCCGACGGGTTGGCCCGGAATGCAGGGATGTTGAGGCTGGCCGCCGGGGTGAACGTGGTGATGCTAGTCGCCAACTGAGGCTTCGCGGTCGCGGCTATTCCGATCGCTGTCAAGACGTCGAACGCGACAGTCCTCAAGGGCGACAAGGTTCAAGTTTTTCATGCTTGGTTCTGGGGCGTACGCTACGACCTTGAGATCCAGTCCGACGGTGGGGACCTGGACAAGGTGTTTGTCAGCGAAAGCCTTGATTATACGAGGAGGGTACTTCAGGAATCTTGTGCTCATGGAAGGTAGCTGGACAAGGCCCTCCGAGTTGAAGAACGATTACAACGGCATAGGGGAAAGCGCCGCGGTGTTTCCCAACATGGCTGACGCGTTAAGGAAGCTTCGCAGAGACACGAACCCAGATGATGTTCAATGGGTCGATCAAGCATTCCGGTTTATGATTAATGTACGGGCGGTAGGCCGGCGCTACTGAGAGACGCGAAAGTTATCAGGCAATCAGGGTTCGCGATCAAGTATGGCATCCGCAAGGGGGTAATGCGTGTTGAAAGGGAGCCATGGGGTAATCAAGGAGCGGCAAATGGTATCCTTGATAAAAGCGCGGCCGGTGAGAAGGAAATAGGGATCTAACCAGACATGCCCACTCTTGGGCGGGTTGGTGGCACGGCAAACATCTAAAGGTCCGCAAAGCCCCAGCGCGCTCGCCTTCGGTTTCCGTCGCCATTGTGTCGCCCGCCAGGAAAAGGCGAGCCTCCCAACCTTCTCCGTGCCAATAGAGGAGAGCGTCGAAAGGTGAGGGAAGATTGAATGGGCTGCCGGATGCTCGTCCGGGGCTGTTTGGCCCGACAGATGGAGTAGCCATGAAGCGTCGAATCAAAGTTGTCTTTTGTGTCATTCTAGTGCTTGCAGCTCCCAACGCCCCCCGATCAATTGCTCCCGCGCGCCAGGAGCTGCACCTCGTTGATGTCCGGGAAGAAACCTGGGAGAAGGTCCATGTGGGCATGTACGAGAAAGAAATAGAGGGAGTTCTCGGCGGCCCTCCAGGAGATTATCGGACGGACAAAGAAGTCTGTTATCACAGTTTCAACATAAATATGGCTTCTCCTGCCGCGTGTACTGTAAAGGCATGGCTCTTTGATCACCATATCATCCAGATAGGATTTGATTCTGATGGGAAAGCTGTGTACATACTTCGCACCGGAAGGATGCCTCCCCCAAC
>DATLYH010000074.1:0-7654 GCA_035575035.1 Gemmataceae bacterium
TAAACAGCCAGCCGCGGAAGGACTGTCCCTCCGCCCGCTGATAGTTGGGCAAAAGACGAATCAGCTTGACGAGGACGGTCTGGGCAAGGTCCTCCGCGTCAGCATCCTGAAAGCCCTGGTGATGAGCCCACTGGAGAAGGAGCGGCGCGTACAGACGCACAAACCGATCCCAGGCATCTGGCTGGTTCGGCTGGCGCAACCGTTCCAGGAGCGTGAGAGAGGTTGTGGGCATACGAGGCGATCATACTCCATCCCGACCGCAAATGGAACAATCTCGTCTTCCGGAAACCCGATTGGGCTCGGAGAGCCCCCCATGTTGTCCGACCCTGCTCGTGGTGTAGGATAGCGAGGTGCACACCTGTGCTCTGCTTCGCGTTCTCCTGCAAAGGACCTCGCTTCATGCGCCGCTGTTTTCTCCTCCTCCTTGGCCTGGCCGTGCTCGTGGGTCTGGGACGCTCCCAGGATCGCAAGGATCCCTTCGCCAGCCAGATTGCCCCCACCGATCCGCGCTCCCCGGCTGACGAGCGGAAGGGCTTCCAACTGCCGCCGGGGTTTGACATCGAACTGGTCGCCGCCGAGCCCGACATCCACAAGCCCATGAACCTCGCCTTCGATGACCGCGGCCGGCTCTGGGTCACCGACACGGTCGAGTATCCCTTCCCCGCCCCGCCCGGCACCAAGCCGCGCGACACGGTCAAGGTACTGGAAGACTTCGGCCCCGACGGTCGGGCCCGCAAGGTGACCACCTTCGCCGACGGCCTCAACATTCCCATCGGCGTTCTGCCCCTGCCCGATGCCCGGGGAGCGCTGGTCTTCAGCATCCCGAATATCTACCGGCTCACCGATACCGACGGCGACGGCCGAGCCGACCGGCGCGAGGTCCTTTATGGAGAGTTCGGCTTCGGCGACACCCACGGCATGACCAACGCCTTCACCTGGGGCTTCGACGGCTGGGTCTACGCCTGCCACGGCTTTGCCAACACCTCAACGGTCAAGGCGGCCGACGGCTCCGCCATCAAGATGCACTCTGGCAACACCTACCGCATCCGGCCGGACGGTTCGCACATTGAGCAGTTCACCTGGGGTCAGGTGAACCCGTTCGGCCTGGCGTTCGATCCGTTGGGCAACCTCTACTCCGCCGACTGCCACAGCCGGCCGATCTACCAACTCCTGCGCGGGGCATACTACCCCAGCTTCGGCAAGCCGCACGACGGGCTGGGCTTCGGGCCGGAAATGATGACTCACAACCACGGCTCGACGGCCATCGCCGGCATCGTCTACTACGCCGCCGACCACTACCCGGAGGCATACCGCGGCACCGTCTTCGTCGGCAATGTGGTCACCAACCGCATTAATCATGACCGCCTCGAATGGCACGGCTCAACGCCGCGGGCGGTGCAGCAGCCCGACTTCCTCACCAGCGAGGACCCGTGGTTCCGGCCGGTGGACCTGAAGCTGGGCCCCGACGGCGCCATTTATGTGGCCGACTTTTACAACCGGATCATCGGCCATTATGAGGTGCCCTTGACCCACCCCGGCCGCGACCGGGAACGCGGCCGCATCTGGCGCATCGTCTACCGCGGCACCGGTGGGGATGTCCCAGCGCCGGGCGGCGCTGATCGGACCACGGCGGCGGTGCCGGAATTGGTCAAGGACCTGGCCCATGCCAATCTGACCGTGCGCATGCAGGCGGCCAACCAACTGGTTCGGCGCGGCGCGGCAGCCGAGGCGGCGGTCCGGGCCGCGATGCAGCCGCGATCCAATCCATACCAGCGGATGCACGGCCTGTGGGTGCTGGAGCGGCGCGGCGTCCTCGATGACTCGACCCTGATGGCTGCCGCCCACGACGAAGACAAAGGAGTGCGGGTCCACGCCCTGCGCGTGCTGGCCGAACGTCCCCGACTGTCGGGGGGACAGCGCGACCTGGTCATCGCCGCCTTGAAGGATGCCGATCCGTTCGTCCAGCGGGCGGCGGCCGAGGCACTGGGCCGACATCCCGACCCGGCGAACCTCCGTCCCCTGCTCAACCTGCTCCACCGTATTCCCGCCGCCGACACCCATCTGCGCCACGTTGTCCGCATGGCCCTGCGCGATACGCTCCGGCCCGATTCCGCCTGGGAATATGTCTCAACGGGGCGGTGGACCGCGGCGGACACCGAGGCGCTGGCCGACGTTGCCCTGGGGGTACCGACTGCCGCGGCAGCCTCGTACCTGTTGGAGAAATTCCCGGCCATCGCCCGGCAGCGGCGGCAGGTGGTGGCCGTCACGCGTCATGTCGCCCGCCACGGCGACGACGGGGCAAGGCAACGGCTGCTGGCCCTGGTCCGCGGCAACGACTCGCCCGACCTGGAGTATCGCTACGAGCTTTTCCGTGCCTTTGAGCAAGGCGTACAGGAACGCGGCCTGCCGCTGAGCGACGAAGCCCGCGCCTGGGCGGTCGAGCTGGCCGACCGGCTGCTGGCCTCGACCAAACCGAACGAGCTGCTGGCCGGCATCCAGCTGGCGGGCTCGCTGCGGCTGGACTCGGCGGAGGAAGGTCTGCTTCGGATCGCCACGTCGCGCGAGGCGCCGGAGAAGCAGCGGGTCGCCGCCCTCAACAGCCTGGCTGCCATCGACCCGAAGAAGCACGGCCCGTTCCTGGCCCGCATCCTGGACGATGCCCGCGAGCCGCTGGAGCTGCGGACCCAGGCGGCCACGGCGCTGGCCCGGCTCAACACGCCGGAGGCGCTCGTCCGGCTGACCAATGCCCTGCCGACCGCGCCAGCCCATTTGCAAACCGTCATCGCCCTGGGGTTGGCCGGCAGTCCGGCCGGCGCGGAAAAACTCCTGGAGGCGGTGGCGGCCGGCAAGGCGTCGGCCCGGCTGCTCCAGTTGCGCCCCATCGAGCTGCGGCTTGCCGAGGCGAAACTGCCCGGCTTGAAGGAGCGCCTGGCCCGGCTCACCGAGGGATTGCCGCCGGCTGACCGAAGGCTTCAGCAGCTGCTGGACCGTCGCCGTACCGGCTACCTGGCTGCGCGAACCGACCCGGTTGCGGGACGGAAGGTCTTTGAGAAGCACTGTGCTGCCTGCCATCAGATCGCCAACCAGGGGGCGAAGGTCGGCCCGCAGCTCGACGGCATCGGCAGCCGCGGCCTCGACCGGCTCCTGGAGGACCTGATCGACCCCAGCCGCAACGTGGACCAGGCATTCCGCTCCACGACCCTGGCGCTGAAGAACGGCCAGGTGGTTTCCGGGCTGCTGCTGCGTGAAGAGGGCGAGGTGCTGGTGCTGGCCGATTCGCAGGGCAAGGAAGTCCGAGTGCCCAAGGACAACGTTGAGGAAAGGAGCCTGTCGGCCGTCTCGCCGATGCCGGCCGACCTGGCCGATCAGATCGCGGAGGAGGATTTCTATCACCTGCTGGCGTATCTGCTGGCGCAGCAACCGCCCGCAGGCGGCCGGTGATCGCTTCGCAGCGACGGAGCGGCGGCCCGGAGAGACCGTCTCAGATGGCCTCCGGGCCGCGCTCGCCGGTGCGGATGCGGATACAGTCCTCCAGCGGCAGGATGAAAATCTTGCCGTCGCCGATGCGTCCTTCCGGCCCGGTGCGGCCGGCCTCCATGATGGCGTTGACTGTCGGCTCGACGAAATCCTCATTGACCGCGATTTGTAGCTGCACCTTGCGGAGCAACTGCACGGTTAATTCATGGCCGCGGTAGGTTTCCGAGTGGCCCTTCTGCCGGCCGAAGCCCTGCACATCGACGATGGTCAGACGGAAGACCTCGACCTTGTTCAGGGCCTCTTTGACCGCCTCCAGTTTCGATGGTTGGATGATGGCAAGGATCAGTTTCATGATGATGGGTCCATGATGGTGGGAGAGACTCACGAGAACGAGTTGTGGATCACCCCAGCAGGTCCTTGACGGCGATCATAACAGTCGGGTTCGCCAGCGGATTTATGGACATCCCGGAGAAATGGACCGTCATGTCGGCATAGCGATGGCCGTAGGGCTGTGAAGGGTCTGCCACTGGGTTGCGGAAGATCTCGACTTGATCCTGCACCAGGTTGACGACCCAGTAGTCGGCGATGCCGGCGCTGGCGTAAATGCTAGCCTTGGTGGTCCGGTCATAGTCCAGAGTAGTGTCACTCACCTCCACAATGAGCAGCGCCGTCGTCGGATGATCCCGATAGTCTGCACGCCGCCCAGCGACCACGGACACGTCGGGCTCCGGCTCTGTCATCAGCCCGAGGTTAAGGGGCGCCTGCGTCCGTACCCAAACGCCTGCCCCCAGGGCGTTGCGCAGCACTTCCGCCACTCGGTCTAAGCCCGAGTAGTGGGACCAATTCTGCGGGCTGGCGACCACAATCGTCCCCTCCAACAGTTCGACCTTCTGGCCGCGGAAAAACCCCAACTCGCCGAGCCGGTAGTATTCTGCCTTCGTCCAAAGGCGGGACTGGGGGCTGCCCGTTCGATAAGGGAGGCCCGATTTCTCCGGATCAGGATACGGGACGATAATATCACCATCGACGAGTTCAACCTTCTGGCCCTGGAAGAATCCACACTCGCCGAGCCGGTAGTACTCCTCCTTGGACCACAACCGCCGGTACGGCTCGGCGAGCGGAGTCAATTGCTTATTCACGACCCTACCTCCTTCCCTTACCTCCGGCATTCTACCACAGTCCCGCCGTGCGCTAGATAGCTCGCGTCCACCGGGTAGTTGGCGAACTGGATGGTGTAATAGGCCTCGAACCACTTTCGGATGTCCGGCAGCACTCCCTCATCGTAGGCCGGCTGAACGTGCAGCGTCTGGCCGTAAAGGTCCCGCCGCACCTCGCCCTGCTCCACCACCACCTCGCCGGCCTTGATCACATAACGCGGCAGCTCGAACATCGCCCGCTTGTCGGCGCCCGGCGTGTAGATGGTAACATCGCCATCGGCGCCGGGGCCGAGATGGCCCTTGTCCTTCAATCCCAGGATGCGGGCCGGGGCTGCCCGGGTGATGATGGCAATTTCATAGAGGGAGTATTCCCGGTCAAGATCCTTGAGCACCGAGCGCCGCAGCACGCGCGGATGGACGCGCTGGAGTACCTCTTGCCGATAGGTGCGGTCCATCAACAACTGCACAATCTCGGGGTAGGCCAGGAACGAACCGCCGTTGGGATGATCGGTGCTCATGGCCACGCGCCAGGGGTCGTTGACCAGCAAGTACCACTCCAGGCCGATGGCCCATTGCAGCGCGTGGATGAAACTTTTGTCCTTGTAAGTGATGGGCACGATGCCGCAGCCGGCCTCCATCTCGGTGTCGCCGTTGAACCATTTGCGGCCAGTGACCCGGTGCAGGTAGTAGCCGAGCGGGCCGTCGCCGGTCATCGAGGTCGTTTCGCCGAAGAGGACCTGGCCAACGTCCACGGTCAGGTTGGGGTGGGTATTGACGTACTCGGCCAATTCCGGCACGTGGGAGCAGAAGCTGCCCTGGTCGTCGGGCCCGCCGCCATAGCTGTGGAACTGAATGTGCGTCAGGTGGCCGCGCCGCCCTTCCAGGGCCTTCATCGTTTCCAGGGTGGTGGTCCAGTTGCCGGGCAGGCCGAGGTTGTTGCAGTGAATGTGGACCGGGTGCGGCAGGCCGAGGTCCATCGCCGTCTGGGCCAGGTTCTGGATGATCTGCCGCGGCGTCACGTGGAAGGCGGGCACCTCATCATCGAGGCCGGAGACGTTGCCGGCCCCCTCTTTCCACACCTCGACGCCGCCGGGGTTGACCAGCTTGATGGCGTAGGCCTTGGCCGCGCCGAGCAGCCAGGCGGCGAACGCCCGGAGCTTCTCCGGCTCCTTCGCCGCGATTGCTTTGAGGACATAGTGGTTGTTGCCCATCAGGACGAAAAACCCCTTGTCGATGACCGGGGTGTCATGGAACTCCTCGTGGGCATGGCGGGCGCCGAGGGGCGGGATGGCGGCATCGAAGGCGGTGGTGTAGCCGAGGCCCGCGTACAGGTAGCCGGTGGCAAAGGTGCTGGGGACGCTGCCGGTGGTGCCCGAGCGGGTCAGCGGCGTGCGGCGGACCGGCGGGGCTTTGCGTTTGTCCTCCGGCCGCATCTTGCGCGCCACGTTAACCTTGGGCCCGGCGATATGGGCATGCATATCGACGCCGCCCGGCATCACCACCAGGCCGGTGGCGTCGATGACCTTGTCGGGACGCACCTCCGCCGAGCCGGGAGCGTCAGCGACCGGAGGCGCAATGACCTTGCCATCCTGAATCCAAATATCTTGCACGACCCCATCAACACCATTGGCCGGGTCATAGACGGTGCCATTGGCGATTTTCACAAGAGGCATCACAGAACCTCGACGTCTCGTTCCGCCACGAGAGTGAACCGAACGCCCGCCTCCCGCAAAGCACGGGCGGCCTCAACGCTGATGACGTAAGTGCGATCGGGGAGCACCATGCCAGGTGAATGCCTCAGGAGAATGGGCAGTGCCTTGCGTTCTTCCTGGGCCGAGAACCGAATGATGACCTGCATGACTTCAGGGTCCGAGTATCAAACCAACGCTTGCCGCCGGGCCGGCGACCTAGCTCCACGAGGCAGGCTGCCAGGAGAGCGCCCAGGATCGCTCCCACAACCTCTCCCCACCCGTCGGCCAGATAGCGGTCTCCGAGAAGAGCGCCCGTGATGCCCCCGGCGATGGCCACAGGGATGAAGCGGCCGAGGGCTGCCAGAGCGCAGCCGACGATCAGCCCGAGAATCGCCCCCAGGCTGGCGCCGAGGAGGATCCCGATCAGGGTGCCGACCAGTCCTCCCAGGAGAAATCGGACCGTTCGCAACTGCCCTTCCACATCGCGGAGCTGCTTTTCCAGGTCGTCGAGCCGGCTGCACTGCTCGCGCACTTGCCGCAGTCGTTCGGCCTCCGTCCGGTCCCCGGCCTTATGGTTTTCCGGTGGATCGGCCTCTCCTTGTTTGCTCTCGTTCGCCTTTTGAGACACCGCACCGATGAGATTTTGCCTTTGCCGCTTGAGTTTGTCGATCTGATCGCGGAGGTGGGCGGCTTCCTCGAAGTTCATCTCGGCGACGGCCGCCTCTTTCTTCCGGTTCAGCCGCTCAATCTCGGCGTCCAGCTCCGCCACGGCTTTTAGGGTCTCTGGGGGTAGGTCCCGCAACTCCGCGCGCGAGTCCTTCACCTGGGGTGGGGAGGGGTGGCCCAGCAGGTTCAGCACCTCCTCGCGCACGTCTTTCAGTACAAGTCCGAGGTCCATCAGGACCTGGGCGGCCACGCCCTCCTGCTCACGCAGGAGGCCCAAGAGGAGGTGTTCCGTGCCGACATAGTTGTGGTTGAGATTGCGTGCCTCCTCGATGGCGTACTCGATCACCTTCTTGGCCCGCGGCGTCTGGGGCAGCTTGCCCATAGTGACCGTGTCCGGGCCCGACTGGATGATCTTCTCGACCTCCAACCGGATCTTGCGGAGGTCGATGTCGAGGTTTTTCAGGACGTTGGCAGCGACGCCGGAGCCCTCCTTGATCAGACCGAGGAGGATGTGCTCCGTCCCGATGTACTCGTGATTGAGGCGCTGGGCCTCCTGGTTGGCCAGCTGCATCACCTTGCGGGCCCGATCGGTGAACCGCTCGTACATGGGGGCTATCTCCAGGGATGAAGATCCGTGTCAGGGCACCATCCAATCGACAACGG
>DATLYH010000075.1:0-9057 GCA_035575035.1 Gemmataceae bacterium
GGGAGAGGGGTGGATTTTTTTCCCTTCTCCCCCTCACCAACGGGAGAGGAGTGGATTTTTTTCCCTTCTCCCCCCTCACCAACGGGAGAGGGGGGATTTCTTTCCCCTCTCCCCCTCACCAGGGGGAGAGGGGTAGGGGTGAGGGGGCCCGGAAGGGAGGTGTATAACAGGATCAGGGGAAATAATCAAGGACGAGCGCGCAAACTGGCCGCGGCGGCGGCGTTCGTGAACGAGACGGTACGTCCTCGGGCAAGGTCCGCGCCCCCTGGGAGCGCGGCCAGGGAGGGCCGCCGGTGGGCGGGCGGGGAGGCCCGCGCTCCCAGGTCGTGCTGCCCCCGGACGAATTGACCAACGCCCTCAGCGTCGGATAGTTTATACAGGTAGAGGCGCAAAACTGTCTTGCAAGCAACAAGCCGCCCACGCCAAGGAATCCAGGCCTTCGGGCCGCACGGCCGGGATACCCCCCTCCGAGGGGCCATCCGCTTGATTTTTGGCTGGCAGGGGGTAGCTCTCCCTGTCTACAATCTAGCATCAGACCATCAACTGAGCGTCCGAGGCAGGACCACTCAGTTCCTTTCGCGACAGGGGGTTCCAACATGACCGCAGTCCGCCGGCTTGTCTGCGTCGGCGCCGTTCTGGTGCTGGCGAGTCTGGCCACGCTCTACCACCTCTGTGGAGGACCAGCCCGCGGCAAAGATTTGCAAAGGTTCCGCCCCGGAGGCGACCCAACCGCCAACGCCGGACAGCAGCTCATGGACGACCTGGCTGCCAATAAATTCGCCGAGCAGCCGGTCGTCACCTATCTCACCCGCGACGGCGAGACCCTCTTCGCCCTGCAAGTGCAAGCCCAGGTCGAGCCGACGCCCCCCCGGCCGCGCGACTACCTGATCGTGATCGACAACTCCGCCAGCCAGGCGCAGGGCCCGCTGGTCGTGGCCCACGCCGTCACCGAGGCGCTGGTCAACGGCAGCAGCCCCGACGATCGCTTCGCCATCTGGACCGTCAATACCGAAGCCAAGAACCTTACCGGGGCCTTCAAACGGGCCGCCGAGGTCCAGAACGTCCTCAAGGATCTGAAAAAGGATTACCCCTCCGGCGCGACCAACCTGAAGAAGGGGCTGACCGAGGCGCTGGCCAGCTTCGAACGGCGGGAAGGGCGGCAGCGCGTGCTTCTCTTCCTCGGCGACGGCATGAGCATCCTTGACCCTCTTACCCCCGAGGACCGCGCCCGCCTGTGCGCCAAGATGGTGGAGCTGGGAGTGGCCTTCTACCCCGTGCCGCTGGGCACCCATCTCGACCCGCACGTGCTGCACGGTCTGGCCAGCGGCACCGGCGGCACTGCCATCCGCGTCAGCCTCGCCGACCGCCCCGCCGATGTTGTCCGCCGCGTGCAGGAGACGGTTTCGACCCCCATTCTCTATCCCAGCAAGTTCCAGCTCCCCCAGGACGTGGTGGAATTCTTCCCCGCGAAGCTGCCGCCGTTGCGGGCCGATGCCCCCACCCTGGTTGTCGGCAAGATCAAAAACAGCGCCCGCTCCATCACCTACACCATCGAGGGGACGGCTGCCGGCAAGCCGGTCAAGGTGACAAAGACCGAGTCCCTGCCGGAACCGGATCTGGACAACTTCTTCCTGGTCGGGATGATCAGCCAGTGGCGGCAGGCCAAGGACGAGCCGGCCCTGATTCGGGCTGACCGGGCGCTGGCGTTCGCCTTGCAGCAGAACCAGCTGGCGCGGGCCGACCTGCTGACCCAGGCTAATTGGGCGCTGGCCCAGAACAAACTGGACGCGGCCTGGCGGCTGTACGACCAGGCGCGGCAACTCGACCCGCATGATGTCGAGGCGGCGGCCGGGCTGGACGTGGTTCGCAAACTGCGCGAGGGCCAGCTGACGCGCGAGCAGATCGAGAAGCAGCTGGCCCCCCGGGCCGGCGACCAGATCAAGCGCATTAGCAGCGATCGGCTGCTGGCCCTGGCCCGGCAGGAACCGCCCAAGGAACCGGCGCCGCAGCCGCCGGCCCCGCCAGGAGCGGAAGACCCCTTGATGCGCGAGGCCCGCCAGCGGCAGATCGTCGAGGAGCAGCGGACCGCGGCCCTGGTTGACGAGGCGATCCGCACCGCCAACCGCATGGTCCAGACCGACCCGGCCGGCGCCAACGAGTATTTGAAGCGCGTCCTTGAAGGGGTCCGGGCCAACGAGGCCATCGGCCCCGAGGCCCGGCGCAACCTGGCCAACCGCCTGGAGCGGGCCTTGCAAAACACGCAGATCCTTGGCGCCCGCATCCAGCGCGACCAGGAAATCCGGCTGCGGATGCTGACGGCTGCCCGCGAGCGGACGCTGCTGGAGCAAACGCGCCAGGCGGCCGAGGACCGCATTCGCGAGCGCATGCGGGTCTTTGATCGGTTGATGGACCAGGCCCGCGAAGAGGAGGCGGCCCGGCAGGCGCAGGCCATCCGCGCCGACCTGCTGGCCCAGGGCCAGGCAGTACCGGTGGCGGTGACCGGCGGCTACCTGACGGCGCTGAACGGCTTCCACCTCCGCGAGATGCAGGAACTGGTGCGCATCCGCCGCGAGCGCTTCTTGCTGACCCTGATGCAGGTGGAACGGTCGGCGGTGCCGTTCCCCGATGAGCCGCCGGTAGAGTTCCCGCCTGCGGCCGTCTGGGAGGCGATCACCAATCTCCGCAAGGAGAAGTACGAGGCCAGCGGTTTCGGCCCCGATGTGCCGCGGGAGACGATCGAGCTGCGTAACAAGTTGGCCAGTCCGGTGCGGTTCGGCGGCTTCGAGAAGGACGAGCGGATGACCCTCCGCGACGCCCTCGACCAGCTGGCCGAGCTGTACGGCGTGACCTTCGACGTCAATGAGACGGCGTTCCGGGCCGAGGTGCCGCCGGTGCCCGAGGTGCTGACCACGCCGGTGGTGGACAAGCAGCCGTTGCCGCGGATGTTCAACGTCAGCCTGGCCACGGTGCTGCGCAAGCTGCTGGCCCGTATCCCGACCACCTCGGGGGCGACTTACATCATCCGCCGCGACACCATCGAGATCACCACCGGGGCGGCGGCCGCGGCCGAGCGGAGCATCCGCGTCTACCCGGTGGCCGACTTGGTCATCCCGATTCCGAATGCCTTTAACACGCAGAGCATCATCAACACCGCCTCGCTGTTCGGCTTTGCCGGCGCCCAGGGGTTCGGCGGCGGGCTGATCGGGTTTGCGGGAGGCTTCGGCGGCTTCGCCGGCTTCCCCGGATTTGGCGGCGGCTTCTTCGGCTTCCCCGGCGCCTTTGGCGGCTTCGCTGGCTTCGGCTTGCCGGGCTTCGGCGGCTTCGGGGCGTTCCCGGCGGCGATCGGCTTCCAGGGCGGCGCTCTGGGCTTTGCCGGCGGCGGTCTGGCCGGTTTGGGTGGCGGCTTTAACGGCGGCAACCTCGGCTTCGCCGGTGGCGGCGGCGTCAACCTCGGCGTCGGTGGCGGCTTCATCGGCTTCGGCGGCGGCCAGCTCGGTCAGTTCGGCAACCTGGGCGGCCAGTTCGGCCTCCAGGGCGGCGACCAAAGCACCCTCCTGATCACCCTGATCCTCCAGGTGGTCGGCACGCCACGCGACTGGGCCCCGCCCAACCCCTTCGTGCAGGCCCAGCTCCCTGGCGGCCAGGGCGGGGCGCCAGCGCTCGATCCCAACGCCTTTAACCCCGAAGGCAACGCCATCGGCTTCTATCCGCCAGCTATGGCCCTGGTGGTAAAAGGGACTTCCCGGATCCACACGCGCGTCGGCAGTCCGTTGACGGCCCCCGGCGCCCAGCCTCCTGCGCCGCTGCTTCCCAATCGGGGCATGGAGCGCGATCCCTTCGCCCGCAACGACCCGCGGAACAACGCTCCTATCCAGCAACTCAATGACCGTGCCCAGAACAATGTCGCTGGGGCCGGCGGCCGGCGCGGGGAGGAACCGCGAAAAGAGACCGACCCGAAGAAGGACGCCAAGCCGGCCATCGCAGCGAACCTCGCCAAGGAGGTCGATCACGACCCGCGGGTCATCTGGGAAGATGCTCTGAGCCGGGCCGCGGTCGAGCCGGGCCTGGTCATCGCCGTGGCTGACTTCCTCATGGAGCACCAGAAATACGACCACGTGGCCGAGTTCCTCAAGGCCAACCTGCGGCATGGGATCGTGGTCCGGCCGTGGGTGTACGAGGCCCTGGCCATCGCCCTGAAGGAAGCCAAGGCCTCGCCCGAGGAGATCGAACGCGCCGAATTGGCGGTCGCCGACCTGGAGCCGCACGACCCGCAGGCGCTGTTGCGCTCGGCTCAGGCGATGGCGGAGCACAAGCGCTACGACCGGGCGGTCGCCTTCTGCCGGCAGGCGTCGCTGCTGGAGCCCAATGCCGCCCAACCCTACGCCGAGGCCCTGCTCTACGCCGAGCTGGGCAAGGACCCGCAGGCGATGGAGTGGGCCGCCGGCAACCTGGTCCGCCAGGATTGGCCGGTCAACAACGAGGAGCTACAGAAGAAGGCTCGGGAGAAGCTCGCGTCGCTGGCCCGGACCCTGGCCGCCGACAAGCGGCCGCAGGAAGCCCAACGGCTGCTGTCGGCCATCGACAAGCAGCGGCAACGCGACCTGGTCATCCGCCTGAAGTGGACGGGGGAGGCCGACCTCGACCTGCGCGTCCACGAGCCGACCGGTAGTATCTGCTCGCCGTTGAACCGGCAGACGATCGGCGGCGGCACCCTGATCGCCGACCTGGTGACCGCCCAGACCGACAAGGAGAAGTTCGAGATCTACGTAGCGGCCGAGGCATTCCCCGGCGAGTACACCCTCACCGTGGATCGTGTCTGGGGCCGGCCGACCGGCGACAAAGCCCAGGTCGAGATCATCGAACACCAGGACACGCCGAAGGAGCGCCGCCGCCTGGTGACGGTCGATTTGAAGGCGGGCAACACGGTGACGGTGAAGCTGGAGGAGGGCCGGCGCACGACAGCGGCCCATGTCCCGCCGCCGGCCTTGCAGCGGCCGGAGGGACCGACCGAACGGCTGGCGTCGAACCCGTCCCTCATGGCCCAGTTGCGCGACCTGGCCAGTCCGGTCGAGTTCGGCACTGAGCCTGGTATCCGCGGCTGCGTCGGCGGAGCCGGCCTGACCATGACCCGCGAGCCGGCCCGGCCGTTGGAGCGTCCCCGGGGTGAGGAGGTCAAGTACGAAACCAAGGTGGCCCAGTTCGCCGTCAACACCGGCGCCAATGTGACGGCCCAGGCGGCGATCTCGGCTGACCGGCGTTACGTCCGGCTGTCGATGACTCCGGTCTTCAACACGGTGACCGGGGTGCGTACCACGCCGGTGATCAACACCTCGGTCCTCCCCGGCTTTTCTCCTGCTCCCCGGCCGTGAGGCCCGAGCATGGATGGCCGTGAAACGTGAGTTGAGCGAGGGGCCCGCGGGCGTCAAAGCCGCGGGCCTTTTTCATAGCGCCTGACGAACGGGCGAGCGGTCGGCGTCAGCCGGCCGGTCCTGGCGAGCGGTCGGCGTCAGCTGGCCGGTCCGGGCGAGCGGTCGGCGTCAGCCGGCCGGTCCGGGCGAGCGGCCGGCGTCAGCCGGCCGGTCCCCCTGAACTGCTGATCCTCACTCCCTGAACTCCGGCGACAACCTGTGATCTTCGAACTGCTGCTGTATGTCTGGTTGATCCTGCTCTTCGCGCTGGGCGCTGTTGCCGGCAGTTTCCTCAACGTCTGCATCTACCGGCTCCCCTACGAGAAGAGCGTCCTCTGGCCCGGCTCGCGCTGTCCTCAGTGTCTCCAGGCGATCCGCTGGTATGACAACCTCCCCTTGATCAGTTTCTGGGTGCTGCGGGGCCGCTGCCGGGTCTGTGGGGCACACTTCACGCCGCGCTACTTTGTCATCGAGCTGCTGACCGGGCTGGCCTTCGCTGGGCTGTTCTATGCGGAGGTCATCGCCAACGTCCACCGCCTGGACGCCATCCGCGAGGACCCGATCCGGCTGGCGTTCGGCCTGGTCCCTTACCAGGCGTGGTTGATTTACTTTTACCATGTGGTGCTGTTCTGCTTCCTCCTGGTGGCGTCGGTGATCGACATCGACCACCTGGAAATCCCGATGCCGGTGACGATGACGGGGACGGTCGTCGGCCTGATCGGCGGGGCGCTCTTGTGGCCGTGGGTGCCGGCAGTGGCGGTGCCGGCCACGCCGCCGGGGTTGGTGCAATTCAAGAGCGGCATCTATGCCTGGCCGGTCTGGCATCCGCTACCGTCCTGGCTGCCGCCGGACAGCTGGCGGACCGGCCTGGCCACCGGGTTGGCCGGCGTCGGGGCCGGCGTTGTGATCATGCGGGGGATCAACTTCCTGTTCAAGATGGGGCGCGGCCGGGAGGGGATCGGCATGGGGGACGCCGACCTGATGATGATGGTCGGCAGCTTCCTCGGCTGGCAGGCGGTGGTGGTGGCGACCTTCGTGGCGGTGTTCCCCGGTCTGGTTTTCGGTATCATTCAGTTGGTGCAGCGCGGCGACCGGCCGTTCCCGTTCGGCCCGGCCTTGGCCGCCGGCAGCGTGCTGACCTGGCTCGGCTGGCAGTGGCTCAACGACCGCTTCCCGCTCCAGCTGTTATTCTTTGACGCGACCTTGATGCTGACGCTGGCCGGCATGTGCGCCGTGGGCATGTTGTTGATGAGTTTCCTCCTCCGCCTGCTCCGCGGCCGGCCCTCTGACCTGAGCTAACCCATGAACCGCGGCGGCATCGTCATCGTGGACTACGGCATGGCCAACCTGCGGAGCGTGCAGAAGGCGTTCGAGAAGCTCGGGCATGCGGCCCAGATCAGCGGTGATCCCGACCAGATCGCCGCGGCCGGCAAGGTGGTCCTGCCCGGCGTCGGCGCCTTTGGCGACGCCATCGCCCGGCTGCGCGAGGCCGGCCTGGTGGCGCCCTTGGTCGATCACATCCGTGCCGGTCGGCCGTTCCTCGGCATCTGCCTGGGCTTGCAACTCCTCTTCAGCGTCAGCCATGAGGACGGCCACCACGCCGGGCTTGACCTGTTCCCGGGCGAGGTGGTCCGCTTCCCCGAGGTGCCGGGGCTGAAGGTGCCGCACATGGGTTGGAACCAACTCCTGATCCGCCGGCCAGCCCCCCTGTTCCGCGGCCTGCCGGAGCAGCCGGCCGTCTACTTCGTCCACTCATACTATCCGGTGCCGGCCGACCCCTTGATCATCGCCGCGGAGACCGACTACGCCGGCCTGTTCACGTCGGCGATCTGGTACGAGAATGTCTTCGCCACCCAGTTCCATCCGGAGAAAAGTCAGCGCGTCGGCCTGACCATGCTGCGGAACTTTGCGGCGTTGTAGCACCCCACGTCCAGGGGCCCTGGCAGGTCGGATCAACGCAGGTTCAAGAACCCGGCAGCCTCCACCACCGTTAACATCGTGCGGATGTCGTCATAGGTCGCATCGGTGACGGGGGTGAAGCGCTCCACCAGGGCGCGAGCCAGGTGAGGCCGTGCGGCCGGGTCGCCGCCCATTTCCAGTAGCGCGCCGCGGAGAGCGGCCTTGAGCGGTTCCGGCAGATGGCGTGCCGCCACGACCGGTTGGATGGAGGATGGGCCGAGCACCTCGATGACGCGCACCTGACGGGCCAGCTCGGGCCGGTCGCGCAGGGCCACGGCCAGAACGTGGGAGTCGATGGCCGAGGCATCAACTTCCCCGGAACAGACCATGCGGAGGGACTGCTCGTGCCAGCCCGCCTCCACCACCCGGCCAAAGTACCCGTTGGTCTCCCCGAGGCGGGCGAGGTGGTAGCGGGTAATGCCGTAGCCGGACTGCGAGTGTGGCTCATTGTAGGCCCAGGAACGACCCCGCAAGTCGGCGAATGACCGGAAGGGGCTGTCCCGGCGGACGATCACATCCGAGTAATAGATCGGCTTGCCGCCGTAGCGCTCGCCTTGCAACACCGGGGCGACCAGCGGCTCGACGGGTGATCGGCCCTGCCGGGTCAGTTCAACGTAGGGCAGGCCGCAGACGAACGCAACATCCGCCTGTGCCGTCAGCTCCTCGTAAGACGTCCCCACCCGGAGTTCCGTCGGCAGCCCGAGCCGATCCCCGAGGTAGCGGGTGACGAACTGGTAGAACGCGAACAGGTTGGGGGCCAGGAAGGTAACAAAGCGCAGCGGACGGAGACGTGGCTTCGCTCCGTTCCGTCCATCCTCGCGGTGAAGCACTTGCTCCAGGACATTCATCAGGCACCAATCCTCCGCCTTGGGGTAGAGACGTGTCAATCCTCCAGCGGCAGGCCGCATGCCTCGGTCACACGGTTGAAGAACGCGGCGCTGCCGACCCGGTAGACAATCTCGGCCACCTGGGAATCGGTGTAGAACTTGCGGAGCTGGGCAACGTCCGCGTCGGTGATGGACGCAGGGGCCACCGTCAACTTGCGGGCAAAATCGAAGGTCAGCCGCTCCGGCTCCGTGAACGATTTCCAGTCGCCGTCCAGGGCCCAGATACTCTCCTCGGACTCTCCTAGGGCCAGCAGCCGCCGCCTCGCCTGTCCCAGGGCGTACCATGCCCGGTCGTGGCGAGCGCAGATCCAACTGATCTGCGCCTTGAGGCGGGGATCGAGTTTCCCCTTGGCGGCCTCGGCCACCACGCCCTGAATCTTGTAGCCGCCCGCCTTGGGGAAGTGGGCCAGCAGGCGCATCCAGTTGGGGACGGCCTGGCGAGCGGGGAAGATTCCCGGGGCGTCGCGGCGGGCCTCCTCAGGGAGCAGAGCCAGAGCCGCCTGCTCACTTTCCAGTCTCAGGTAGGGTGTCCGCTTGCGGCACAAGGCCAGGGCGGTCTCCACCTCGGCGCGGGACTCCAGGGCCGGGCGCGGGGCGACCGCGGCCGGCCCTGGCGCCGCCTTCGGGTCGCGCTGAGCTAGGGGCGCCACCTGGCTGGGACGATCCTGGAACCCGGCGGGCAGCGGGGTCAGGAAACTCCGGTGCGGCTCCAGAGGAATGCTTAGGGCCTCGGTCCAGCGGTTGGTGAGGTTGTAACAGGCCACCCAGAAGATGATCTCGAAGGTTTGCATCTCGGTGTAATG
>DATLYH010000076.1:0-3422 GCA_035575035.1 Gemmataceae bacterium
CCGCCGCTGCCATGGGTGCAACGCTATTGGCTCTGGCGTGTGCCGGGCTGGTCATGCCGGCCGTTTACTATTACCTGCTTGTCCCTGCGCCCGGCCGGCCGGCGGCGGGAGGGATGGAGCCAACGGCGGCATCCGGCTTCACTTTCCTGAGCGAGGAGATCGCCGGCATCCTGGCCGGCATCTACTTGCTCAGCCTGGTCTTCTCCCTGGTGACACACCGCCACCTGTTCGCCGGACCGGAGGAGCAGCTGCCCAAGAGCGGCGCCCACCACCAGCCCGAGTGGGGCCGGACCGCCTCGCTGGTCGTGCTGGTGGTGGCGACAGCCGGCGTCGCCTGGATGAGCGAGCTGCTGGCCGGCACCGTCGAACACGCCGGCGAGGCGCTGGGCCTGACGCAGCTGTTCTTGGGGGTGATTGTACTGGCGGTTGTGGGCAACGCCGCCGAGCATTCGACCGCCGTGCTGATGGCCATGAAGAACAAGATGGACCTGGCCGTCCACATCGCCATTGGCAGCGGCATCCAGATCGCCCTGTTCGTGGCCCCTATTCTGGTCTTTGCCAGCATGCTCATGGGACACGATCGGCCGCTCGACCTGCACTTCCACCCGCTGGAGCTGGCGACGGTGATCCTGGCCGTCGCCATTGTGGCCCTGATCAGCCAGGATGGGGAGACCCATTGGATGGAGGGGGTGATGCTTCTGGGGGTCTATGTCATCCTGGCAATGGCCTTCTTCCATCTGCCGCAGGAGGCCACCGGGGTCGGAGAATCCCCGTGACCATGGCGAACGAGCGGAGGAAGGCGCTGCCGGGTACCGGAACGGGTTGACGAGCAGGTCCTGGTGCTCCTGCCGGCAGGAGAGAATCTGGCCCTGGCCGGTGAGGCCGACACTAAGTTGCTTGCGGCGTGGCGCCGGCTCCGCTCTCCTGAATCCGCCCGCTCTCCGGTTGCAATCGAGGGATGCGGTCGTTAACCTTGAGCATCGGGAAACTGACTCGCCCCCGAGTAGCATAACGTATGCGCGCGCAACTAACGATCGAAGCCGGGGAGGGGGCCCCGGTCGTCTGCGATTTGGACCCCAGCCGCCCGATCACCCTGGGCCGTAATCGCGGCAATAACATCGTCCTGCATGACCGGCACTCCTCCCGCTGGCATGCGGAAGTTTTCTACGAAGGCGGCCGCTGGTTCATCCGCGACCGCGGCACCCTCAACGGCACCCGGCTGAACGGTCAGCGCATCAAGCGGCCGGTCCCCTTGGCAAACGGTGACGTCATCCAGATCGGCGACACCTGCCTGCGGGTCAAGATCGACGCGGCAGCCCCCCCTCATTGTGAGGTAGTCTCCGGCCCTCGCTACACCGAGGAGGCGGTGGACAACGGGACGACCCCCGAGATGCCCGCCCTGACCACGCCGGAGGCCCCTCACCCGCCGGACGCCGAACCTGCCAGCACCTCCTCGACCGTGCTCCAGCCCGATGAGCTGACCGCCCTGTGCTCGTTCATGACGGCCAGCGTCGAGGAGACTTCGCCGCGCCAACTGATTGAGCGCGCCCTGACGACGGTCCTTTCCCAGACGCAGGCCACCATCGTCGGCTTCCTGAGTCTTGATCCAGACAACCCGATGCCGAAGATCGTCCTGCCGGAGCTGGCGGCGGTCGATATCCACCTGAGCCGACAGCTCACCCAGAAGGCGCAGCGCACCGCCGAACCGGTCTGGCTGGGGGCCAGAAGCGGGGAGGATGACTCGCGGAGCGACAGTCTGCTGGTCTTTAAAGACGCCGTGTGCGTGCCGTTGCGGGCCGGGCCGGTGCCGCTGGGCGCTCTGCACGTCTATAAGTCGGGCCGGGTGTTCACCGAGCGCGAGGTCCGCTTCTGTGCCGTGCTGGGCGGCTATTTGGCCAAGAGCCTGTATGTGCTCCGGGCCCGGCGCAACCTGGAGGCGGAGTACGATCGGCTCCGCGCCCACGCCCCGGCGGCCGAGGATGTCCTGATCGGCGATAGCCCTCCCATGCAGCAGCTGCGGCAGCACATCGCCCGGTTGGCGCCGCGGTCGAACACCGTGCTGGTCGTCGGTGAGAGCGGTGTCGGCAAGGAACTGGTCGCCCTGGCGCTGCACCGCCAGAGCCCGCGCAAGGACGCCCCGCTGGTCACAGTCAATTGCGCGGCCATCTCGGCCAGCCTGTCAGAAGCGGAGTTGTTCGGCCACCGCCGCGGCACCTTCACCGGGGCCGAGCGCGACCGCAGCGGCTTCTTCCAACAGGCCGACGAAGGAACCCTTTTCCTCGACGAGATTGGCGAACTGTCGTTGGAGTGCCAAGCCAAACTGCTGCGGGTGATTGAAACCAAGCGGTTCCGGCCGGTCGGCGCCGAAGCCGAGGTCGAGGTGGATGTGCGGATCATCGCGGCCACCCACCGGGACCTGGAAAGCCTGGTGCGCCAGGGCCGCTTCCGCCAGGATCTCTTCTTCCGCCTGGGCATCCCGATCCGCGTGCCCCCTTTGCGTGAGCATCCCGAGGACATCCCGGCGCTGGTCGATCACTTCCTACCGCGCTTCTGCCAAGAGTATCGACGGCCGGCCCGGCTGACGGCAGCGGCGCTGCGGCGGCTACAGGAGTATTCCTGGCCCGGAAACGTCCGCCAGCTCCGTGCCGTGTTGGAGAACGCGGTGGCGATGGGCGATGGCGAGGTGATCGAGGCCACCGACCTGTGGCTGCCGCACGACGAGAGGGACCTGGCCGGCGACCTGCCGAGCCTGAAGCTGGAGGAGCTGGAGGCCTGGGCCATCCGCCGGGCCCTGCGCCAGACCGGCGGCAACCTCACTCAGGCCGCCGACCTGCTCGGCATCCACCGCGACACCCTGGCGGCCAAGATAAAGAAATACGATATTCGAAAGGACCCAGGAGCGCTGCCGGGACATCGCGAACCGCCGTGAGCCGCCGTGGCGCCTACCGGCCCCGAAGCCCCGCACCACTTCCAAGTATGCCCGGCCCAACAGGCTGCCCTTTCCCAGCCAGGCGGCTTTCTGGTAGATTCCTGCTCGGTCCCCCTTTCCTCAGGAGAATGAGCATGCGGATCTCCCCCGATCTGCCGCGGGCACTGCAAGACCTCGCCTACGAGGAAGCAGCGCAGGAATACCTACGCCGCTTACCCCTGGAGCACTTCATGGAAGCCACCGCCCAAGCCACCCAACGCAAAATCACCCTGGAAAGCCTCGACCTGGTGGCAGCTCGCCGCCCCGAAGTCCACGTCTTCAACGAACTCCTGGTGCAGTACCCGGTGCGAGGAAAACGCAAGCTCGGCCAGGTTGTCCCAGACAACATGGTGGTCCTGACGACCGAACGCATCCGAGCCGGCACCAGCTACAACGTGCCGCTGGAGCCGGCCCCCCCTTTCTGGGTGTTGGAATACGTCTCCAAGACCAACCG
>DATLYH010000077.1:0-20124 GCA_035575035.1 Gemmataceae bacterium
AGCCCAGGCATTCGCCCCGTCGTAGGCGAAGCGGGTTACCTGGGCGGGCTGGGGGCCGGCCCCGTCGGGGTCCACGGTTTTCTCGATCCGTCGTCCCCAGACATCATACGTGTAGTCGGCCCGCAGCAGCAAGGCGCCGCCAGGAGCCTGCTGGCGAAGGAAACCCTGATGCGGCAGCTTCATGCCGAGGGCCAGGCCATTGCCGTCATCTTCGGCCGGGCATGTGGTGCGTCGATGTCGGCGCGAACTACGGCTACTACACGCTGCTCATGGCCGCCGCCTGCGGTCCCGAAGGCCGTGTCGTGGCCTGCGAGCCGAAAGCGCGACCCGCCGCAGGCCGTCGGGCTCCTGCACCAGATCGAACGTGCCGGCTACGCCCTTGGCACGATCAACTACGAGGGCGACATCGTGCCGACTGACGCGGACACGATCCTCGCGGCCCCACAAGAACACTGGACGTTGTGGCTGTGATGATAATAACGTTTCTGGCGTTGGCGTCGCTACGGAGCGGGGCGCCGGACCGTTGCTCGGCGTTGCTGAACTCGCCCAAGAGATCAAGGTGCTCAAGGCTGCTCACACTATCGAGACTCGCCATGATGCAGCGATCCAATAGTTTTCTACCCGGCCCGAGCTCCACGACACTAACCATCCTCGGACGAGGCGGAGCGTTCGACCGGAATACCGAGGGCGTTTAGCTTGGTCCGAAGGGTGGCGCGCGTAATCCCCAGAATCCTCGCCGCCTTGGAGAGGTTCCCGCCGGTGTGGCGGAGTACCTCTATGAGGAGGTGCTTGTCGGTCAGGGCCTGGTAATCGGAGTAGAGGGTGGTCGATCCCGCCCGCAGCTGGTCCTGGATGAACTCTGTCAGGCCCCCGTAGTCGAATCCCGGTCGGTCGGGCCCACCCGTGCCTTTCTCCTGGCCGCGAATGGCGGCCGGGAGGAATTCCGGGAGCACGACCGGCCCCGTAGTCTGGAGCAGCGCTTGCTTGATGACGCTCTGCAACTCGCGGACGTTCCCCGGCCACGGGTAGCCACGGAGCAGTTCCATCGCCTCCGGCGCGATGCCCCGCACGTCCTTCTTCAACTCCCGGCTGAACCGCCGGACGAAGTGTTCCGCGAGCAGCGGCAGGTCGTCACCGCGCTCGCGGAGGGGCGGCAGCTTGATCGCGTAAACATTGAGCCGGTAGTACAGGTCGCCCCGGAAGGTGCCCTCGGCGACCATCTTCTCCAGGTCGCGGTTCGTGGCGGCGATGACCCGAACGTCGGTCTTGATCGGCTCGCTGCCGCCGACCCGCTCGAACTCCTGCCCCTGGAGGACGCGCAGGATCTTCGTCTGCGTCAGCGGCGTCATGTCGCCAATTTCATCGAGGAAGAGGGTGCCACCGCTGGCCTGCTCGAACTTGCCGATCCTTCTCCGGTCGGCGCCGGTGAAGGCGCCCTTCTCATGGCCGAACAGCTCGCTCTCCAGCAGCGTTTCGGGGATGGCGGCACAGTTGATCGCCAGGAACGGCCCCTTGGCGCGGTTGCTGTAGTGGTAGATGGCCCGGGCCACCAGTTCCTTGCCCGTGCCGCTCTCCCCGAGGATGAGCACGGTCACGTCCTGGGGGGCGACCCGGCCAATGGCCTTGTAGACCTCCTGCATCGCCGGGCAGCGGCCGAGCACCGCGTCGGAGTCTTCCTGGGCTTCGGCGCCTTCGGGGATCACGGCGGGGACGCGCATCAGCCGGCTGATCTCGAAGGCCCGCTCGACCAGGTCGGTCAGCTGGTCCAGCTCCAGCGGCTTGAGCAGGTACTCGTAGGCGCCGAGCCGCATCGCCTCGATGGCGGTGGCCATCGTGCCGTGGCCGGTAATGAAGATGACTGGGATCTTCGGGTCGATCCGGTGGATGCGGCGGAACGTCTCCAGCCCGGAGGCGTCCGGCAAGTTGATGTCCAGGATGACCACATCGGGGCGGTCACGCGTAACGGCCGCGACTCCCTCGGCGGCCGACGAGGCCGTGAGCAGGGTCACCTCCGGCTCGGCGAACGCCTGGCGGAAGAAGTACAGGATCGAAGGCTCGTCATCAACTACAAGCAAAACAGGCATAACAACTCCGCGAATCACTCCGACGCCAGCGCCGGCAGCCGGAGCAAGAAGCAAGCACCACCGCCGGGCAGGTTGTACGCGGAGAGGCTGCCGCCGTGCTCCTCGGCAATACGCTTCGACACCGGCAAGCCCAGTCCCAGCCCGGTTTCCTTGCTGCTCACGAAGGTCTCGAACACCTTCGGCAAGATGTGCGGAGCAATCCCCGGGCCGGTATCTCGGACATAAAGTTCGACACTGCCGTCATGGGGCGGGCGGAGGTCGATCTCCACCGTGCCGCCGCCGGGCATGGCATCGAGAGCGTTCAGCACCAGGTTGAGCAGGAGCTGCTGGAGCTGGTCCTGGTCCGCCTCGACCTGGACCGGCATCTCGGGCTGGAGCAACCGGAGGTCCACGCGCTGCTTCTTGGCCCGGCCCTTGACGACGGCGAAAACCCGCTCCACGACCTCAGACAGGTCCAGCCGCCGGCGGTCCGGCTGGGGCGGTCGGGCGAAGTCGAGGAAGGTCTGGAGCGTCCGCTCCATGCGGCGAATCTCGTGCTCGATCACGGCCAGGTCCCCGGCTGGCAGGCCGCTGACCGCGGCCCGCCGGAGGTTGACCTGGATCAGCCCCTTGACCGCGGTGAGCGGGTTGCGCAGCTCGTGGGCGACGCCCGCAGCTACCTGGCCCAGGGCCATCATCTGCTCGGCCCGCTGCAAGTAGCGCTCGCGCTGCCGTTGCTCGTACCAGTTCCGCTCGATGGCTGCGGAGAGCACGTTGGCGACGGCCTGGAGGAACGCCACATCCTCGGGCGAAAACGGGCGTCGCCGGGTGGAGTGAGCCCCCAGCACGCCGAGCGGCCGGTCGCGGCCGTAAAGCGGAACGTTCAGGCTGCTGACCACGCCATGCTCGCGGAGCAGGGAAGCGTCCAGGAACCGGTCGTCCGTGCGAAGATCCTCCACGATCAGCGGCGTCTGGCTGAGCAGCACCTGGGCGGCTGGAATGGCGCTGGCCGCTTCCGTAGCGGCCTCGCCCGCTAGCCTCTCCTTCCACCCCGCCCCGGCCTGAAATAAGAGCCTCCCGTCCGGTAGAAGCTCCAGAACGTTGGCGTACTCCACTCCCAGGTTCAACCGCACCAGCTCGACGGCCTCGCCCATGAGTTGAAGCACCTCGGTGCCGATCAAGGCGCGACGGCCCAACTCGGCAACGGCGGCTAGCTGCGGCATTTGGGCCGGGAATCCCTGCCCTTCTTCGCTTACGGTGGGGGTGGCGAGCATGACCGGGATACCTTTTCCATTTGATAAGCTCCAGGCCTTCCGTTTCGAGGGCCTCCACAGCATCATTGTAGCCGGGCGAGCGCGTGTCGCCTCAGCGCCCTTCAACCGGAAAGGTGGCTCAGGGCCGATCAGGTCGCCGGACCGCGGCGGGCCGCCGAGGGCCCGTGCCAGGGCACCCGTGCGCGGCCCCAGTGCGAGTGCGGCACGGGCATTGCTATGAGGAGGGATGAGCTGATTTCTTTCGCGGGACGGAGATGATGCAGAAGAGGAACAACGGCAAGCCAGTCTTGGAAGCCGAGGCGGTCGTTCACTGGGTCGATCCCGTCAACCGGGAGCTGGCCGCGCTCGTCGAGGGCGTTCCCGTAACCATCTACGTTCCCCCCGACTGTGAGGTCGTCCTCCGGGGCGAGCGGGTGAAGCTCCGGATGGTCCAGCCCAGGGACCGCCTGCGCGTTGCCTACACGGAACTTGCCGACTCCCTGGTCGCCCGCGCGATCGAGGTTCAGCCGGCCTACCCGTCCCCTTCGCTGTCGCAGTGAACTGCCGTTCGTCTTTGTTACTTCTCCGATGCACTTCCCCAATCGACGAGACCCTCACCACGCGGTTCTGCATGCGTGTCGTCCACCGGCACGGCTGTTCGTGCTCGCAGGGGTCCCTGACCTGGGCAGTTATCGTTCAGGGGGTGGTCGATTCTTGGGCGCTTCCTGTTGCCCTCGCCCTGGCCCAGGCCCTTTCCCTGCGTCCCGCAGCCGGTCTGATCTCGGCTATTCCCGTAAACACCGCGATTTTTGCGGGGTCTGCGACAGTCCCCGCGCGTGTCGCCGTTGATGGCACGGCAAGTGCTTTAAGGAGAAGCGACCAAGACAATCGCGAAAAGGCGGGCAGCACGCCGTCCCGCCCACATGTCTTGAAGCGGCTTCCGTCACGGTGACTCACTCAGCGACGGTGCAGACCCACAATGTCGATTTCCGTGCAAGTTGCTTCCAGAGCGGGCCGGGAGTAGCCCGCCGGGCGGCGAAGCCGGCACCGGCCCGTTCCTGCCGTGTTTCGCCAACCCCGCCGAACGGACCACCGAGGAAGGAGGAACGCCATGAAAACGCTCAAGCACGCCAGACCCACACCGCCGATGGTCCTCAGTGCCCGAACGGCGGCGGACCTTATGACGCCGAACCCGGTGTCGATCCACCACGGCGCGACCGTCCCCGAGGCTGCGGCCTTTCTGGCCGCCCGCGGGATCAGCGCGGCGCCCGTCATCGACGAGGCGGGGCGCCCCATCGGCGTGGTCAGCCGCACCGACATCCTCCAGCGCCAGGGCCAGCGTGCCGTCTATCTCGTGGGTTCGCCGGAGTATTACGAGCGGCTGGAGCGGCCTGTTTTCTCTGAGGATGGTGCCAGAGATGAGGCACCAAACCGGGTTACGGTGCGCGACGTGATGACCCCGGTCGTCTTCTGCGTCGGCCCGGAGACGCCGGCCGCGAAGGTGGTCGAGAAGATGCTGGCGCTGGAGGTCCGGCGGCTCTTCGTGGTGGACGGCGCCGGCGTCCTCATCGGGGTCGTTAGCGCGATCGATGTGCTTCGGAAGCTCTGCATATGAGGATCAGGATGCGGGGTTCGAGCGATGAGACAACAGTCAGAGAATGGGCCGAGCGCAGTGGTGACGCAGGAAGACCTGGATCGCCTCGAGGCCCAGATCCAGCACGAGCTGAGTGGCCGCCTGCGTGACTTCCGTCTGAAGCGCAAGGACGCGGGCGTCGTCCTTACGGGTCGCGCCCGTACCTACTACGCCAAGCAACTCGCCCAGCACGCGGTCATGAGGGTGACGGCGCTTCCCATCCTAGGAAACGAGATCGAGGTGTCGTAAGGGGACTTGCCCCTGTCATTCGCCGATCCGAGCAGGCAAGAGACGAGAGGAGCATGGACATGAACCACGAGCATCGAAGCAACTGGACCAGGCACCACGGCGGAAGGCCGCCCCCCGCTGTCTCGGACCGTTGGGAACAGAACGGCCTGGCCACCGACCGTGCGTCCTCGGCCTTCGGCGAGAACCCGACGGTGCAGCGGACGCCCGAGGAAGTGGGCCTGACGCTCACCCCGCCGCCCCGCTACCGGTCGATCCTTGTGCCGGTGGACGGTGAACCGTTCGGGGAGCACGCTCTGCCGCTCGCCCTCGGGATCGCGCGCCGGGCGGGCGCTGATGTCCGGGTGGTGCATGTCCACTGCCCCTTGCAGTCAACCTTTCAGCCCGACCGGCTCTATCCCGACAGCGGCCTGGACGCCTTCCTCCGGCGGCGCCAGCAGGCGTACCTCGCCGGCCTCTTCCGCCGTCTGAGGAAGGTCACCTCGGTGCCGGTGACGCCGGTCTTCTTGCAGGGGCGGGAGGTCGCTGACTCCCTCTGTGAGGCGGCGGGCGCCGGGACCGACCTCGTCGTGATGGCCACGCACGGCCGCGGCCCGCTGGGGCGGTTCTGGTTCGGCAGCGTCGCCGACATGCTCCTGCGGCGGCTTTCGGTTCCCCTGCTGTTCGTGCGGGGGTACAACGCGCCGGCCGACCTGACCGGCGACCCGCTCGTGCGACACGTCCTGGTCCCGCTGGACGGGTCGGCGTTCGCCGAGCAGGTCCTGGAGCCGGCGCTGGCGCTGGGCACCCTCACGGGCGCCGACCACACGCTCCTGCGGGTTATCCCCATGGCGACGGATTACTCCCTCGGGTACCCCGCAGCCGGGTCGCAGCGACCGCTCGCCGACAGACAGCAGGCGGAGGCCTGGGAGTACCTCCGCCGCACGACAGATCGCCTGGGTGGGCGAACACTCCGGATTCACCCCCGGATCGTTCACGACGAGCAGCCGGTTGCCGAGGCGATCCTTCACTACGCCCAGACCCACGACGCCGACCTCATCGCCCTGGCGACGCGGGGGCGTGGGGGGCTGGCGCGGCTGTTCCAGGGCAGCGTCGCGGACCGGGTGGTCCGGGGCGCTTCCGTGCCGGTGCTGGTGTTCCGCCCGGACAGTGAGCAAGAAGGGAGGGCAATCCCGTGACGAGGATGTTGACGAATCCGCTGTGGTCCAGGGCGCCTGGATCCCGGGCCTCTGTCGGGCCCGACCCGGGGGCGGAACTGACCTTCCGCCCCACGCCGGGGCCCTCGCTCGGCGTCGAGCTGGAGCTGCTGGTCCTCGACCCCCGGACCCGCGACCTGGCCCCCGGCTCGGTGCGCATCCTGGAGGCGTGCGCGGCCGAGTCCGTCCCGGGCGTGACCGCGGAGCTGATGCAGTCCATGATCGAAGTTAAGACCGGCGTCTGCCGGGACGTGGCCGAAGTGCGCGGGCAGCTTGTCCCCTCCCTGTGGCGCATGCACGAGATCGCGCGGTCGCTGGGCTACGGGCTGGCGCTGGCGGGGACGCACCCGTTCCATCAGACGAGCAACAGCGTGGTCTTCCCGGCCGAGCGCTACGAACGCGTCCTGGAACGGCTGGCCTGGCTGGCCTACCAGCGCGTGGTCTTCGGCCTGCACGTCCACGTCGGCGTGCCCAGCGGGGACGAGGCGCTGGGCGTTATGACCCTGTTGACGCCGTACCTGCCGCACCTGCTGGCGCTGTCCGCCAACTCGCCCTACTGGCACTCCGCGGACACGGGCCTGGCCTCCAGCCGGGCCGCCCTCTACAACCTGTTGCCGCACGCCGGGCTGCCGCCTTACTTCGGCGACTGGCAGGAGTTCCGCAATTACTGCCGCGTCATGCAGGACTGCAAGGTCATGCGGTCGTTCAAGGACGTGTACTGGGACATCCGGCCGCGGCCGGACTTCGGGACCGTCGAGTTCCGCATCTGCGACGCGCCGGCGACTCTGGCCGCCACGCTCGGCTTGGTGGCCCTGACGCGCTGCCTGGTCATCTGGGCCCTGCGGGTGCTCGCCGAGCAGCCCCAGCGGCGGCGGCGCGACCGGCGGCACAACTGGATCGGGGTCGAGAACAAGTGGCTGGCAACGCGCTACGGCCTGGAGGCCCCGTACATCCGCACGCCCAGCGGGAAGCGCCGGCCCCTGGCCGAGGACGTGGCCGCGCTCATCGAGCGGCTGCTGCCCATCGCCCGCGAGACGGGCGACGAACCGTTCCTGGCCCCGTTCCGGCCGATCGACCGGTTCAAGACGGGCAGCGAGTTCCAGCGGCAGTTCTACCGGCAGTCCGGGAGCTGGGAGGCTTTGATGGACCACCTGGCGCACCGGCTCACGGGCGAACTGGAAGCGGTGGGACCGTCTATGCCCGTCATTCCGGGGAGCAGGGCGCCGTCTGGTGACGACACCAGCCGGGGCTTGCCCGTTCGGCCGATGCGTCCTGATGGACCCCGTGGAATGCAATGGAGGATGGGCGGTGATGAAACGGGACGTGAATCGTGAGCCGATCAACCAGGTGCGGGGCAGCGCCTCGCGCGACCTCTCGGCGGCACCGTCGCCCGATATCGTGAGCCCGGTCAATGGAACCTCCGCCGACCTGCACGAGAAGTTGGAGCAGCTGCGGGCCCGGGCCCGCGAGCGCGACCAGTTCCTGGAACTGCTCCAGCGCACGCGGGCCGACTTCGAAAACTACCAGAAGCGGGTTCGGCGCGAGCAGGAGGAGGAGCGCCGCTACCAGCACGGCCCCTTGGCGCTCGACCTTCTCCCCGTGCTGGACAACCTGGAGCGGGCCACGGCGGCGGCCGCGCGGGCGGGAGACACCGGCCCGCTGGCACAGGGTGTGGAGTTGGTGCGGACGATGTTCCTCGACGTGCTGCGGCGGCACGGGATCACCCCCCTGAACGCGCTCGGGCAGCCGTTCGACCCGGATCTGCATCACGCACTGGCGACGAAGGCAGTTCCGGACCAGCCTGCCAACACCGTCGTAGAAGTGGTCAAAGAAGGCTATCGCATCCACGAACGGCTCTTGCGACCTGCCGAGGTCGTGGTCGCGACGCCGTCCGGATCGCATCTCTAAAACCCAGGCGGAATGGCCCAGAGAGTGCGGAGCCCTGACCGATCCAGGACTTCGGCTGCATTCACCTGCGCGGAGCAGGTCGTAAAAGGAGTTTGCCAATGAATAAGTCAGTCACCCGGGGAAACCGCTCCCGGCGAAACCGCTGCGTGAGTGCCCAGGTCATCAAGGAACAGATCAAAGGACCGGAGACGGGACGCTGGCCTTGCACAACCATGTATCCGATACCAGCGGAACCAGGGTGATGGAGGCGCGAAACCTGGTCTCCAACCAAGAAGGGGGACGGGACAGTGATCTTTTTTCCGAATCAGGCGATTGCCCACCCGCACGACGTGCGGGAGCGCGTCAGGAAGGAGTTCCGCCGGCAAGTGAGCCGTGCCGTGCCGCGTGAAGAAGTTGATCAGCGGTCCTGGGACGTGGTTGATCAAGCATCGTGGGAATCTTTCCCCGCGAGCGATCCACCCCCTTGGACCCTCGGCTACATCCCGCCTCATTCGAGGCCGGCGTAGGTGAGGCCAAAGAGCCGGTGGGCGTTTTCGGTCGAGCCATCTGCCGCCTGGTCCCCCGGCAGCTGTGCGGTCGAGTTTAGGGGGCTTGCCAAGACAGAAGGAGCCACACCGTGTCCGAACAATTCGGCGTTATCGGCCCCGCCGTGCTGGAAGGAAGAAGCGAGGGGAGGAATGGAAATGATGACCACACAGCATCGGGAACACTGGCAGAACCTAGAGGCCCTCCTTCGGGGGGCCGACCCGGCCGGCCTGCACAGGTATCTCGGCACGCTGCCCCCTGGGGAGACCGCGCGCGCCATCTTCCGGTTAGCCCGGGAGGACCAGGAGCGCCTTCTCACGGTGCTGTCGCCCCAGCAGGCTGCCGGCCTGGTCGTGGAGTTGCCGCAAGCCCAGGCAGCTGAGCTGCTCGGGGCCGTGCCGCCGGACCGCGCAGCCGCCATCCTCGGTTGTTTGCCCAGCGATGAGCGGGCTGACCTCCTGGGCGAACTCGACACTGAGCGGGCAGGGACAATCCTGGCGAACCTGCCCTCTGAGGTGGCCGAGGACGTCCGCCGGCTGGCCCAGTACCCGCCGGAGACGGCCGGTGGCCTCATGATCACCGAGTACCTGGCTTACCCCGAGAGTGCCCGCGTGGAGGACATCATCGCGGATCTGCGCGGGCACGCCGAGCAGTATTCGCGCTACCAGGTCCAGTACGCTTACATTACCTCGCTGGCCGGCAGATTAGTGGGTGTACTTCGTCTGCGGGACCTCTTGCTGTCCCCGACGGAAGCGGCTGTGACCTCCGTCATGGTTACCGAACCGCTCCGGCTACGGGCGGAGGCCCCACTCGACGAACTGGCCCGGTTCTTCGACCGCCACCCCTTCTTCGGCGCGCCGGTCACGGACGAGGAAGGACGACTTCTGGGAGTCGTGCTCCAAGCCGATGTCGAGGAGGCGCTAGGTGAGCGGGCAGAACGCCGGTTCCTGCTGATCAGCGGCGTGCTTGGCGGGGAGGAGTTCCGGACCATGTCGTGGCGGGTGCGCCTGGGCCGCCGCCTGGCCTGGCTGGGCATCAGCCTGGCGCTGAACCTGCTCGCGGCCGGCGTCATCGGCCTCTACCAGGAGACGCTCGCGGCTGTCATCGCCTTGGCCGTGTTCCTGCCGGTCATCTCCGGCATGGGCGGCAACTCGGGCAACCAGGCGCTGGCCGTCAGCGTCCGGGAGCTGGCCCTGGGACTCATCCAGCCGCACGAGTTCCGCTGGGTGCTGCTGAAGGAGGCCGCGGTCGGCGTCGTTAACGGGTTGCTCCTCGGAGCCCTGTTGGGAGTCCTGGCCCTGGTCTGGGTGGGGAACCCGTACCTCGGCCTGGTCGTCGGGGCCGCCATGACCCTGAGCACGCTGGTGGCGGTGTGCCTGGGCGGCACCCTCCCGCTGGCCTTGAGCAGGTTGGGCCTGGACCCGGCGGTCGCAGCCGGGCCGATCCTCACGACGGTCACTGACACGTGCGGCTTTTTCTTCACGCTGGCACTGGCCAGCGGACTGCTCCATCAACTGGCCCTGTAGAGCGTGTTAACCAAGTGAACTCGGGCTTCCCAACTGAAGGAGACGACACATGAAGAAGCGGACCCTCATCATTTCCGAGGCGGACCGGCAGCGCCTCGAAGCGCTGATCGATTGGGCCCGGATGGACTCTCGCGTCCGGGAGGACTACCTGGCGGCCCTGGAAGCCGAACTCGGCCGGGCCTGCGTCGTGCCGGCCGACAAGGTCCCGCCGGATGTCGTGACAATGAACTCGGTCGTCCGCCTCCGCGACCTCGATTCGGACGAGACGGAGGAGTACGAGCTGGTGTACCCTGCGGATGCCGATATGGCCCACAACCGCATCTCCGTCCTGGCCCCGATCGGGACGGCCATCCTCGGCTACCGGCTCGGTGATGTCATCGAGTGGCCGGTCCCGGCCGGCCTGCGCCGGCTCCGGGTCGAGGAACTGCTGTACCAGCCGGAACGAGCCGGTGCCCTGCACCGCTGAGCATGGATCAGGGCACCAAACCGGCCTCATGTTTCTTACGACTTTAGCCACCAGGATGATCTTCGATTGAATGACCGTTGCTACGGGAGGATAACTACGATGATTACGATGATCGAGACAAGAACACAGCCGAAGGAGTCATTCGCCACGCGCATTGACCTCGCGGAGGAAGTGCGTGGCCCGGTGGTCGCGCTGCTGAACCAGCAGCTGGCAGACACCTTCGACCTCTACAGCCAGACGAAGCAGGCCCACTGGAATGTCAAAGGCGCCCAGTTCTACCCGCTCCACGAGTTGTTCGACAGCCTGGCCGAAGAGCTGGAGGGTTACGTGGACCTGATCGCCGAACGGGCGACGGCGCTCGGTGGGCTCGCGCAGGGCACGGTGCGCCTGTCGGCCGCTAACTCGCGACTGGCCGAGCTGCCGCCGGGGGTGACGGATAGCCTGCCGATGGTGGAGGCGCTGGCCGAGCGCTACGCCGCCCTGGCCGCGAGCACTCGGAGGGCCATCGAGACGGCGAACGGCCAAGGGGACGCGGACACCGCGGACCTATTCACGGAGGTGTCGCGAGGGCTGGACAAGGCCCTTTGGTTCTTAGAGGCGCACCTGCAAAAGTAGGACGTGCGGCGTAAGCTGCGGGACGTGAGGCCGCCAGCGGGCCTCGTGTCGCTGGGTGGCCCCGTTCCGGTGCCACAAAGGAAGGGGGCCACCATGAATCACTACTGGATCATGCTGCTGATCGCGGCCGGGCTGGAGATCGTCTGGGCCGTCGGCCTGAAGTACACCGAAGGCTTCACCCGCTTCTGGCCGTCTATCGGGACTGTCCTGGCGATGGCGGCCAGCATGTACCTGCTCGCCCGATCTGCCGAGGGCCTCCCGATCGGGACTGCCTACGCGGTCTGGACGGGGATCGGGGCGGTCGGGACGGCGGTCGTCGGCATGGTCTGGCTGAACGAGTCACGGGACTGGGTGCGAGTGGTCTGCATTGGGCTGATCGTCCTGGGAGTCGTCGGCCTCAAGGTGTTCACGAGAGAAGGCGATGCCACTTCCGCAGAGGAAGCCGCGTCGCACCCATCCGAATATGCTGATCGGGGGTGGAAGCGGCCTGGCTCAACGGCCCCCTCTCCCGGAAGGGCAACGAATGGGCATGGCGATCGGAGTCTTCTCTGGATTCATCCTGGCCCTGCTCGCACCGGGGCTGTATCGCTACACCGGCCGCGCCGCCGGCTGGGCGCTCGCCCTGCTGCCCCTGGCCCTAACCGTTTACTTCGCTAGCTTCCTGGGAGTGATTGGGTCGGGTGAGACCCTCCACGTGCACCGTGACTGGGTGCCTGCGCTGGGCGTGAACCTGTCCTTCACCCTGGACGGGTTGAGCCTGCTGTTCGCGCTGCTCATCAGCGGCGTCGGTGCACTGGTCCTGGTCTACGCCGGCGGGTATCTGGCCGGGCGCCCTCAGCTGGGCCGGTTCTACGCCTTCCTGTTGATGTTCATGGCCTCGATGCTGGGGCTGGTCCTCGCCGACAACCTCCTCACCTTGTTCGTCTTCTGGGAACTGACCAGCCTCAGCTCGTACCTGCTCATTGGCTTCGAGCATGAGCGAGCCGGGGCACGCGCGGCGGCGCTGCAAGCGCTGCTCGTGACCGGCGGGGGTGGCCTGGCGCTGCTGGCCGGCCTGCTGCTCCTCGGGCAGGCGGGCGGCAGTCTGGAACTGTCCACGCTCCTGGGTCGGGGCGATCAAATAGGCGCGCACCCGCTCTATGTGCCGGCCCTGCTGCTGATCCTGGCCGGGGCGTTCACCAAATCGGCGCAGTTCCCCTTCCACTTCTGGCTGCCCGCCGCCATGGAAGCGCCGACCCCGGTCAGCGCGTACCTCCACTCGGCCACGATGGTCAAGGCGGGCGTGTACCTGCTGGCGCGGCTGAGCCCGGCGCTGGGCAGCACGGACCTCTGGGTCGGGGCCGTGTCCTTCGTCGGGGGGATCACCATGCTGGCCGGCGCGTGGCTGGCGCTGGTGCAGTCGGACCTCAAGCGCATCCTGGCCTACTCGACGGTCAGCGCCCTTGGCACGCTGACGCTCCTCCTGGGGCTCGGCCGGGAGCTGGCGGTCCACGCGGCGATGGCGTACTTGCTGGGTCACGCCCTGTACAAGGGCGCCCTCTTCCTCGTCGCCGGCGCGCTGGATCACGGGACGGGCACGCGCGAGGTGGACCGCCTCGGCGGGCTCGGCCGGGCGATGCCTGTAACGGCCCTGGCGGCCGGGGTGGTCGCGCTGTCGATGGCCGGGCTGCCGCCGCTGTTCGGCTTCATCGCCAAGGAGCTGTCCTACGAGGCGACGCTGCACGCGCCCGCAGCGGGGTGGGTCATGACCGCGGCCGTCGTCGCAAATGTCCCGCTCGTGGCAGCCGCCCTCATGGCCGGTTTCCGGCCGTTCCTGGGTAAGGCCCGGCCCACTCCCCGACCCGCTCACGAGGCACCGCCCAGTTTGTGGTTGGGGCCGCTGGCGCTGGCCGGCCTGAGCGTCGCCTTCGGCCTCTGGCCTGGATGGGGGGCGGACGGACTGGTGTCCGCGGCGAGCACCTCCGTCCTCGGACAGCCTTCGAACGCCCAACTGGCGCTGTGGCATGGGCTGACGCCCGCGCTCGCCCTGAGCGCCGTCACGCTCGCTGGCGGCATCGGCGTTTATGCAGGGCGCGGCCTGCTGCGAAAGGCGACGTCGTGGTGGGAGAGGGCTGCGCAGTGGGGGCCAACTGGCTGGTACGAGTTGGCGTTGAACGGGCTCAACGGGTTGGCCCTTGGCCAGACGCGACTGCTCCAGAGCGGCTACCTGCGGTACTACCTCATGATCACCGTGGCCGCGACGGTCGGGCTTGCGGGCTACGCTCTGGTCGGCCGGGGCCCGCTGATTGTGGCGGTGAGTTGGTCTGACTTGCGCTTCTACGAGGCGGGCCTGGCGGCACTCATCCTCCTCGCGGTCCTGGCGGCGGTGTTGGCGAAGGCGCGCCTCGCCGCCATCGCAGCGCTGGGTGTCGTCGGCTACGGCGTGGCGCTGATCTTCGTCCTGTTCGGCGCGCCGGACTTGGCGATGACGCAGTTCCTGGTGGAAACGCTGACCGTCATCCTGTTCGTGCTGGTGTTCTATCACCTGCCGGAATCCCGGATCGTGTCCGGCCGGGCAGCCCGGTGGCGGGACGCCGCCCTGGCAGCGGCCGCCGGCGCCCTCATGACGGCACTCGTGCTGGTCGGCACCCCCGAAAACTACCCGCCCATCTCGGCTTACTTCGCGAAGCACAGCGTCGCGGAGGGCCATGGCCGGAACGTCGTCAACGTGATCCTGGTGGACTTCCGCGGCCTGGACACGCTCGGCGAGATCACAGTCCTGGCGGTGGCCGGTCTTGGAGTGTACGCCTTGCTCAAGCTTCGCCGCAGGGCGGACGGCGGCGGGGAAAGTCGTGCCGATCAGGCGCCTGCGCGGGCCACTGACGGCCTTCCGCAAGAGGGGCCGGCCGGCGAAGCGGGATCGGACGGCGAGGCAGGCAGCGGGGAGCGGAACCGTTCCGTTCCGGCTGCCGGGATCGGGGAAGGAGAAGGCCCGTGACTTCGCTCATTCTGCGCACGGCGACTCGCTTCCTGCTACCGCTCCTGCTGCTGTTCTCCCTCTTCTTGCTGATCCGCGGCCACCACGAACCAGGCGGGGGGTTCAGCGGCGGCCTAGTGGCGGCCGCGGCCTTCGTGCTGTACCGGTTCGCCTTCGGTGCGGCGGAGGCCAGGCGGGCACTGCCCGTGGACCCACGGGCGCTGATCGGCGCGGGCCTGCTGGTGGCTGTCGCGAGCGGCTCCCTGGCCCTCCTGGCGGGCCGGCCTCTGATGACTGGCCTCTGGGGGCGGATATCCGTGCCGGCGTTCGGCGACCTTGACGTGGGGACGCCGCTGCTTTTCGACGTCGGCGTCTACCTGGCGGTGGTGGGGGTCGCGCTGTCGATCATCCTGCCGCTGGCGGAGGAGTGACATGGCGACGCTGCTGGCGATTATCATCGGCTGCCTGTATGCCGCCGGCATCTACATGATGCTCAGGCGCAGCCTGTTCAAGCTGATCCTGGGGCTGGTGTTGCTCTCCCACGGGGCCAACCTGCTGATCTTCACGGTGGGCGGGCTCACCCGGGGGAACCCGCCTGTCGCCGCACCCAGGGCCGACGCGCCGGTCGTCCCCCACGCCGACCCCCTGCCCCAGGCGTTGATCCTGACGGCCATCGTCATCGGCTTCGCTGTGCTGGCCTTCTCCCTGGCGTTGTTCCACCGCGGTTACCAGACCTTTGGCAGCGACGACCCGGACGACCTGAAGGTGAGCGACCGATGAGCGACGTGCTGCTGGTCTTGCCCTTGCTGATCCCGCTGACAACGGCGGCCGTCTCTCTGCTGGCCTGGCGTCGGACCGGGCTGCACCGCGTCCTGGCCGTCGCCGGCGCCGCTGCCCTGCTGGGCGCCGGCTTGGTACTGCTCGCCTTTGTCTGGGGTAACGGCATCTGCGCGACCCAGGCGGGGGCGTGGCCCGCGCCCTTCGGCATCACTCTGGTTGCCGACCTGTTCAGCGCCATCATGGTGGTGCTGGCTGGGGTGGTCGGCCTGGCCGTCGTCCTGTTCTCTCTGGCGAGCATGGACCGTGGACGCGAGGCGTTCGGCTACTACCCGCTGGTCCACGTCCTCCTGCTGGGCGTGTGCGGCTCGTTTCTGACTGGCGATCTGTTCAACCTGTACGTCTGGTTCGAGGTCATGCTGATGGCCTCGTTCATGCTACTGGTCCTGGGCGGGGAGCGCCCCCAGATCCACGGGGGCATCAAGTACGTCACCCTCAACCTGGTGTCGTCGGCCGTGTTCCTGGCCGCGGTCGGCATCCTCTACGGCCTGACCGGCACGCTGAACATGGCCGACCTCGCCCGCAAGCTGGACAGGATGGACCAGACCGCCACGGTGACGGCTGTGGCGATGCTGTTCCTGGTTGCGTTCGGCATCAAGGCTGCGGTCTTCCCCCTGTTCTTCTGGTTGCCGGCCTCCTACCACACGCCACCTGGGGCGGTGTCGGCGCTATTCGCCGGCCTGCTCACCAAGGTGGGGGTGTACGCCCTGATCCGCGTCTTCACCCTGCTGTTCGTCCAGGAGGCGGGCTTCACCCACCTGCTGATCCTCGTCCTCTCCGGGCTGACGATGGTGACAGGGGTGCTCGGCGCCGTCGCCCAGCAGGAGTTCCGGCGCGTTCTGTCCTTCCACATCATCAGCCAGATCGGCTACATGATAATGGGCCTGGGGCTGGCAGGGCTCACCGACTCGCCAGCCCTGGCCACCCTTGCGCTGGCCGGCTCGATCTTCTACATCGCCCACCACATCATCGTGAAGACGAACCTGTTCCTGATCAGCAGCGTGGCTCGGCGCCTGTGCGGGACGTTCGAGCTGAAGCGCCAGGGGGGCCTCTATCAGACCCAACCGCTCCTGGCCTTCCTGTTCTTAATCCCGGCGATGTCCCTGGCCGGAATGCCACCCCTGTCGGGCTTCTTCGCCAAGCTCTCCCTGGTGCAGGCGGGCCTCGGCATCGGACAGTACGCGATCGTGGCCGCCGCGCTGATGGTGGGCCTGCTGACTCTGTTCTCGATGACCAAGATCTGGGGGGAAGCGTTCTGGAAGCCCTCGCTTCAGGCCGCGGCCGCGGACGCGGCGCCGCAGGACCTGGTCCCGAGGCAACAGCCGATGCTCCTGCTGCCCATTGGAGCCCTGGCGGTGCTGACCGTGACCATCGGCCTGGGCGCGGAGGCCGTCTTCACGTTGACCTGGCGGGCGGCGGAACAGCTGCTGCATCGCGAGGACTACATTCAAACCGTGCTGGGAGGGCCGTCATGAACATGTTCTTGTTGAACATCCTGCTGGCTGTGACCTGGGGGATGGCGACCGGGCTGTTCACCGTGCCCAACCTGGCGCTCGGCTTCGCCCTGGGCTACCTGATCCTGCGTTTTGCCCAGCGTTTTCTCGGTCCATCCCCCTACTTCGCAAAGGTGCCCCAGGTGCTCCGTTTTGCCCTGCGCTACGTCTGGGAGTTGTTTCTCGCCAACCTTCGGGTGGCCTACGACGTGCTCGTGCCGGGAGCGTGGCCGAGCATGGGCAGGGTCAGAGTAACTGGCCCCGGGCCACGGCCCCAGGCGGCGGACCCGGGCGGGGGAATCGCCCGGTCCTTCCCGGACAGCCTCCGCGCACCGCTCGCGGCGCCGTCCTATGTGTGCCCGGGCGTGGTTGCCATTCCCCTGGACGCCAGCACCGACGCCGAGATCACCCTGCTGGCCAACCTGATCACCCTGACCCCCGGCAGCGTGAGCTTGGACCTGTCCGAGGACAGGCGGGTGCTCTACGTCCACGCAATGTACATCGATGGCGGGGACGTCGAGGCGTACCGGCGTTCCGTCAAGGAAGGCCTGGAGCGACGCGTGCTGGAGCTGCTGCGATGAGCTTCGAGAACCTGTCGATGACGGACGTGGCGGTCGGGCTGGCCCTGGCGATGGTCGGGCTGGCCCTGTTTCTCACGTTCGTTCGTCTGGTGTGGGGGCCGACCTTGCCTGACCGGGTGGTGGCCCTGGACCTGATGGGGGTACTGGCGGTGGGCATGATCGCGGCTTACGCCGTGGCGATGGACCAGCCGGTCCTGCTGGACCCCGCCACGGTGCTGGCGCTGGTGGGGTTTCTCGGCACGGTGGCCTTCGCCCGGTACCTGGAAAGGCGGGGACGCGATGAGTGAGCGAGTCAGTGCAGCGCTGCTGATTGTCGGCGCGAGCTTCATGCTCCTGGCCAGTCTGGGGATGTTGCGCTTGCCCGACCTGTTCATGAGGCTGCAGGCGGCGACCAAAGCGTCCACCCTGGGGGTGGCCTGCCTGCTGCTGGGGGCGGCCTTTCACTTCCAGGACCTGGCTGTGACCACGCGGGCGGTGCTGGTCATCGCATTCTTCGTCCTGACCGCGCCCGTGGGAGCGCACATGATCGCCCGGGCGGCATACGCCGTAGGCGTACCCCTATGGGAAGGGACGATCACGGACGAGCTGTACGAGCGGCGACGTGCCGCAAAGCAGCCGGCGCCGGACGGCCCCGCCGAAGGACCGGTGCCGCCGCCAGAGGCAGGCGACACCCCCGGACACGGCCGTCGCTGCCGATGCTGACTGGAACGAACCACGCGCAGGGACGTGGCCGGATCACTGCAAACGTCTTCGGCCCGCTGAGGGTGAAAGGGTTCACATGACGGAACGGCTTACCGAGGAACAACTGCACGATCCTGTCCACAAGCACATGCGCACGGACTTCGTTCTGCTCCACCCGGACCTGACGGTGGCTCAGGCGCTGGAGCTGATCCTGGAAAAGCAGCCGGCGGGGAGGATCATCTATTTCTATGTCGCCGATGGCGACGGCCAGTTGCAGGGCGTCGTCCCGACCCGCCGACTGCTACTGAGCCCGCGACAGGCGACTCTCCCAGATCATGATCAGGCCGGTGATCGCCATCCCCCGAGACGCCACGGTCCTCGACGCCTGCGAGTTCTTCATCCTGCACAAGCTCCTGGCGTTCCCGGTGGTGGACGAGCAGGGGCGGATCGTCGGATTGGTGGACGTGGAATTGTACACCCGCGAGCTGCGGGACCTGGGCCGGCGGGAGAGTCACGATAACCTGTTTCAGCTCATCGGCGTTCACGCGACCGAGGCCCACCAGCGGTCGGTCCCCGCTCTCTTCCGCAGGAGGTTCCCCTGGCTGCTTGCCACGCTCGCCGGGGGCCTTCTGGCCGCTGTCATTTCCGATCTTTACTACGACGTGGCCTCCCTGGCCCTCGTGGTCCCCTTCATCCCGCTCGTTCTGGCGCTGGCCAGCAGCGTCAGTGCGCAATCTGCCAGCCTCGCCCTCCAGACGCTCCACGGTCAACGACCGGCGTGGGCTATGCTGCTTCCAAAATTCAACATTGAGCTAGCGACCGGTTCCCTCCTCAGGGCCGCCTGCGGGTTGGTCGCGGGGATGGTCGTTCTCGCCTGGAAGGGCCATCCGATGGCGGCGTTAAGCCTGGCGGGAAGCATCGTGGGCAGTGGGGTCTGCGCCGCCCTGCTCGGCCTCGCCATGCCCTACCTGTTCCGCCTTCTCCAGCGCAACCCGCAAGTTGCTGCCGGGCCGATCGCGCTCGCCTTGGCGGACCTGGTGACGCTGCTGGTGTACTTCAACCTTGCCTGTTGGTTGCTCGCCTGAACTCGAATAGTCTTGTTGCCTTCCGAAAGTAGTCTTCGATGTTTCCCAGATCCGGGGTGCGGGCCTTGCGGTTGGGTTACGCAGTCCGGAAGGCCGTGGGGGTGGTCAGGACGGTAATTGTGGGAAGCTCGCTTCCCGCTGGTTCCCGAAAGGGACCAGCAGGTGGACAAAGTGCTTTCTCCGTCGCTCAACAATCGAAAGGCAATCCTACGAGGTTGGTAACTCGGCGTATGACGCGGGATAAGCCACCAGGAACGCCGAGAGTTGTTAAAGAATGTAGGCGGCCGGGCCCCCTTGCGAGGGACACCAACCGCCCCTTCCCGAACCGGACAGGCCACTTTGATGGCATCCGGCTCTCCGGTCCCAGGCTATGTCGGACGTGCGGTGAAGTCGTAAGCCAGATCTTGGATGAAACCTCGGCGCGGCCATATCCGTTAGAGTTGGAGAACTGTTTCACTCCGGTATCGAACTCCAGGCTGTCTTTGCAAGTGACTTGCGTTCAACGGCTTGCAGCGCTTACCATTCCTGAAGAGCGGAGAGAGTTGTTACGATAAGCGCTACACTCGGGGAGCTACACCCGTCCGCATCGAGCGGCGGGTACAAACCAGTTACCGCGAAACGCCGAGAGCCGCGGGCTTCGGCGTTTCGCGTTTTCCGCCTTTCCCGCAAGGACTTCCGCCGATCCCGCCGCTGGCCCCGCGCTCTCTGTTTCGAGAGAGACCAATCGGGGTCCGAGAGGAACCTTAAAGGTTCCTCTTGATCCCCGAAACTCTCGCGGCCAAACTCTCAGAGTCTCTGGTTACCACCCCCCGAAAAGTTACCAACCCGTTTCCTCTCGGCACCCCGATTCGTCATTTCGAGCGCGACCGAGTAGGTAACAGATAGAGGGACGTTGGTCCCGTATCCCGCACGAGCAGCCGACCACCTCGCCGGCGACGGTCGCTGTGGACTCTTCCCCAGGAGATCTGGCATGCGACCCGACATCGACCCCGATCTTCTTGCGCCCCACGAACGGCTCCGCGAAGTCGCGGCCATTCTCGCCGCCGGCCTTTTGCGTCTC
>DATLYH010000078.1:0-4969 GCA_035575035.1 Gemmataceae bacterium
CGGGCCGGTGCCGTTCCGCCGCCGCTCTACAGCGGAGATCCAGGCCGCTTCCGGCCGGGATTTGGTCGCGGTGACGCAGCAGCTGGCCGGCATGGAGGATATCGTGGTCAGCGATGTCCTCCTGGGCACCGACCAGGGGCAGGTCACCATCTTCAATGTGCCCGACCGGCCGGGCGTCTGCTCGCGCATCTTCCAGGCGGTGGCGGCGGCCGGCATCGTCGTGGACATGATCGTGCAGAATACCACCGGGCCGGGGCGGGCCGAGCTGTCGTTCAGCGTGCCGATCGGCGACCTGGCCCAGGCAACGGCGGTGACGGAGCAGGTGGTCCGCGGCCTCGATCCGCAGACGCGGGTAGTAGCCGACGGTAACATCGCCCGGCTGTTTGTGCTCGGGGTCGGCATGCGCACCCACACTGGGGTGGCCCGGCGGATGTTCGGCGCCCTGGCCGAGCGCGGCATCAACATCAGTATGATCAACACCAGCGAGGTGCGCGTCAGCGTCGTTGTCGAGCGGTCGCGCGGCGAGGAGGCGCTGACGGCATTGAAGCAGACGTTCAACGTGCCGTGACCCGACGAGCTGCTTGCGGCTTGGCGACCCGGCGCCTCGCGGCCTGGCGCTCAGCCGCAAGCGCCAGGGGCATCAAGGACCCATTCATCCCCTCATGTCCCAGGCCGCTTCCTTCACCTCCTTGACCGACGCCTGCCGCGCCACGCCGCCGGCGGTGGCGTTGGTGCTGGGTTCGGGGATGAGCGGTGTGGCGGCGGGATTGACCCCGCTTTTGACCGTCCCCTTCGGCGCGATCCCTGGACTGACGGCGACCTCGGTGGCAGGGCACCGCGGCCGCCTGACGCTGGGGGAGTGGGCCGGCCGGCGTGTATTGGTCTTCGAGGGCCGGCTGCACTTCTACGAGGGGCATTCCTGGGAAGCCGTGACGTTGCCGGTCCGGCTGGCGGCCGCGCTGGGCGTGCGGGTGTTGCTGCAAACCAACGCCGCCGGCGGCATCCGCGACGACCTCGGCCCCGGCAGCCTGATGGTGATCCACGACCACATCGAATGGACCCGGCCCTACTGCTGGCGTGAGCCCGGACCGGGCGGTCTGGGCCCATCCCGGCCGTCCCCTTACGCGCAACGATTACTGGACCTGTTGAGTGAAGCGGCGGAGCCAGAGGCGGCGCTGTCGCGGGGCATTTACGCGGCAGTGACGGGGCCGTGTTACGAGACACCGGCCGAGATCCGTGCCCTGCGGGCCTGGGGGGCCGACGCGGTCGGTATGTCCACGGCGCGGGAGGCGCAGGCGGGATACGACCTCGGGCTGGAGTGCGCTGCCATCTCCTGCATCACCAACCGGGCGGCGGGGCTCGGCGGCGCTCCCCTCGATCATCAGGAAGTGTTGGCCACGGCCGCGGCCCAGACGGCCCGGTTGGCACGGCTGGTGACGCGGTTCCTGGAACGGCTGTGAGCCGTCGGCGCGGAATGGTCAGTCGCGGAAGAATTCGGCGAACTCCGCGCGGTAAGCATGAAATCCCTGGTGGATGGTCCAGACGTCGAGCCCTAGCGACAGCATCCGGCAGCCGAGCGCGACACAGCGGCGGGCGAAGGCCGGCGTCGGCGGCAGAATCGCCCAGTGGGTGCCGCCCGCCTGCGCCGCTCGGGCTACTCGCTCGAATGCCTCCCACAGCCGCGGGTGGTCCCACTCGCCGGGAATGCCCATTGACTGGCTCAAGTCGGCCGGCCCGATGAAGAGCACATCGACATCGGGCACCGCGGCAATCTCCTCCACCTCGGCCAGGGCGTCGGCATGCTCAATCTGGATGGCGACGAAGGTCTCGGCATTGGCCCGGCGCAGGTATTCGGCGAGGGGGAGCGAGCCGTAGCGGCCGTCGAAGCCGCTGCCGTTGACGCCGCGCAGGCCGCGCGGGTGGAACTTGGCCCAGCGCAGCACCTCCTCGACCTGGGCGGCGCTGCGGACCTGGGCTGCCATGATCCCGCCGGCCCCCGCCTCCAGCGGCCGCATCACCGTGGCATAGTCGGTCGGTGCCAGCCGCACGAATGAGTCGAGGCCCACGGCCCGCGCCGCCCGGGCCGCCTGTTCGATCTGCTCGATGGTCAGCCCGGCGTGCTCCTGGTCGAGCCAGACGGCGTGGTGGCCGCCGTGAAGGCCGATCATCTCGATCAGCTTGGGGTGGCAAAGCTGCCCCAGCCCATAGACGCGGACCAGCCTCCCTTGCGCCAGCAACTCCTTGAGTCGAAGGGCCATGCCGACACCTCCTTCCTTCGCCCTGATCGACTTTCTAGTGACGCACCCCGGCGGCGGCCGGAAAAATCCCTTGGACCGGGGGCATGCACGAGGTATAAAATTAGCTTCAACCGGATGTTCCCTGCTTGGAACCGCGCAGGCCCAGGTTTTTCAGGAGAGCCATTGCCCGGACCAGTTTGACAGACCCGTCCTCCTCTGCGTCTCTTTTGACGGCGTTGCACTCCCGCGTGTCAGCAGTCCTTTCCAAAAGATCCCGAGAAGGTGGGCGCGACCGGCCCTGGGGCATGGTTAGACAACGGAAGTGGTCTCGGCAGACCGGGATGCCCCGAGCATGCGGCAGGTCCGGAGAAGGGAGGGACAGCTGAACCGGTGACGTAAAACTTCAGCGCGACATCCAGAGAACGCCCCAGCAACCGGCTCCTCAGCTGCATGCCTGCTCCCGCAGAGGAAGGCGGCGGCGAGGGGGCGGGCTGGCGGTCCTTGCAACGCCAGGAAGGTCCGCGGCGGTTCGAGCCAGCGGACCGAGGTTACGGGTTTGACTCCAGGTGCCGCGAAGGCCCTTCCGGGGCCGGCCCGGTGGAATGGCCGAAGTCCCAGGGTGTGGAACAGAGGTTTCCCCCTTCGCGGCCGAAGCGGTCCGCCCCCCGACCGAGGGCGGGCCGAGCACGGAAAGGTCCTGCGATGGCGAAGAATATCTACGTGGGCAATCTCGTCTGGGAGGCCACTTCCGACGATCTGTATGCCCTGTTCCAGGAACATGGCACGGTGTCCGAGGCCCAGGTCATCACTGACCGGGAGACCGGCCGCTCCCGCGGCTTCGGCTTTGTCAAGATGAGCAATGACCAAGAGGCTCAGAAGGCAATCGAGGCCCTCAATGGGGCCCTGTACAAGGGCCGGCCGTTGACCGTGAACGAGGCTCGTCCACGGGAGGACCGAGGCGGCCGGGGCGGTGGCCGCGGCGGTGGTTATGGCGGCGGCGGTTACGGCCGCGGCCGCTACTAAACTGCCGCCCAATCCGGTATCCTTAAAGTACCGGGTTTTGAACGAGACGACGGCCCGGGCCCCCCTCCCCCGGTTCCTCTCCCCGGCAGGACGGCGAGAGGCGGGTGGAAGGGGGCCGGGTCCTTTGATCGCATCAACGAAAGAGGTTTGCCGTGGCCAAAGAAGAAGTCTACGAGTACGAAGGGCGCGTCAAGGAGGCGCTGGCCAACACCCAGTTCCGGGTGGAACTGGCCAACGGGCACGAGGTGATCGCCCACGTTGCGGGCAAGATGCGGAAGAATTTCATCCGCATCATCCCCGGGGACATCGTCAAGGTGGAGATCTCCCCCTACGACCTAACCCGCGGCCGGATCGTCTACCGCAGCCGCTGACCGGGGCCGAATTGACCTTGACTTCCCCGGCCCCCTTCGCCACCTTAGCTGTGTGGGCATCCTCTATACCCCGACCAAGGAGGGTCAGACCATGTTCCATCACACCGAGGCCAAACCCCAAGGATGGCGGGCCATGGCGATCTTCGATGACCGTGGCGACCGCCTGATCTACCTTGGCCATTCTTCCCCGCAAGTCCGCCAGAACTTTCAGCAAGCGTTCTTCGAGGTGCTCGACGACGAGGAGCGCGAGCACGTCCGTTCCATCTCGTTGCAGCGCTGGCATGGGGCTCCTGACCTCGGCCGCTGGCTGCACCAGAGCAACCTGAACATCCCGACCCGGGCCAAGGTTGCCCGCAGCGCGTGAAGCCCGGCCTGGGATGGATCAGGCCCAGACACGGACCTCGGCAGCGTTCCCCGTCCTAGCCGACTGGAAGCGCTGCTGAGGTTTTTTTGTGCCCGGACTGGATTCCTACGGGAGGGGACACGGCCGGCAGGTCAGAAGTCCCCGGTCACCGGCAGGCCGTCGGCTCGCCCCGCGAGACGGGCCAGGGTGTCCAGGTCGATCGAGACCCGGATGGCGCGGACGCTGCCGTCGCAAAAGACGAACTGGCAGACGCCGGGGTGAGGGCCGCCGAAGAGCTTGTCGTTCAAGTCCTCGTTAATCGCATCGCGGCCCATGTCCCTACCGGGATGGGCGACCAGGGGACGGTCCAGGAGCACGCCTGCACTATTACGGCCACGGCCGGCCTCGCGGCCGACGGGACCTCTCTCGTGGTCACCGTTGTAGACGCTCCGGTCTTCCCTCGTACCCGGCGCGATCGTCGAGCGGATGTGCTTCTCGCCGATCATGAGAGTGTTGCTGGTGCCATCGACGATGTTGAGGAAGCGAGTCCGGCTCCGCCACACCTTCAGCAGCGCATCAGGCGGCGGACTCAGGTTGGTCAACGTGGCCCCCGTAACCGGGTGGACGATCACTCGTTGCTGGGCATCGGTAATGGCGCCGTCCCGCTGGTCCCAGTGGGTGCCGACGCAGGCGGCGAAATCGGAGAGGCCGCCGGGCGTATCGGGGAACTGTATCCCAGAGCCCCCCGTTCGCTGGTCGCCCGAGCTAAAGCCGACGGACACCCCTCGCCGGGACGGGCAGAAGTAGACCTTCACATTATGCATGCGCGCTTCCGGCCGCTGGATGTAGTAGCGCTTCTCAGGCTCCCAGAGGCGGAAGGCATTGTCCCCTTCCAGGTAGGGCAGGATGAGCGTCGCCCAGGTGCCCCAGGTGTCATCCATCTTCGAGGGGGGTAGGACATTGTGGGTGTTGTGGAAGTTGTGAATGCCGAGACC
>DATLYH010000079.1:0-14638 GCA_035575035.1 Gemmataceae bacterium
GCCAGGATGTGCATGATATCGCCGTCCTGTACGACGTAGGTTTTTCCCTCCAGCCGGTAGACGCCGTGCGTCTTGGCTTCCTTCCAGGAGCCGACGCGGTGAAAGTCGTCCCAGCTGACCACCTCGGCCCGCACAAACCCGCGGGCAAAGTCGGTATGAATCTGGCCCGCTCCCTCCACGGCCGTGCTCCCCTTCGGCACCGGCCAGGCCCGGCACTCCTCCTCGCTGATGGTGAAAAAGACGATCTGTCCCATCGCATAAAAGATCGTCTGCAAGACCTGGCCGCGCGACAACTCCTTCAATCCCAGGTCGTGCATGAAGACCTGGCGGTCCTCCTCGGACAGGTCTTGCAGCTCCAACTCCAGCTTGGCCGGCACTTGCAGGGCGCCGGGGGCCAGCTCCAGCAGGTCGGCCGGCGGCGGCTGGCCGATGCGGTCGTCGCTGATGTTGACTAGCACCAACTCCGGCTTGAGCGTCAACAGCTGAAAACTGCGGACGGTCTTCTCTTCCTCCGGGCTGAGTCCCATAGCGGCGGCCGATTGTCCCTGTTCGAGGGCGGCCGCGATCCGCTGAAGCAGGGCAAGCTCGGCCTGGTCGGCCTCCTTTTGCTTGGCGGGGCGGGGTTTCTTCAGCTGGTCTTCGAGCCGGCCAATGCGGTTGGTGACAACTTCCAAATCGGCGAACAGCAGCTCCTCGCGGAAGCGGCGCAGCTCGCCGGCCGGGTCGCCGCCATTGAAGCCGTTGACGATGACCAGCAGGCCGCTGGCATCGCGCAGGATCGCCAGCCGACGCGGGTTGTCGCGCCGCTCGGTGGGCAGCAGGCCCGGCGTGTCAACGAAAAGAAGCTCGGCAGGAGTCGTCTTCTTCGGCCGGAATCGGTCCGACAACCAGTCGAGCCGCTCGTCGGGAACCTTGGCCGTGCCCGGCTGGCCCAGCTGGCTCCGGGCCGGGTCGGGCTTCGCCCCCGTCAGCCACTGGAAGACCGTGCTCTTGCCCGAGCCCGCATAACCGGCGATGCCGACTTTCATAAACAGTCCGTGGTCCGTGGTCAGTAGTCCGTAGCAAGAGAGCCAGAGGCATTGTACAGTGAGCAGCAGGCAGTTTCTCCTCTTCGGCGTGCCGGCTCCCGGCCCGCGGCTGATGGCTGCGGGCTACGGACTACGGACCACGGACTATTGACGATGAGCGACGAATGGATGCCGGTCATCAAACTGGCGCTGAGCCGGGAGCAGTTCCACCAGCTGCCGCGCAACGCCGCCTACAAGTATGAGTACATCAATGGCCAGGCCTACCTCACGCCCCGGCCGAGACACTACCACGCCCTGCTCGACCTGCGTTCGTTCCTGAAGGATGCGCCAGCCGACGCGCTGGAGCCGACGGCGCTGCGGCAAGCGCGGGTCGAGGATTTCACCGCTTTGGTGTCGCTGTTCGCGGCGGCGTTCCAGCGCATCCAGCCGTTCGGCAGTCTGGAACATGACAAGCGGCAGGAAGCGGCCCGGCAGGCACTGGAGCGGGTGCGGACCGGCGGTGACGGCCCGTGGATCGAACGGGCGAGTTTTGTCGCCCTTGAGCCGGAGAGTGGCCGGCCGCTCGGGGCGATTTTCGTGACCCTGCTGCCCGCCGGCGACCCGTGCGACTGGGACAGCTACTACTGGAGCACGCCGCCGCCGCCGGACTGCATCGAGCGGCGTTTGGGCCGGCCGCACCTGACCTGGATCTTCGTGTCGCCGGTCTGCGCCGGCCGCGGCATTGGGACATCGCTTTTGGCCGCGGCGGGACGGCAGCTGCTTGCCCTGGGGTACGAGGAGCTGGCGAGCACGTTCATGATCGGCAACGAGTCAAGCATGCTCTGGCACTGGCGGAACGGCTTTCGGCTGTTGGCCTATCCCGGCTCGATCCGGCAGATGCGGCAGCGGCATAAAGGTTAGTCACTCGCCCCCTCATCCCTACCCCTTTCCCCCTGGAAGGAGAGAAGAGGTGAGCGCACGGCTAAACGGTGCTCAGGACTTGCCGCAGAAGTCGGGCAGGCAGCCCTCGTTGACCTCTTTCTCCCACTCATCCAGCAGCGGCCAGCCGATGGCGCAGGTGCCGAAGTCGGCCATGTACTGATACTGCGTCAGCCGATCGATCGCCTTTTGGATGATGCGGTTGTCGCGGCGGAACGGCGGCCCGTGGCTGGGGAGCAGGAATTCGGAGTCGTCGCGCAGGATGCGCTTCAGCGAGTTGATGAAATCGGGGATGTTCGAGCCGTGGTGGGCGTCGATGACGCCGACGCAGCTATCCTTGTAGATGTTGTCGCCGCTGAAGAGCAGGTTGCCCATCTTGAAGGCGAGCTGTCCCTTGGTATGGCCGGGTGTGTGCCAGACTTGCAGTTGCACGTCGCCGACCGTGATCACGTCCCCTTCCTTGAGTTTGATATCGACCTTGCAGGGCGGCATGGGGATCTCGAACTCCTGGGCTTTGATCGAGGCGTAGGTCAGGACCGCGTCGCCGCTCTCCAGGGGGCCGACGCTTTCCGGGTGGGCGGCCACCTTGGTCTTGAGGATTTCCTTGGCCCGGGCCAGGCCCTGGACGTGGTCGGCGTCGGCGTGGGTGGCGATGATCATCTTGCAGGTGGACAGATTGAAGTCCATCTGCCGGATCAGCTCGATGATCTCCTCGACGGTCTCCAGGTAGCCGATGTCGATCAGCACGAACTCTTTGCCGCCGTCGATCAGGTAGACATTGACTCCCAGGCGGCGGCGGGCCTGGTAGTTCATCTCGATGACGTGGGGGAACAGATAGCGTCGCGTCAGCATTTTCCTTCTGCCCTCGCGCAGATGAGAAGACAGGTAGGCCGAACCGGAATCCATTGCCGGTGGCCCGAGAACTGGGCTTATTGTACAGTGACCATCATACCGCGGGGAGTGGACCATCGGTGCCCCGACCCACGGATCGCGGTCCGTGGGCTTGTCAGGAAATAGCGGCCCTCCTTCGCCCCAGCCGCGCCGGCGCGGCTGCGATTGCCGGGTCAGGAACCTGCTCTTGGGGAAGACATGAACGAAGAGAAAGCCGTGACAACGCCGGCTCCTTCGCCGCTGGCCGCCGAGCCATGGTGGAAGGAGGTGAGCCGCTACCAGTGGATGGTGCTGGCCATCGCCTCGGCGGGGTGGGTGTTCGACGTCTTCGAGGGGCAGATCTTCGGCGCGTGCATGAACGAGGCGCTGCCGGTCCTGCTGCGCGGCAGTGGGCTGGAGCACCACCGGGAATTCTTCGTCAACGTCGGTCTGGCATCGTTTTTGGCCGGCGGGGCGCTGGGCGGCATCGTCTTCGGCATGATGGCCGACCGCTGGGGCCGGCGGCGGACCATGGCCATCACCATCCTGATGTACTCCGCCTTCACCGGCCTGACCGCCCTGGCGCAGAACTGGTGGCACCTGGCGGCCCTGCGCTTCCTGGTCGGCATGGGGGTCGGCGGCGAATGGGCGGTGGCGGCGGCCGCCGTGGCCGAGGTTTTCCCGCCGCGCGCCCGGCCGGCGGCGTCTGGCATCTTCCACGCCTCGTCCGTGCTCGGCACGTACCTGGCCGTCGCCGCCGGGATCTTCGTGGTCGCCGCCGACAAGGAGACCGGCTGGCGCTACGGCTTCCTGCTCGGTGTGCTGCCGGCCCTGCTCGTCTTCTGGGTGCGGGTCAGCATGCGTGAGCCGGAAAGTTGGCAAGCGGCCCGCGAATTGGCGACCCACGACCCCGCCCGCCGGCTCGGCCGCTTCACCGACCTGTTTGCTACCCCGACGCTTTGCAAGTACACGCTGGTCGGCACGGGGCTGGCGGTCATCGGCCTGGCGACTTTCTGGGGCACCCATTTCCGCGGCAAGGACCTCCTCCGGCAGGCGGTGGCGGAACAGCAGAAACAACTGCCGGCTACCGCCCCGAACACGGAGGAGCTGAATCGCCAGCAGAAGAACTACGAGATGCTCGGCATGTTCCTGGTGACCACGGGCGGCGGCCTCGGCCTGCTGTCGTTCGCACCGATCAGCCAGCGGCTGGGCCGGCGGCCAGCGTTCCTCCTCTTCCACCTGGCCGGCTTCGCCATGGTCGGGGTGGCGTTCCTCCTGGCCGGGTCGATCGGGCCGCTGATCGTGGTGCTCCCCTTCTTCGGCTTCTTCACCCTGGGAATGCACGCCGGCTATGCGGTCTATTTCCCGGAACTGTTCCCGACCCGGCTGCGCGGCACAGGGGCGGGGTTCTGCTTCAACAGTGCCCGCGTCCTCGCCGGCCCGGTCCTGCTCGGGTTCGGCTGGCTGCAAAGCGGCGCGGGGTTGAGCCTGCCCCAAGCCATGCTCCTGCTGGGCACCCTGTTCCTGGCCGGGGCGGTGGTGTCGTTGCTGGGGCCGGAAACCCGCGGTCAACCCTTGCCCGAGTGACGATTCCATCCCAAAATGCACGCCGGGGACACCGGCCGGCTGACGCTGGCCGCTCGCCCGACACCGGCCGGCTGACGCCGGCCGCTCGCCTGGTATTGAATCGCTCTTTTGGAGGGCACCGACCGATGAAACCGTACCTGGCAATCCCGCTGGCCGTGCTGGTCGCAGCCGTCTGGCTGCTCCCTGTGCCGGCCGCCGAGCCGCAGAACGTGACCATCACCGTCAGCGACGACCACATCGACTTCCTCGCCGGCAAGGAGCTGATCGGCCGGTACAACAAAGGGCCCAACGTGGCCAAGCCGTACATGTGGCCGGTCCACGGACCGGGCGGCGTCCCCCTGACCCGCGCCTGGCCGATGATGCAGGGCCAGCCGGGCGAATCGACCGACCACGTCCACCAGAAGTCGCTCTGGTTCTGCCACGGCGACGTCATCCCCGAGGGCATCCCGATCAAGGAGAAAATCAAGGGAGTGGAAGGGGTCGATTTCTGGTCGGAGAACAAGGGCGCCGGCCGGATCGTCTGCACGCGCGTTGAGACACCGACGATGGCGAAGAACCACGGTCGGGTGACCACGTCCAACGAATGGCGCACCGCCGACGGTCAGAAGATCCTCGACGAGCAGCGCACCATTCACCTTTACGACCTCGGCGATGCCAAGCTGTTCGTCTTCGACATCGAGCTGCATGCCAGCGTCTGCCCGATCACCTTCGGCGACACCAAGGAAGGCTCGTTCGGCATCCGCATCAATGATGCCATCCGCGAGGAGATGGTGATAGACAAGAAGCGGGTCAAGGGGCCGGGCCAGATCGAGAACGCCGAGGGGAAGATCGGCGAGAAGCAGTGCTGGGGCCAGGTGTCGGCGTGGTGCGATTATTCGGGGCCGCTGGAGGGCAAGACGGTCGGCCTGGCGATTTTGGCCGACCCGGCCAATCCGGTGCCGAGCTGCTGGCACGCCCGCGGCTACGGCCTGATGGCGGCCAATCCGTTCGGCCGATCGGGGTCCGGTTTCCCGGCCATGAAGGGCAAGACCGACCTGGTGAAGTTGGAGAAGGGCGGCCGGCTGAAGCTGCGCTACGGCGTGCTGCTCCACCCCGGCGACGCCAAGACGGGCAAGGTGGCCGAGTACTTCGAGCGCTTCGTCAAGCTGCGCGGATGAACGATGGGGAAGGCTCACCTCATCCCGCCGCCGTCGTGAAGGCAAGTAACCGCATTCGCCAGCATTCGGAAGAGCGCCACCCGAATGCTGGCGAATTCGACTACGCAGATCTCAGATCGCCCGGAACAGGCCGCTGTTATAGATCACGTCCAGCCGGCCGTCGGGCAGGAAATGCACCTCGACCGTGTCGCTGCCGTAGTTGTAAATCACCCGGTTGGTGCGGTATTCCATCCGCGGCGTGGTGTCAAGCGGCAGGGCCAAGGGCACCACCACCAGCTGGCCGGTGTAGGGGTGGCGAAAGGTCACCAGGCAGGTCGGCCGAGGCGGCGGGCAGTTGAACGGCTCCCAGCCGCCCAGCCAGGTGAGGCGCTCGGCTGGCGTCCCAGAGGGACCGCCAGGTTGCAAAAGCACAGTGCCACCGTGATCGGCCGGGGCGTAGTGAAAGCGCACCCGGGCCGCAGCCGCGGGGCCCCCCGTCAGCAACAGAACAATCACCCCGGCCCATCCGAGCAGCGCATTGCGAGCGGGCATTCCAAACACCTCCATGAGAAATACGGATCAAGCGATCAAGGCATCCCGCCTTTGCCGGCCCGTCCGCTTGTCGGGCGACCGTCAACCGCCGTGGGGCTTATGGCGCTGCCAGCGGCGGCGGTCCCACATTGACGGGCGGGTAGAACGCCACGCCATCACAACAAGGCGTGCAGCAGGGGGCACAGCAAGGGACACAGCACGGCGGGGCGCAGCACCAACGGCGGCAGCAGCAACCGGACGTCAGCACCAACGCGGTCAGGGCCAGAAGCAAACCAAGACGGCGGGAGACCATGGCAAACTCTCCTCTTGATCCGGGGTGGGGCACGGGCGGCGCGGCCGCGCCGTCCTCCCTCCAGCAGCCGCACTCCATCGTTGCGGCCTTCCTTTGGAGAGTATGCGCAGACTTTGCCCTCGATCAACGGAATCGGCCCGAGCGCGAAAGAATTGTCCGATAGCGCCGGCAAACTGTTCCGCCGGCGCGGAACAGTCGATCAGTGCAGCCCCCGCCGGACCTATCCGACATGCGGGCAGCGTCCTGGTACGCCAGGCGCACGGCCCGGACAGGCCCCAACACCGTCATATGACCACCCACTGTGACGTGGTCTGGAGACCACGCCATAACACGGGGATCTCCAAACCATGCCACAACGGGAGGCGTCCGGGCCGCAACGCGCCGTCAGGGACAGAAGCCGTTCACCGGCGGGGCTCCGCTAAAGGTCTGCACCGGGGCCACGGGGACGGCCGGCGGGCATGGCGCGGGACAAGGGGCCGGGCAGCAGGGAGGGGCCGCGCTGACCGTTGCGGGCGGACAGACCGGCCGGCAGCGTGGACCGCAACCCGCCGCCAGCAGGGCGACCGCCAGAGTCAGCCCCGCACAGACGAAGCGTCGCGTCATGGATGTCTCCTCTCACCTCAAGGGAGCGGCAGCCGGAACGACCGCGGCGCCCGGGCCCGATCGCCTGCGCTCAACCACAGGGGCGCCGGCATGAGCCACGGCCGTGACGGCTCGTCCAATCTTCAGGGTAGGGAACAACCGGTTGAGGAGGGGTTGTTCTTGCCCTGCTCCGGGGAGTCGGCGGCGCTGGGACGCGACTCTCTTTCCACGGTATGGCCACCGACGCCGCCGATCAACGGATTTCGCACGGTTGTGACGGCCCGGCACCGCCCCGATGACCGGCTATACCGCTTGCGCAGACTGGAAGAGGGCGGCCGGCCGCGCCAACCGAGTCGGACCGGGCAACCGCCTTGCTTGAAGTGGCCCGTCAGCTGCGTAAGATGAACCGTGGACCCAGAGGCAACCCTTCGCCGCCAGGCATCACCATGACCGCGGATCGATCCAGGCATGACGTGCGCATGCGGGGTTTCCGCGACCGGGCCGAGGTGGCCGAGCTACAGCAGCTGCTCGCCTCCCGCCTCCAACCCCTCCCCGCCGAATCCATTGACCTGCATGACGCGGCCGGGCGCGTCCTGGCGGCCGACGTCATCGCCGAGGTAGCGGTTCCCCCCTTCGACCGTGCGGCCATGGATGGTTATGCCCTGAAAGGGGACGAGACCTTCGGCGCCGGCCCCTACAACCCGCTTGAATTCGAAGTGATCGGCCAGGCCCTGCCCGGCCGGCCATTCCCGGGACAGGTGCGCTCCGGTCAGGCGGTGCGAATCATGACGGGCGCCCCGATCCCCGAGGGGGCGGATGCTGTGCTCCCGGCCGAGGAGGCGCGTGAGGAATCGGGGCGGCTGTACGTCAGCGATGCCGTGCCGCCGGGGCGCCATGTCGGGCGGCGCGGCGAGGATATCGAGCCCGGCGCCGTGGTGCTCCGGGCGGGACGGGTGCTGCGGCCGCAGGACGTGGGCGTGCTGGCCTCCATCGGGGCATCCCCCGTGCCGGTGGTCCGTCGGCCCCGTGTTACCATCCTGGTGACCGGCGACGAATTGCTGCCGTGCGGCGCGAAGCCGGAAGGCTATCGGATCGTGGACAGCAACTCGGTCATGCTCGAGGGGCTGGTGCGGCGCGACGGCGGCCTTCCCCACACCGCCCCGCTGGTTCCCGACACGCCGGAGGCAGTGCGCGCCGCCCTGCTGGCCGCCGATGGCGAAGTGATCCTCGTTTCGGGCGGCTCGTCGGTGGGGCAAGAGGACCACGCCCCGCGCGTGCTGGCCGAGGTAGGCGAGCTGAACTTCCACGGTGTGGCCCTGCGACCGGCCAGCCCGACCGGCCTGGGCTTCCTCGGCGGCCGGCCGGTGTTCCTGCTGCCGGGCAACCCGGTGTCATGCTTGTGTGCCTATGACCTGTTCGCCGGCCCGGCGGTCCGCCGCCTGGGAGGCCGTTCCCCCGAACTGCCCTACCGCAGCTGCAACCTGCCGCTGGCGCGCAAACTGGTGTCGGCGGTCGGTCGGGTCGATTATGTCCGCGTCCTTATCCGGGATGGCCAGGTCGAGCCGCTGGCCACCAGTGGGGCCTCCATCCTGAGTTCCACTACCCGCGCCGATGGCTTCGTGATCGTGCCGCGCGACAGCGAAGGTTATGCCGCCGGCGATACCGTCCAGGTGTTGCTCTACGATTAGCCCGTAGTCCGTGGTCAGTAGTCAGTAGCAAAGAAGCCCCGATCACGGACTACGGACTACGGACTACGGACATGCAGCAGGACCAATTCCTCAACGTTATTGATCGCGACGAGGCGGAGCGGCGCTTCCGGGCCGCCCTCGACCTCCGCCCGCTGGAGGCCGAGGAGGTTCCACTCCCAGAGGCGCTCGGCCGGGTGCTGGCCGGCGACGTGGTGGCGCCGCTGGACGTGCCGAGTTTCGACCGTTCCAATGTCGATGGCTTCGCGGTCCGGGCCGAGGACACCTTCGGCGCCGCCGAGGACCGCCCGGTCCGTCTGCGGCTCAACCGCGAGGTCCTGGCCACGGGGGTGGTGCCCGCCGAGACGGTGCTCCCCGGAACGGCGACGGCCATTGCCACCGGGGCCGTGGTGCCGCGCGGCGCCGACGCCGTGGTGATGGTCGAGTACACCGACATGGAGGAAGGCGGACGGATGAAGGATGAGAAAGACCAGCCGGCTGACCCGTCCGTCAGCCGTCAGCCGTCAGCCGTCATCCTGGTAAAGCGGCCGGTCGCCCCGGGGGCCAACATCACCTTCGCGGGGACCGACATTGGCCGGGGCGAAACCGTGCTCCGCTGGGGCGAACTGCTCACCTCGCGCGAGACCGGGGTGCTGGCGGCGCTGGGACTGGACCGGGTGGCGGTGGTGCGTCGGCCGCGCGTGGCCATCGTTTCCACCGGCGACGAGCTGCTGCCGCCGGGCGCGGCGATGCAGCCGGGCAAAATCTACGATAGCAATGCTACCATCCTGGCCGATGCCGTCCGCGAGCTGGGCGGTGAGCCGGTCCCCTACGGCATCGTGCCGGACGACCGGGCGGCGCTGGAGCGCACCCTGCGCGCGGCGCTGGCCGACTGCGACGTGGTGCTGCTCTCGGGCGGCACTTCCAAGGGGGCAGGCGACCTTTCGTACCGCGTGGTGGGCAGCCTCGGCCCGCCCGGTATCCTGGCTCACGGCGTCGCCCTCAAACCGGGCAAGCCGCTCTGCCTGGCGGCCGTCCGCACCGGAGAGGTACGGACCAAGCCGGTCGTCATCCTGCCCGGCTTCCCGACCTCGGCGATCTTCACCTTCCGCGAGTTTGTCGCCCCGGTGATCCGCCAGTTGGCCGGTCGGCGCCTTGATCCCTCGACCGTGGTCCCGGCCCGGCTGCCGCTGCGCGTCAACTCGGAGCGCGGCCGCACCGAGTACTTGCTGGTCGGGTTGGTGAGTGGTGGAGGGGTGAGCGGTGAGGGGTCCGAGAACACCCCTCACCCCTCACCCCTCATCGCCTACCCGATGGGCAAAGGCTCCGGCTCCGTCACCACCTTCAGCCGGGCCGACGGCTTCATCATCATCCCGCGGCAGCGCGAATACCTGGAGGCAGGCGAAACCGTTGAGGTCCATCTGCTCAGTGCGGGGCTGGAACTGGCCGACCTGGTGGTAATCGGCAGTCACTGCGTCGGCCTGGATTATCTGCTCGGCCGGCTCCAGGAGCAGGGCTACCGCAGCAAGTTCCTGGCGGTCGGCAGCACCGGCGGACTAACGGCGGCGCGGCGCGGCGAATGCGACCTGGCCGGCATCCATCTGCTCCATCCGGAAACCAACACCTACAACCTCCCCTACCTGAGCGACGATCTGGTGCTGCTGCCGGGCTACCGCCGATTGCAGGGGATTGTGTTCCGCCCCGGCGACCGGCGGTTCGAGGGAAAGACGGTTGAGCAGGCCGTTGCGGCTGCCCTGGCCGATCCCGGCTGCGTGCTGATCAACCGCAACCGGGGGAGCGGCACCCGGCTGCTGATCGACCGGCTGCTTGGCGGCGCCCGCCCTCCCGGCTACCTGACCGAAGCGCGCTCGCACAACGCCGTGGCGGCCGCGGTGGCCCAGGGACGGGCCGACTGGGGCCTGGCCATCGCCACGGTTGCCCGGGATGCCGGCCTTGGCTTTCTCCCTTACCAGGATGAGCATTACGACTTTGTGGTGCCCCGCCGCCGATTCGACCGGCCGCCCGTCCAGGCCTTCCGCCGCTTGCTGGAGCAACCCGATGTCCGCCAGGTGCTGGCCGACCGCGGCTTTCGCCCGGCTTCAACGTCGGTCCGAAAGTAGCAGGCCTCGCCGCCGTGCCGGCTACTTCGTACCGTTTGCCTTGCTCCGGCCTCTTTTACATCCTAGGCTTCCCTAGAAACTCTCTCGGGAACAGAGGACAGCGAGCGCCGGACGGAGGACAGAGGGCCCGGCCGAATCTCTGTCCGCCGGCGTCTCTCCCGTCGGTTCTCTGTCCCCCCAGGCTTGTGGGGTGGGACGCCATCATGACCTTCTTGCGGGAGCCCGACGCCGAGCCCCTTCCCGGTTACCGGCTCATTGAGCCGCTGGGCAGCGGTGGTTTTGGTGAAGTCTGGAAGTGCGAAGCGCCCGGCGGGCTGTTCAAGGCCATCAAGTTCGTTTTCGGCAACCTCAACTCCCTCGACCAGGAAGGGGCCCGGGCCGAGCAGGAACTGAAGGCCCTCCAGCGCATCAAGGAGGTCCGTCACCCCTTCGTCCTGTCGCTGGACCGCATCGAGGTCGTCGGCGGCGAGTTGGTCATCGTCATGGAGCTGGCCGACAAGAGCCTGTACGACCTCTTCCAGGAGTCGCTGACGGCCGGCATGATCGGCATCCCGCGCGATGCGCTGTTGCGCTACATCCGCGACGCCGCCGAGGCGCTGGACCACATGAACGAGAAGCACGGCTTGCAGCACCTCGATGTCAAGCCGCGCAACCTGTTCCTGATCAGCGACCGCTGCAAGGTGGCCGACTTTGGCCTGGTCAAGCATTGCGAGCGGCAGAGCGGCTCAGGAATACTGGGCGGCGTCACCCCGCTGTACGCCCCGCCGGAAACCTTCAGCGGCAAGATCAGCGGCCACAGCGACCAGTACAGCCTGGCCATCGTTTACCAGGAGCTGCTCACCGGCCAGCGGCCGTTCAACGGCAAGAATGCCCGTCAGCTCGCCCAACAACATCTCCAGGAGGAGCCGGAGCTGCGCGCCCTGCCCGAGGCGGAACGCCCCGTCGTTGCCCGCGCCCTGGCCAAGGACCCCGCCAAGCGCTTCCCCAACTGCCTCGCCTTCGTCCGCGCTTTGTACACCGCCCGCATGGGCGCTCGGCCGGAAGTGATCCTGCCCGAGCCTTCGGGCAACCGCCCCAAGACCATGGCCGACACCATGGAGAACATCCAGCTGGAACAGGTGGCGCTGGAAGATGGCAGCCCCTGGCCGGCGGGCGCCGCCCAGGGAGAGCCGACGCCGGCCGACGGCGAGGCCCGCGAGGAGGTCTCCCAACTCGGCATCACCGTGGCCCAGCCCCAGACCGGGGCGCTAAGGCCGACGGTCATCATCGGTCTGGGCAGCTTCGGCCGGCGGGCGCTGACGGAGCTGCGCTGCCGTTTCATCGACCGCTTCGGCGACCTGAACAAGATCCCGCTGCTGCGCTTCCTCTATGTGGATACCGACGCCGACGCCATCCGGCTAGCGATGCGCGGCAGTTCGGAAGTGGCCTTCAGGGGCAACGAGGTCTATCACCTGCCGCTTCAGCCGATCGCCCACTACCGCCGCCGCCAGCTTGACCAACTGACCGAGTGGCTGCCGCGCGAGAAATTCTATGCCCTGCCCCGCTCGCTCAAGACGCAAGGCTCGCGGGCCCTGGGCCGGCTGGCCTTCGCCGACAACTACCTCCGCCTGCTCGGCCGGCTCCGCCGCGAGGTGCAGCAGGCCACCCACCCTGACGCCCTCTACCAATCGGTCAGCCAGACCGGGCTGGCCCTGCGCGACAGTACGCCGCGCATCTACGTCATCGCCGGGGCTGGCGGCGGCAGCAGCGGCCTGCTGGTGGACCTCGGCCACGCCTTGCGCCGACTGTTGCAGCAGATGCGGCACCATGAGGCGCCAGTGACCGCCTTCCTCGGCCTCGGCGCTCCGGAAGACCCGGCCACGCCGAAGACCGAACTGGCCAACGTCTACGCCACCCTGACCGAGCTGAACCACTTCTCTGATCCGTCGGTGCCGTTCACCGGCCAGTACGGGGCGGATGGTCCGCGCCTGGTGGACCAGGGGCAGCCGTATGAGTGCGCCTACCTGCTGCCGATGGACCACCGTACCCCCGAGGCGCTGCGTGACGTGGTGGCCCATCTGGGCAGCTACCTGTTCCATGAGCTGACGACGCCGCTCGGCCTGCGCCTCGACCGCTGCCGGACCCTCCAGCCGACGGATGGGACGACGCCATTCCGCAGCCTGGGCACCTACGCCATCTGGTTTCCGCGCGGCCTGCTGCTGCGGCTGGCGGCGCGGCGGGCCTGCCAGCGCATCCTGGAAGACTGGAGCGGCGAAGGAGAGCCGACCGCCGCTACCGAGGTGGAGGCAGCCGTTGCTCGCCAGCTGGCCGACCCCGGTCTGCGTCCCGAGGCGTTGGCGGCCGCTATCGAGGAGCAGGCCCGGGCCGCCCTTGGGACCACTCCTGCCGAAGCCCTGACGCGCTTGCTGGCCACCCTGGAGGAGCAGTCGCAGCAGTCGATCGCCCAGGATGACCCGGGCAACTGGGCGCGACAGGCGCTGAGCCGAGTGCAGGAATGGCTGGGAAGCGGGCTCGACTCGGCCCGCAAGGCAAGCGAGTGGCGCAAGAGCAAGCTTAACCGGGCGCTGGAGGCGGCGGCCCAGAAAGTGGCCGAGGAGTGGGACCAGCGTCTGGCCGAGGCCGCCTTCGCGCTGATGGCCCATCCCGGCCGGCGCGTAGCCGCCGCCGAGGCAGCCATCGGCCGGTTCGCCCACCACTGCGATGAGGCGGCCGCCGCTGCCGGCGCCCGCGTGCAGCAGCAGGCCGCCCGCACCCACCAAGCGCAACAGCAGCTCCAGACCGCCCTGGCCAACTGCGCTGCGGGCACCGGCGGCTTCTCCTGGTTTGGCGGCCGATCCGCGCGGCTGATCCGTATCTTCGTCGATCACCTGGCCGCCTTCGCCCGTCAGTGTCTGGTCGAGGACCTGGCCGGCGCTGTGCAGTACTTCTATGGCTGCCTCCACGGCCGGCTGAACGACCGGCTCCGCGACCTGTCATTCTGCCGTCAGCGCATCCGCCATGTGCAGCAAACGCTGGAAACCCCGCCGGAGGAAGAACCCCTGGCGGACCTCGCCGCAACGCCCGATCTGACGCCCAGCCCATCCCCCTTGCCGACCGCCGAGACGTTCTGGGAGTCGATCCGGCAGTCGGCCACGACGCGGGTGGTGCTGCCGGAAGACGAGGAGAACCTGGAGACGGCCGCGGCCCGGTTCCTCACCACCTTGAAGCCGGAGCACTGGACCCAGCTCGATCAGACGCTACAAAACCGGGTCCTGGGGCCGTTGGGTGGCTTGCAACGGGCCTGCATGAGCAGCTCCGACTTGATGCGCAGCCTGGCGGGACCGTTGATCGAAGGGGCCGCGGAGTTCCTGGGCGAGCATCTGCCGATCACCGACGTGGCCCAGGTGGAGATCGCCATTGCAGAAGCGGAGCGGGCCGAGGGGAAGCCGGACCCGCTGGTGCAGCGGGCCCACACTTATCTGAACAGCGCCATGCCGCTGATCGCCGGCGCCCCGCCGCGGAAGTCGAACCCGATCAACAGCCAGCCGGTGTTCCTGCTGCTGCCGGCCAGCGACGCCGGCACGGCCTATGGCGCAGCGGTCCAGGAGGCAACGCCGGGGCTCGAATTGGTGCGGGTAGCCGGCCAGGCCGACCTGATGTTCTGCCGCGAGCAGGGCTATCTGCGCGTCGAGGACCTGCACCGGGTGTTGCGACTATGCCAGGCCGCCTACGAGGAAGCTGCTACTGTCCCGACCACCTCGCCGCATGCTCGCTTCGACATCAACGACTGGCTGCCGCTCAACCCGTAAGGGTGGGCCCAGCGAGCGGCCCGCTCCCGCGGGCCGGTGTATACCTCAGCGCCTCGACCGGCCGGCTCACGCCGGCCGCT
>DATLYH010000080.1:0-34126 GCA_035575035.1 Gemmataceae bacterium
AAGACGGAACGGCTTGAATGTACCGTGGAGCCGATTCGGCCCGGCTCGTTTGAGAACCAGTTGCATGTGTTTGTGGATGACCGGGGCACGCGCGAGATTGTGGTGATGGTGCGGGGGACGGCCCGTGGCCCAGGGGCGGGCGAGCCACCCAAGCGCGAGGCGGCCGCAGGGGATGCCGCGGCTGAATAAAACCCATGTGCTGGCCGGCTACACAACGGGATTCGTGGTTGGTCGCTCTGCTATTGCTGCTGCACGGCCTGCTCGCTGTCGGTGTGGCCTTTCCCCACAATGTTACCATGGATGAGACTGGCCATCTCCTCTCCGGCCTGCTGGCTTGGAAGCGGGGCGATGTGACCTGTTATTATGTCAACCCGCCGCTCCTCAAAATGATCCAGGCCATTCCCCTCCTGCCGCTCGACTGGGAGTTGCCACGCCAGCGTCAATCGCCCCTGCCCACGTTCGCCGACTGGATCGCGGACAAGGACGAGTTCCTGGCTGCCAACGTGGACCGATTTTTTCTCTATCTCCCCTGGGCTCGTTGCATGAATGTGGTTCTGTCATTGGCCGGAGGCTGGCTGGTGTACCGCTGGAGCCGGGCGCTGTTTGGAACGGCGGCCGGCCTTGTAGCCCTAACCTTGTGGTGCCTTTGCCCCAACATTTTGGCGTGGACGGGCGTTTGCACGGCCGACCTAGGTGCTGCGGTTTTCGCCCTGGCGGCGATGTACGGGTTACGGACCTACATACGACAGCCCGCGGCGGCCACCGCCTTTGGGGCTGGGCTGCTCTTGGGGCTGGCCCAGTTGGTTAAATTTAGCCTGCTGATCCTTTATCCGATCGTCATCTTCCTCTGGGTCATCGCCTGGAGCTCAGCCCGACCGACTGACGAATCCGGCAAACGGCCGAGATGGGTTCATCTGGTCATTCTGCTCCTTATCAGTCTGCTGGTCATCAATCTTGGTTACGGTTTTCAGGGTACCGGATGGCCTTTGGGGAGTTTCCTTTTCAAGTGCCATGCCCTGTCCGGCAGCCAGGAGGGTGGTTGGCGCAACCGCTTTCATGAAACCTGGCTGAAGGACATACCGATGCCCTTGCCGGCCGCATACATCATGGGGTTGGACGAGCAGAAGTCGCATGTCGATGAAGGGCGTTGGGGTTATTTGCGTGGGGAATGGCGAGTGGGTGGTTGGTGGTACTATTATTTGTATGCCTTAGCGGTGAAGGTTCCCCTGGGCACCTGGTTTCTGATGGTAATGGCAGTAGTATTAGCCTGTTGGAGCCGGCGTTTGCGAACCGATCGGCTGGAGGAAATGTTGGTCTGGGTCCCCCTCGTAGCAGTTCTGTCTTTCATGAGTTGGCAGGCCGGTATCAACAAACACCTACGCTATCTCTCGCCTGTCTTTCCGTTTTTGTTTATCGGCATTAGCCGGGTGGGGAAATGGTTCGCCGGCGCGCCATCGGAGTCGGCCGGTAAGGACGCCGCGGGGCCCCGAGCCAGGATCGGTTGGGGCCTCGGGCGTCTCCTTGCGACGGCAAGCATTCTTGGGGCCTTGACCTGGAACAGTGTCTCCGTGTTGCGGGTGCACCCCCATCACCTATCGTACTTCAACGAACTGGCGGGTGGGCCGGATTGCGGCTGGCGACATCTGATTGACTCCAACCTGGACTGGGGCCAGGACCTTCTCTTTTTGAAGCGTTGGATGGAGGACCATCCCGAAGCCCGTCCCCTGGGACTGGCTTATTATGGCGCCATCGATCCCCACATGGTAGGGTTGACATACCGGCTAGCGCCTCGGGGACTGGACGAACCATCGGCGCAGAGCATGGGCGAGATATACGCCAAGGAACTAGGCCCACAGCCTGGTTGGTATGCGGCCAGTGTCAACTTGATCTGCGGGAAGGAGTTCGCCGGTTACGATGAACAGAGCCGGCGAGTTTACTTTCCGAGGGGGGCATATGGTTATTTCCGCTTTTTCACGCCCGTGGCCAAGGCCGGCTATTCCATTTTCATCTACCACATCACGCCCGAGGAAGCTAACACGGTCCGGGCGGAACTAGGATTGTCTCCTTTGCCCGAAGAGGTCGCAGCGCCGTGGGCGGGACCGGAGCGGCCCAGGTGAGGAGAGAGGGGGCAGGTCGTCACACCGACGCTCGGTGACTGAAACAGTCTGCGGCGTACCTATGGTGGGGGATTAGGCGATGAAGCTTATCATCCAGATTCCCTGTTGGAACGAGGCACAAACGCTTCCGCAGACCATCGCTGGCTTGCCGCGGCAGGTGGAGGGTTTCGATACCGTTGAGATTCTGGTGATTGACGACGGCAGCACCGATGGGACGGCGACGGTGGCACGGGCGCTAGGGGTAGACCACATCATCCGACTGAACGGCCATCAAGGGCTGGCGCGGGCGTTCATGGCAGGTCTGGCAGCTGCTACCGATCGCGGTGCCGATGTCATTGTCAACACCGACGCCGATAATCAGTTCGATGCGCGAGACCTCCCCGCTTTGGTACAGCCGATTCTCGAGGGAAGGGCGGACCTTGTCATTGGGGCCCGCCCCATCCAGATCATCCGTTACTTCTCCCCGCTGAAGCGCTTCCTGCATCGGCTCGGCAACCAGGTCATCCGCGCGCTGAGCAGCGCAGCAGTGGCCGACGCCCCCTGTGGGTTCCGGGCCCTGACCCGCGATGCTGCCTTGCGCCTCAATGTCTTTGGCGACTTTACTTACACGCTGGAAACCATCATCCAAGCGCACTGGAGTAACCTGCGGCTCGTCAGTGTGCCGATTCGGGTAAATGCTCCCACACGCCCGAGCCGACTGTTCCGCAGCAATCTCGGCTGCGTGTGGCGCGCGCTAGGGAGCGTGGTGAATGCTTATGTCATCTATCGGCCGATTCGGATCTTCAGCTTGCTGGCGCTTGGCTTTTTCATCCCGGGGATCGCTCTGGTACTCTGTTACCTTTGTCTCTGGATGACTGGAGAGGGGACAGGTCATGTGAAACTAGTCTTGGCCGCCGCTGTCTTGGCCCTTTGCGCTGTATTCTTGGGGGCGGTCGGCATCATCGCCCATCTGCAGAGTATCAATCGGCGGCTGCTTGAAGAGTTACGCTACCTTGCCCGTGCACGACGATTTCAGGAGAGACTTCTCGTGGATCACGAAGAGAGCGAACCTGTTGGGGAGGTGCAGTCATGCGCTTTCCAGAAACACCAGGCCCTCGATCCGGCTTCACACTGATTGAACTTCTGGTCGTCCTTGCCATCATCGGGGTGCTCATCGCCCTGCTGCTACCCGCCGCCCAGAAAGTCCGCGAAGCAGCTGCACGAACTTCTTGTGCCAGTAACCTCAAACAGATTGGTCTGGCGTTCCATCTGCACCACGATACACAGGGCATCTTTCCCGACGGTGGTGAACACTGGGACCCAATCTGCTACCCCCGCTCGTGGGCGGGCTCCGGTCCAGCCGTGGCGCCGCACCAAAACTGGGGTTGGGCCTACCAACTCCTGCCCTATCTTGAACAAAGGAACGTCTGGGAGAACCCAGACCCAGCGGTCGTCCGGGGAGCAACCGTCAAGACCTACTTCTGTCCCAGCCGGCGTGCCCCGATGGCCGTTTACGATCGGCGCTACGGGGTGTCCGGGATGTTGGACTACGCCGGCAACGGCGGTACGAGCATGACCGAGCCACTCGGCAGTGCTCCCGGGAATGGCCGAGACGGGTTGGTGGTCCGGCGCCCGGGCGGCTCTCCCTTGAGAAGTCCCCCAATCCGACTCCCCGGCAGCATTCCAGATGGGGCGTCGAACACTCTTCTGGTGGGGGAAAAGCGAATGGACCCAACCCGCCTAGGGAGCCCGCAGCGGGACGATGACCAGGGCTACACGGCTGGGTGGGACCTGGACACCATTCGCTGGGCCCTCGACCCGCCCGGACCTGACCAATCGACTCGCTCGGTGCGGCAATTTGGGGCGGCGCACGCCAGCGGGCTCAATGCGGTGTTCGCCGATGGGGCGGTGCGGCTGATCCGGTATTCGATCCGGTCGAGCAACGCCCCCGGTGATCTTGGTGTCTGGCAACGCTTGTGCGTGCGGGATGACGGGTTCCCTGTGAGCCCGGATGATTCGTGACTGAACCAGCGGGGATGATAGAAGTCTACGAGTGTCGAGGGCAAAGCAGAATCATTCCGGGCGGTTGGGTCCTGTGTGTGGCTGTGTGGCAGTCATCCCCCGAGTGGAGGCGTGCGGCGCGGACGCCGCCCTCCGGGCCGAGGTCGAGGGGCTGCTCGCCTGCGATTGGATGGCGGACCCGTAAGGTTTTCTCCCAGTCCCGTCCCGCGGCGGGGCGCCGGCGAACCCTGGGGCCGGACCCCTGGAAGCGACCCTGGTCGGCCGCCGCGTGGGGTCGTATGAGGTCCGCCAGTGGATCGGCAGCGGCAGCATGGGCAGCGTCTACCGGGCGGTACGCGTTGACGACTACCGGCAGGAGGTCGCCCTGAAAGTCGCGAAGTTTAGCCTCGCGGCCGAGGAGGTGGTCTGCCGGTTCGCCACCGAACGACAGGCGCTGGCCGACCTAAATCACCCGCACATCGTCCGGCTGTTCGACGGCGGCCTGACGGAGGATGGTCTGCCCTACTATGTGATGGAGCTGATCGACGGCCGGCCGATCGACCGCTACTGCGACGCCCACCAAGTGCCGATCCGGGAGCGCGTGCGGCTGTTCCTGACCGTCTGCTCGGCCCTGGAGTACACGCATCAAAAGGGGATCATCCATCGCGACCTCAAGTCCGCCCGTGTGCTGGTCACCGCGGACGGCACGCCCAAGGTGACCGACTTCGGCCTGGCGAAGCAGTGTGATGGCGACTCCGCCTTGACCCGGACAGGACAGATCCTCGGGACCCCCAGTTACATAGCCCCTGAACAGGCGGCGGGCCGCGTTCATGAGCTGGGTCCGCTCGCCGACGTCTACGGGCTGGGGGCGATCCTCTACGAGCTGCTGACGGGCCGGCCGCCGTTCAAGGGGGCCACCTGGCGCGAAACGCTGGACCTGGTTTGCCGGCAGGAGCCGGTGCCGCCGCGGCGCTTGCAGCCGGCCGTCCCGCGCGACCTGGAGACCATCTGCCTGAAGTGCCTGCAGAAAGAGCCCGCGCGCCGCTACCCCAGCGCGGGCGAGTTGGCGGCGGACGTCAGGCAATTGCCGGGCCGGCCAGCGCGTCCAGCTCGAAGCCGGTCTGCTCGCGGAAGGCCGTCCGCTCTACCCCCTCGGCCCGCCGCAGCCCCAGCGCCAACGTCTCCCGGGCCCGCTCTTCGGGGGACAGTTCCTCCGCCTGCAAGACTGGAGATTCGCCCGCCAGCACTCGGCGGATGTAGCCGTACAGGTCGCGCCGGTTCAGCTCGCGCCGGCCGTTGATGTACCGGGCCGCCCCCATGCCGAAGCCGAAATAGGCATGGTTGGCCCAGTAGACCTGGTTGTGCCGACAGCGGCGGCCGGGGCGGGCGAAGTTAGAGATCTCATAGTGCTCGAATCCCGCAGCCTCCAGCGTGTCGATGGCGCATGCATACAGCGCCAGCTCCGCCTCCTCGTCCAGCGGCTGAACCTGCCCGCGCTGCCGCTGTTTCCAGAGCGGCGTCCCCTTCTCGTAGGTCAGCCCGTAGGTCGAGACATGATCCGGACCCAGGGCCAGCGCCCGAGCTAGATCGTCGCGCCAGGCGTGCAGCGTCTGTCCCGGCACCCCGAAGATCAGATCGAGCGAAACCTGCTCAATTCGCCGTCGGACACATTCGACCGCCCGGGGCACGTCGGCAGGAGTGTGATCGCGTCCCAACCTGTGGAGCAGCTCGGGCTGAAATGATTGGGCCCCCAGACTGACGCGGTTGACACCGTGGTCGGCCAGCACAGCGACCTTGTCGGCGTCCAGCGTGCCGGGGTTGGCCTCGACGGAGAATTCATGACCAGGACTCAGGAGGAACCAGTGCCGCAATAGACCGAGGAGTCGCTCGAGCCGGCGGGCGTCAAGATGGGTGGGCGTACCGCCGCCGAGGAAGAGCGTTTGCACCGGCTGCGGCTCAGCCAAGGTGGCCAGCTCAGCGGCCAGGGCGTCGAGATAGCGATCAATCTGGTCGTCCTGGCCGACGGCGATGGCAAAGTCGCAGTAGACGCAGCGGTGGGCGCAGAAGGGCACATGCACATAGGCGGCCCGCGGCCAGAGCCAGGGCGGCCGCACCGTTACCGGAACACTCGCGCGGGAAGTCTCCATCGTCCCTTCATTGTATCGCAGCCGTGCGCCCTCCAGGCGAAGAGCCAGCGAAGTACTTGGGTCCGCTCTCCCGACCGAGTACAATCCTTCCATACGCCCCTGAAACCTTGGACCGCTGGAGGGATCATGGCTGACCGTGAAGCAGCCGCGCGCCTGTTCCGCCACGCCCGCCGGGAAGCGATGGTGGTGCTCGTTGTCTGGGCGCTGGCCCTCGCCTGGAGCGTGGGCTACTGCTACCTGTACGGCTATGAGCACTCGGCCGACAGCTGGGTGGTCCAGGCCGGCCTGGCCCCGCCTCCCGACGCCCGCACCTTCCGCCCGGTCGCCGGTTTTCCCGACTGGGTGGTGTACGGCATCGTCCTCCCCTGGCTGGCCTGCACCGCCTTCACGATTTACTTCGCCCTGTTCGGTATGACCGACGACGACCTAGGCGCCGAGGCCGAGGAAGGAGCGGACCGTGGGCATTGAGCTGTCGCCGGAGAGTTGGCAGGTCCTGATTGCGTTCGGTTGCTATCTGATCGGCGTCGCTCTGCTCGGCGTCTTCTCGCACCGCTACCTGAGCCGCGGCAGCTTCGTCAAGGAATACTTCCTGGGCAACCGCGGCCTGGGGCCGTGGGTTCTGGCCTTGACTGTGGCGGCCACAGCCATCAGCGGCGGCACCTTCATGGGCTTCCCGTCGTTGATCTACACCAACGGCTGGATCATGGCCCTGTGGATTTGCAGCTACATGGTCGTGCCGCTGATGACGATGGCGCTGTTCGGCAAGCGCATCAACCAGGTGGCCCGGATCAGCGGAGCGGTCACCGTCCCTGATGTGCTGCGCGACCGCTTCCAAAGTCCCGGTCTCGGCATCCTGGCAACGTTCCTGATCCTGCTGTTCCTCACCTTCAACCTGGTGGCCCAGTTCAAGGCGGGTGGTTTGGTCCTGAAGGAGGCGATCCGGCTTCCCCCCGCCGAAGCCGCCTTCCAGGGGGCGGAGGTCGATAAGGACAAGAATCTGGTCCTCCGCTTCCGCCTGGCCGACGGGCGGGAAGAGGTCCAGCGGACGCCCCTGCCCCACGAGAACGCCCGCTTCCTCGGCGCCCGGCCCATCGTCCACGAGGAACCGGAGGTGGAGGTCTCCTTCCAGGTCGGCGGCCGGACGGTGACTAAGCATGTCCGCTACCCGCCGCAGAAGCTCACGCTGCCGCTGCTCGGCTGGCTGATCGACAAGGGATATCTTATCGGTCTGCTCGTCTTTGCCGGCACGGTGATTGCCTACACCACCTACGGCGGCTTCTGGGCGGTGACCTGGACCGACGTGCTCGAAGGGTTGGTGATGTTGGCCGGAGTCATCCTGATGGCGTTCCTGGCGATCCGAGCCGTGCCCCCTGTGGAGGTGGAGCGGCCAGTAGTCTCGGCGTCGGGCCAACCGGCGGTGGTAACCGAGGAGCTGCGGGGCCTGGCGGCGGCTACTGAGCGGCTGCGCAAGCAGGACCCCCGACTGGTGTACGGCCCGGGACCGGACAACTTCCTTCCCCTGGGCCTGGGCTTCTCCTTCTTTTTGATGTGGTCGCTGATGGGGGCCGGTCAGCCCAGCGGCATGGTCCGGCTGATGTCGTTCAAGGACACCCCGAGCCTGCGCCGGGCGCTGTTGCTGGTCTGCGGCTACTACGTGACAACCTACCTATCGTTACTGATCATCTTTGTGTGCGCCCGGGCGATCTTCCCGACGGAGTACCTGCGCGACATCGGCAGCGAGGGGGAGCCGGACAGCATCATGCCGGTCATGGCCCGCGAGGTGACGCGGCCGCTGACGGTCGGCTCGTTCCGGATCGGCCCGCTGGTCTCCGGGCTGCTGCTGGCCGCTCCCTATGCCGCCATCATGTCCACGGTCGCCGCCTTCCTGTTGATGATCAGCTCCAGCCTGGTCCGCGACCTGTATCAGCGGACGATCAACCCCGATGTCTCGCCGCGCACCATGAAGGTGATCAGTTACGGAGTGACCGCTCTGGTCGGTGTGGTGGTGATGCTGGGCGCGCTGAACCCGCCGGGCTTTTTGCAGTACATCATCGTCTTCACCGGCACGGGGCAGGGGTGCTCGTTCCTAGTGCCAATGTTTTTGGGCCTGTACTGGCGGCGAGCCACGCGTGCCGGCGTGATCGCCGCGATGCTGGGGGGCTTTCTGGTGGTGCTGGGCCTTTACGCCCTAGGCTGGATCGACAGCCGGTGCCAGGCCGCCATCGCCGAGTACGAGCGGAAGGTAGAAACCGCCCAGGCGCGGAACGAGCCGGCGCCGGAACCCCCGGCGCTGGCCCGGGCGCTGGACGACGGGCTGCGCTGGTTCCCTGGTTGGGGCGAGAAGCGGCCGGACCGGTTCGCTCCGTTGTACGCCGGCGGCCTCGATCCCCTGGTATGGGGATTCCTCGCGTCGCTGGCCCTGGGGGTGGGGGTGAGCTTGATGACCAAGCCGGACCCGGAATTGGTCAAGAAGTACTTCTTCTGACGCCAGCCACTGCTCCTCGGTCCATGACCCCTGGGTCGGGAAGAGATGGGCGATCTCCCACGTCGGCTCACCGGCCTTCCGCCTGGGGCGAGACGAAACCGTGCTCATCAGCTACCTCACGATCCGGTAATACCGTCCCAATTCCTCGGATGGGACTCTCTTCCTTCACTTCCTATCCGTTCGAGGTCCACTTTATCACCGCGGCTGCTTCAGGCGCTCGCGCACCAACTCGGGCAGATACTTGACCGGCAGCGTGCCGTGGGCCAGCACCGCCTCATGGAACCGACCCAGCTCGAACTTCTCCCCCAGCTCGCGCTGGACCTCCTGCCGCAGCCGGTAGAACGCCGTCCGCCCCACGAAATAGGTGGAAAGCTGGCACGAACTCTGCTTCGCCCGGATAATCTTCAGCCGGGCCTCCCCTTCCGACTGAAACGCCCGCTGCGTCAGGAAGGCCAATGCCTCCTCGTCGGTCATCGGGGTGCAATGCATCTTGTGGTCGAGAATGGCATTGGCCACGCTCCGCAAGTACCACTTCAACTGGTTCAGCCGCAGCGCCAGGTCGCCCTTGCCGTAGCCCTGGTCGAGCATCATCTGCTCGGTGTAGACCGCCCAACCCTCGGCGAAGACGCCGGATTGGAGCACCCGGCGGATCAGGGAGGGGTGGCGGTTGGAGTACTCCAGCTGGACATAGTGACCGGGGTATGCCTCGTGGATGGTAAGGATCTGGAGCATGTAGCGATTGTACTCTTCCAGGAAGCTGGCCACCCGACGGGCGTCCCAGTCCCGGGGCGGTGGGCTGACGGCGTAGACACTGGCGGCGTTGGCGTCCAGCGGCGGGGCGGGGTTGAGGTAGGCCACGGCGTTGCCGCGCTGGAACTCGGGCATCTCGATGATCTGGCAGCGATCCGGGTCGGGCAAGCGGAGGATGTCATTGGCGGCGATGAATTCCTTGATGCGGGCCACGGTGGCACGGGCGTCGCTCACCAGGTCCTCGACCTTGCCGTGATCGCGGTTCAGCTCCGCCAGCACCAGCCGGATGGTGTCCCGCCGGCCCTCCACGTCGTCGGGGGGCAGCGGCTTGCCGGGGTGCGTCCGGCTCCAGAGCTGGCGGGCGATCACGTACATGTCGCGCTCGACGCGCTCGAATTCCGCCTCGGCCTCGCGCAGCACCTGATCGGCGGTCAGGCCGGCATCCAATTCCAGCTCCAGCTTGCGGGCGAACTTTTCCTTGCCGATCCGCCAGTCGCCCGTGGCTCGCGGCAGCAACTCCTCTTCGAGGAACTTCTGGTATTCCTTCAGGGCCGCGACCACAGGTTTGGCCGCCGGACCCAACTCGCTGAGCGACGGCGTCTCGCCGGCGAGCTGGAAGATGCCGTGCTCATAGTAGGCGATGGCGCCGCGGTTCTGGCGGATGGCCGTCTCGACGACGACCCGCGGCGGGTTGCCCAGGTTCGCCCGCGCTGCTGCCAGCACCCGCGGGATCTGGCCCATGCGGGCGACACAGTTCCGGATATTGACCGCTTTCGGCAAGGTGGACTGGGTCAGGAGCAGGAAGGTGCTGTCGCTGACGTACTCGTTGTAGACGCGCGGGTCCTCCTCGAACGGCCGAGTGTTCTCCGCCAGCCAGAGGTTCCGCGTCAGGTGATGACGGAAGATCTCGAAGTCGATCTGCCCGGAGCGCGACAGCTTCTCGTAGGCGACCTGCCGGGGCAATTCGTCGAGGGTCTTACGCGTCCGCTCCTTCCAGGCGGCGCGGGCTTGCGGCGAGAGGTCATCAAGCAGGTGATCGAAGCGGTGGTCGCCGAGCTGCGTCGCCAGGAACGGTCGCTGACGGAACTCCTCCTCGAGGTAGTTCCGGAAAAAGGCAATAAGTTTGTCATCCTCGGTCTCGGCCCGGATGGACCCCGCAGCGAGGAAGGGAAAAACCAACACCAGCAGACTGGTACGGATTCGGCGCATCATCAGTCTCCTCATGGACAGTCGTGATCGCACCAGGCGCTCTCAATGCCGGCCCATAGGTGCGCATGGGCGACAGACTTAAAGTCACCCGTCGCGGGTGCTTCGGGCTCTGATGTCTCGTGTCACCGTGCCTCGTCTGCCGGTCGGTCGGGTACACCCCTTCAGAACTCTCCGGTAGGAAGCGTCTCGCCGCCAGCGTAGGTGGACAGGCCGCGGTAGACCTCGGGCCGGATGCCCTCGGTGAGGAAGCGGACGCTGCCGTCGCAGAAGAGGAAGTTGCAGCCGCCGGGATGCAGACTGCGGAAACCGCTGACAAAGTCGCGGCCGTCGCGGTTGTCGCCGCGAGGGTCGTTGCCCCAGACGGTGGGCGTGACCGGCCGGCGGTTCATCGGCTCGTCGCGCGGGTCGGGCGGCAGACCGAACTGGGCCGTTACCGCCAGCACCGAACCGTACCACGGGTGGCTGCTGTCGCCTGCCCCGGCTGCGCCCCATGACTGCTCGATCAATGCCGCCTGCCCGGTGAGCGGGTAGATGACCACCCGTGAAGGGTCGCGCAGGTCGCGCACCGGGTAGGCGGTCGTCCCCCCCGCGGCGTCGCCCATCGCCAAGGTCAGGCTGGAGCCGTCGCGGATGTCAATCAGCCGCACCCCGGCGCGCGGCTCATCGGGCGGGCGGATGTTGAAGACGCCGCGGACGATCAGCGGCGTCCGGGTCCAGTCCTGGTGCATGGCCCCGTTGGCCCCCTTGCAGAAGGCGTAATCGCAGGCGGCGGCGATCGGTGGCAATTCCACTCCCCACTGAGCAGCGATCGGCACCAGGTCGATTGTCCCCTGCGACCGGTTACTCGGGCAGAAGAACAGCGGGATGCCGATGCCGACCGCCGGCCAGTTGTCGCGATGAAACCAGGCCTTGTCGAAGTGGTACAGCCGATGGGTATTGTCCTGCTCCAGGTACGGCAGCAGGTAGGTGAAGCCCGTCCCGTCGGCATCGCTGATGATGGACTGCGACGAGACCATCCCCGGCGGGAAGCAGTCTTGGGCGCCGTGATAGTTGTGCAGGGCCAGGCCGAGTTGCTTGAGATTGTTCAGGCATCGGACCCGGTTGGCCGACTCCCGCGCCTTCTGGGCCGCGGGGAGCAATAGACCAATGAGGACTGCGATGATGGCGATGACCACCAACAACTCAACCAGGGTGAAGCCGTCTCGTGATTGCCGCATGGCTGGTGCCTCTCCGAGAATGAACCTGAGATGAGAAGAAAACTGGACGCACCCGAAGGGCCAACGCCGTATTCTACCCGAAGGCGGAGCCATCTGCGAGCCCTCGGGGTGCTCGCCTTCGGCGCGCTGCTTAACGAGGACATACCATGTGCCGGCGTGTTGATGGTGCTATGCTGCTCGTGCTGGCGCTCTCTGCGGGCGGCTGCGGCGGCAAGGCGCCTTATGAGGGGAAAAGCGCCGCCGAGTTGGAGCGAATGCTGCGCGACCCCGACCCGGTCGTGCAGGTGCAGGGGGCCTTTGGCCTTAGCCAGCTCGGCCCCGAGGCGCGCGGCGCAGTGCCGACCCTGGCCGAGGCGTTGAAGAGCCCCGATGCCCTGGTGCGGCAGAATGCCGCGTTGGCCCTGGGGCGAATCGGACCCGATGCCCGCGGCGCGGTGCCGGCGTTGACCGCCGCCCTGCGCGACCCGGAATGGTCGGTCCGACGGCAGGCGGCCCTGTCGCTGGGATGGATCGGACCGGACGCCCGCCCGGCCGCCGCCGAGCTGGAGAAGCTCGGCCGCGACCCCAACCGCCGGGTCCGCGAGGCGGCGCAGGAAGCGCTCGGCAGGCTGAAGAAGTAGCAGGACGCTTACTTCAAATACTCCTCCGGGATGCTCTGGAGCGGCCGGATGGCGATGTTGCGGTAGTAGACCTCTGCTCCTTCGGACTGAAGCTGGATCTTTCCCCGAGTCAGCGGCTCTTCCTTCCCGTCCACCCGGCGGCGGATGTTGGTCAGGACCATGTTCGGCTTGCCGTTGACCAGGTGGACGCTGCGGTTGCCCACCACCATGATCTCGATGGTGTTCCACTGGCCGGTCGGCTTTTCGTAGTCGGCGCTCTTGATGATGCGGTTGCCGCCCGGCTCCTTGCCCGGCAAGGGGACAGTAAACTTACTGCCGCCCCTGCGGTAGATGACCGGGCCCTTGCCGTCCTTGCGCTCCCCCTCGACATCCACCAGAACGCCGAGGACGCTCCAGAAGTCGCCGCAGTCGCCTTCCTGAATCTGGCACTCGGCCGACTGCATCCAAGGGCCGCCGGTGCCGCCGCCGTGCGGGCCGACGCAGTGATACAGCAGACCACTGTCGCGCACCGCCTTGTCGCGGGGCGGCCACTTCTTCTCGCCCCACTTGAACTCCAGCCGCAGATGGTAGTTTTCGAACTCCTCTTGACTGGTCAGGGCGCCGAAGATCTCACCCGAAATGCGGATGGCCGGCTTGCCGTCTTCCTGGACAACCGTGTAGACCTTCTTCGGGTCCTTGTTCAGGCCGACCGGCTCCAGGTAATCGCCCTTGTCGTTCTTTTTCAGCGGCAGGCCCTCGACGCTGCGGTGCGGCCGGCTCAGCCAGGTGTCCCAGCCGGTCAGATCAGCGCCGTTAAAGAGCGGCCGCCACCCGTCGGCCTGGGCGCCGTCGGTCGGGGCGGGCGGCAGAGCCAACCCGACCGATACCGCGATGAACAGGGCGCCGGTCAGAAATCGCCTTCGCTTGAGCATGAGGATCCTCCTGTTCAAGAACGCTAAGCCGCAAGCGGCTCGTCACTTGCGGACCTGCTCGATCAGGAACGTGCCCTTCTTGTTGGAGACGACGACATCGAGCAGCCGGTCACCGTTGAAGTCGGCGACAACGAACTGGGTACCGATGCCCGAATCATCGTCGATTTCATGCGGCGTGAAGGTGATCAGGCCGTCGCTGCCGCGCCGCGCCTCGAACCAGTAGATCTTGGCCGGGGCGTTGGGGTCGGCGTCTCCCTTGGGGCCGTGCGCCCACCAGCGCTTGCCGGTGACCAGGTCCTTTAGCCCATCGCCGTTGATGTCCACCAGGTGCAGGGCGTGCGTCTGCGAGACCAGACGGGGGAACAGGTCGCGGCGCAGGAAGTCGGGGGAGCCGTCCTTGCCCGGCCGCTGCTGGTGCCACCAGATGCCGTACTGGTGGGCCGAGCTGCTCACAACATCTGCCCGACCGTCGCCATCGATGTCGAGGGTGTGCATGTCGGCGACGGCATCATGGAACGGCGCCGGGTGGAATTTCCAGGGTCGGCCGTCATCACGGGCCGGCTGTTCCCACCAGCCGCCGGTCCCTTTCTTCGGATCGCGCAGGCCGGCGCTGGTGCACATCACGTCGAGCCGGCCATCGCCGTTGATGTCGCCGACCCCCAGGCCGTGAGCGAAACGGAAGGTGCCGGGAATTTCCCGCTCCGGCGTGCTCGGCTCGCTGATGGGGTGCATCTCCCAGGGCTGGGTCGGGTCCTTGCCGGGGGCGAACCAGGCCATCTGCCCTTCGTGGTCCTTCCCTTTCGGCTGCCACCCCATGATCAGCACGCGCCGGCCCGTGCCGAACAGATCGACATAAAGCGGAGTTTCGTTGCAGGCGCTGTGCCAGATCAGGTGCTGCTTCCACATGCCCTCCTTGCCCTGGGGGTTCTCGAACCAGTGGCAGGGGGCGCCCGGGAAACCGATGACAATCAGATCGGGCCAGGTGTCGCCGTTGAGGTCCTCCGTCCAGCAGGCGAAGCTCTGACTGTAGACATTCTTGTCCCCCTCGCGGTAATCATCCTTACCTGGCCGGATGCGGTGTGGCTTCCAGGTTGGGGCCTCGTACCAGAACTCGCCGTTGAGGATATCGGTCTTGCCGTCTTTGTTGACGTCGGCAATAGCCACCCCCTCGGAGAGGAAGCGCGGGTCGATGACCGTTTTCTTCCAGGTGATCTTGGGGGTTTCCGTGCCGGCACCGGTTAGGAGCGCCGGCAGGGTCAGGGGCGAGAACAGCAACCCAACCACCAACCAGGATCGCGAACGCATGCGTTGCCCTCACTCGGTCGCCGACCGCCGCCGCTCGGCGCCCACCGGCGGAGAGCGGTCGATACAGGCCGATTATGGAGCCTGGCCGTGTCGGGTGCAACGGTGTGATATGAAATGACGGGAAGTCGCTCGTCTCAACAGGACGACAGCCGCGCTACATGGGCCGGTCCGACCCCCCTCACCCCTAACCCCTCTCCCCCACCGGGGGAGAGGGGAGAAGAAGTATCTCCCTCTTCCCCAGAGAAGAGAAGAAGTATCTCCCTCTTCCCCAGAGAAGAGAAGAAGTATTTCCCTCTTCCCCAGAGAAGAGGTATTTCCCTCTTCCCCACCGGGAACTGGGAGAGAGGAGAAAAGAACGCCCTCTCCCTCGTTCCGAGGGAGAGGGGCGCAAAGGGGTTAGCGGGGGTTGGGATGGGGAATGCCGGTTTCACTCGGACTGCCCTGGTAGCGGTTGGTCGGACTGAAGCGAAGCGGGCGCGTCCGCAGTTCGCTGGTCCCTGTCTCCGGCAGGGGTACGCGCTCCAGGACCGACGGTGCAGCCGGCGGCTGGGTCAGATCCAGCACCACATGGTCGCCGGCGTTGATGCGGACGTGCCGTTCCTGGGTCACAGTGCGGCCGTTCTCCGTCCAGGTCGCACGAACGTCATAGCCGTAGTTCCGGTCCGGATCGAGCGGCGGTGTCACAAACCGGCGGAATGCCCCGAGCTGGCTGGTCTTCACTCCCTGGAACCACAGCTCGGCGTCCGCAGGCAGCCGCACGTCGATGAGAGCGGTGTTGCCCATCGCTGTCAGGCGAGGCAACGCCGTCTCCAGCCGCACCGGTAGGGGCGCGTAGCGGTCGGCGAACTGGACCGGCCCGCGGTAGTCCAGGGCTGCGATGGACAACGCATGCGCCCCGTAGACCCCTGGGTAGTTGATGGACGTCATCATGATAGGCGAATACCTCGCCTGGATCGGCCCCGGGACAACCGGCGCGTAGGCCGGGGCGTACCACGGCGCGACATAGGTGTTGGTGTACGGGCTGCGGGCGTCCTGCGCCAGCCCCGATGTATACTGGGCCTTTGCCGGGCCCGAAGGCAGCAGCACCGCCAGCGCACACACTCCGGAAAAACCGACCCATCGCATGCTCATGAGAATGTCTCCTTCTCAGCAGTGAACCTGGGCGGAGGGGCGGCGTCGGCCGGAACCCCTTCTCGCTCCCTTCGAAGCAAATCCGATGCCAGTTCCCCGAGAGCCGGCACCTGCCGGGCCGCGATCGAGAGACGCAGCCTCAAAGAATTATAGCTGATAGCTCGTATCGCTCTCCTCCACGAAGCCCCCTGGCTAGTCGCCCACAAAACTTTTCGATCGGGGTTAAGACGGGTGGCGAACGCCCCGGCGGGGGCAAACCCGGCGAAGTGGGCCGTTCCGAATGACAACGGGGCCGCATGAGAGGAACCTGCATTCAATTCCGGCGCTACTCTTTTGTCCAGGACGTCCATGAGAAACCCCGTTCAATATCCGGATTCGCGGCCCCGGCCGGCAGTCGGTTTGCCTTTTTCCGGCGCCCCATCCCTGATCTGCTGGCCGGCCGTTGGCGACAGCGGTCGGGGGGCTCATCGTGGGAATGACCCTGGCGGCCGTGCTGGTCAACCGCTCAGCGTCTGCTGCGGGGCCGTCCGGGGGCTTCGCGGCTGCCAGCGGCTGAACGCTCTACTGCCGGGAGCATTTCAGGTAAGCCAGGCAATCTGGCCGGGGAGCCTAACCCTTCCCGCCTTTTCGCCGCTTGCCTTTGCTCTTGCGGCCGTTCGCACCGCGACGCTACAGTAAAGCGCGCTGGGTTATTGCATCTGTCTGCATGGGCTCGAAGCAAGCGGAAAGGAATCCTGTGAGCAGAGCACAAACCGTCGCCGTACCAGGGGGGGCCACTTCAGGGAGCGGTTTCCGGCATGATCGGGCTTTCCTTGCCCCCCTGCACGCCGCCCTGGCCCGCGCCCGCCGGTGCCTCCTGGCCCGGCAAGCCCCGGACGGCCACTGGGTCGGCGAATTACAGGGCGACACCATCCTGGAATCGGAATACATCCTCCTGATGGCGTTCCTCGGCCGGGAGGACAGCGAGCCGGTCCGCAAGGCGGCCCGCTACCTGCTGGAGCAGCAACTCCCCGACGGCGGCTGGAACAACTATCCCGGCGGTCCTGCTGATCTGAGCGTCACGGTGAAAGCCTACTTCGCCCTCAAGCTCGCCGGTCATGACCCCGACGCTTCGTACATGCGCCGGGCGCGGGATGTCGTCCGCCAGCTGGGAGGCGCCGCCCGCTGCAACAGCTACACCAGGTTCTATCTTGCCCTGCTCGGCCAGTTTCCTTACGCCAACTGCCCCGCCGTCCTGCCGGAGATGGTACTCCTGCCGCGCTGGTCGTACATCAACATCTACGCCATGTCGAGCTGGACGCGGACCATCGTCGTGCCGTTGAGTATCTTCTACGCCTACAAGCCGGTCCGTGTCCTACCGCCGGAGAAGGGCATCCGTGAACTGTTCCTGCGGCCGCCCGAGACACCCCTCTGGCCCCACCCGCCGACGCGCCGCTGGCTCACCTGGACTAACTTCTTCCTCGTTCTTGACCAGGTCTGCAAGGGGGTGGAAAGTCAGCTCAGTGCCTGCGACGGCCGACCAAGACGTCCTTTCCTCGACCGACTCCGTCGGCCCTGGTCGGTGGTGCTTGACGCGGTCCGCCGCCGCGCTCTGAAGCGGGCCGAGCAGTGGATGCTTGAGCGCTTCGAGGATAGCGACGGCCTGGGCGCCATCTTCCCGCCCATCATCTACACTATCATCGCCCTGCGCTGCCTGGGCTACGACGATAATTCGCCCGAGATGCGCTGGGCTCAGAAGCAGCTCGATGCCCTGATGTTAGAGGAGGACGACACGCTGCGCCTGCAACCGTGTTTCTCGCCGGTCTGGGACACGGCGTTGGCCGTAAACGCCCTGACCGACGCTGGGGTGCCCGGCCAGCACCCGGCCATTCGGGCCGCGGCCCGCTGGCTGATCGAGCGGCAGGTGCGGCGGCGCGGCGACTGGAGCATCACCAACCCGCACCTGGAGCCGGGCGGCTGGTGTTTCGAGTACCGCAACGGCTTCTACCCCGACATCGACGACACGGCGATGGTGTTGATGGCGCTGGCCAAGTCGGGACACGCCATGACCCCGGAGGGTCGGCCGGCCGTGGAGCGCGGCCTGCGCTGGTTGCTGGGCATGCAGAACAGCGACGGCGGCTGGGCCGCCTTTGACCGCGACATCAACCGCGAGGTGCTCACGCACGTTCCCTTCGCCGACCACAACGCCATGCTCGACCCGAGTTGCCCCGACATCACCGCCCGCGTCCTGGAGGCGCTGGGCCACTTCGGCTACCGGGTCGGCCACCCCCAGGTGGAACGGGGGCTCGCCCACCTGCGCCGGACCCAGGAGCGGTTCGGCGCCTGGAAGGGGCGCTGGGGGGTCAACTACCTCTACGGCACCTGGCAAGTCCTCACCGGGCTGGCGAGCGTCGGCTTCGACCTGGGCGACCCGATGGTGCGGCGGGCGGTGGCCTGGCTCAAGCAGGTGCAGCAGCCCGGCGGCGGCTGGGGCGAGACCTGCCGCAGCTACGATGACCCGTCGCTGGCCGGCCAGGGCACGCCGACCGCCTCGCAGACCGCCTGGGCCTTGCTCGGCCTGCTGGCCGCCGGCGAGGCCGACAGCGATGCCGTGCAGGACGGGATTGACTACTTGCTGTCCACCCAGCAGCCCGATGGCAGCTGGCACGAGGAGGAGTTCACCGGCACAGGCTTCCCGCGCGTCTTCTACCTCAAGTATCATCTTTACAGTCTTTATTTCCCCTTGATGGCCCTGGCCCGCTACGAAGCAGCGATCCGGGGCCAGGGGTCAGGGGTCAGGGTGAGAGATCGGGAGCACGAGGTCAGGGTCTGGTGACTGCGGCGGTTGCTCGCAGGATCGAAACCTCTGTTCCCCAATTCCGCATCCCTGACCCTTGGTCCCTGCCCCCTGCCCCTTGGAGATTGCCATGCGATTCCCACTCTCCCTGACCTCGTCGATGGTTGGCTATATCGCCCGCAAGAAGCTCGCCGGTGAGAAACGATTTCCCCTGGTGCTGATGCTGGAGCCGCTGCATGCCTGCAACCTGACCTGCACCGGCTGCGGGCGCATCCGCGAGTATGCACAGACGATCAAGGAGAAGCTCACCGTCGCGGAATGCCTGGCCGCGGTGGACGAGTGTGGGGCGCCGATCGTAAGCATCTGCGGCGGCGAGCCGCTGATCTACCCGGACATCGGCCCGCTGGTCCGAGGCATCCTGAAGCGGCGCAAGCACATCTACCTGTGCACCAACGGCATGTTCATCAAGAAGCGGCTGCACGAGTTCCGGCCGACGAGCCGCTTCTTCTTCAACGTGCACCTCGACGGCTTGGAGGAGACGCACGACAAGTGCGTGGAGCGCCGAGGGGTCTTTGCTGCGGCCATCGAGGGGATCAAGGCCGCCAAGCGAGCCGGCTTCCTGGTCTGCACCAACACGACCGTCTTCAAGGAAACCGACCTGGATGAGATCGACGCCCTGTTCGCCTTTCTGACCAAGCTCGGGGTGGACGGGTTCATGCTGTCGCCGGCCTACGGCTATGCGGCGGTGCACCAAACCAACCCGAAGGGGGCGGCCGAGATCTTCCTGACCCGCGACGACATCCGGTCCAAGTTCCGCGAGGCGGAGAAGCTACTCCGCAAGTACCGGATGATGTCGTCGCCGATCTACCTGGAATTCCTCAGCGGCCGGCGCGAGTTGCCCTGCACCGCCTGGGGCAACCCGACCCGCAACGTCCGGGGCTGGAAAGGCCCTTGCTACTTGATCACCGACACGCATCATGCCACCTTCCGCGACCTGATGGAGCAGACCGAGTGGGACGCCTACGGCCACGGTAAAGACCCGCGCTGCGAGCACTGCATGGTACATTGCGGCTACGAGCCCTCCGCCGCCCTAGGTGTCAACCAGAGACTCGGCGACTCGCTGAAGATGCTCCTGTGGCAACTCAGCTGATCGTCCGTAGTCCTTGGTCCGTAGTTATACTGGCTACCGAGTACGGACTACGGACTGCGGGGAAGACATGACCGACCTGGCCTTCGCGGACCCTTGCATCCTCTTCGCCTTGCGGTGCGAGGCGCACGCCTTTCTGAAAGAGTTCCGTCCCCACCAGCGCTTCCGCGGGGCGCCGTGCTGGGCCCACTTCTGCGGGCCTTCCTGGCTGACCGTGTTGGTGGTGGAGACCGGGCTCGGCGAGGGCCGCGCGGCCCGGGCCGCCGAATGGTTGCTGAGCGGACCGGTCCTGGAGAATGTCCCCTACCGACCCAAGTTGGTCCTTTCCGCAGGATTCTCCGGCGCCCTGGACGAGCGTCGAGCCGCCGGCGACATTGTCCTGGCGACCGAGGTAGTGGATGAGCAGGGGAACCGCTGGCCGGCGACCTGGCCGGGCGAGCTGCCCCCCGGCGAGTGGCGCCCGCCGCTGTACCGCCACCCGGTGCTGACCGCATCGCGACTGGCCGCCACGCCGGAGACGAAACGAGAGCTGGGCCGGCAATCGGGAGCGGCGGCAGTGGACATGGAGGCGGCCGCGCTTGCCCGTCTCTGTACTCGCCGCGGCGTGCCGTTCGGCTGCGTCCGCGTCATCCTGGATGACCTGCACACCCCCCTCTCGCCGCGGCTGCTCGATTTGCTCAAGGACGGCCGAGTCGCACCGCTACGGGTCATGGCTGCGGTAGCCCGATCGCCGCGACTGGTGGGCGAACTGTGGCGGTTGGCTCGGCAGTCCCGGCACGCGGCCGGGCAGCTGGGTCAGGCCCTGGGCGAGTTGCTGACCCTCACTCTCCCCTGGGCCGCCGACCAAGCCGAGCCACGCTCGTGAGACCACCGCAAGGCAAGCCGCCACACGACGGCCAGAGTTCCCTTAGCGTGGGGCGAGCGCCGACTCCAGCGGTGTGATGTAGCAGTTGTTGTTGTCGTGTCCAGTGACCAGGGCCCGGCCGTCGGGTGTGAAGGCCACACAGTAAGCGCCGAACTTCAGCTTGCGCGACCGCACCGGCTTGCCCTCGGCCAGGTCCCAGACCGTGACGTTGCCGCCGTAACCGCTGGTCGCCACCGTCTTGCCGTCCCGCGCCAGGGCGATGCCATACAGATCATCCGGCGTCGGGCCCATCTTTTTGCTCTCGTTGCCGCTGGCCGCGTTCCATAACCGCACTGTGCGGTCGAAGCTGATCGACACCACCCCCAGGCCGTCGGCGGTGAAGACGACACCGGTCACCGGTCCCTCATGCCCCTTGAGCGTTCGCAGCTCCTTCTGCCCGGCCACATCCCAGAGCTTGATCAGATTGTCGGCCCCGCAGGAGGCGAGGAGCTTGCCATCGGGGGAGAAGGCCACGCAGTAAACCGACCCACCGTGAGCGCCCAGGTTCTTCAGCTCCTTGCCGTCGGCCACGTTCCAGAGCCGCACGCTCTTGTCGGCGCTGCCGGAGGCCAGCAGTTTGCCGTCGGGGCTGAAGGCGATGCTGTCCACGATGCCAGCGTGCCCCTTGATCTCGCGGATCGGCTTGCCGTCGGCGACGTTCCACAGGCGGATGGTTTGGTCGAGACTGGAGGAAGCGAGAGTAGCGCCATCGGGACTGAAGGCGACGCAGTAGACGGGGCCGGTGTGGCCGTTGAGGGTGCGGACCTCCTTGCCGGTGACGGGGTCCCAAAGCTTGATGAGGTTGTCGAAGCCGGCGGTCGCCAGCAGCTTGCCGTCAGGGGAGAAGGCCACGCTGTAGACCAGAGCGGTGTGGCCCTTCAACTCGGCCGGCCCCTCAGCCCCCACGCCCAAGCCGCCGATTGTCAGCACCAGGAGAGTCAGACCGGCCCGCTGGAACATTGCCTATCCCCCAACAGAAACAATGACGAATGACGAAACCCGAATGACGAAAGAAGCACGAATGACCTAATGATGAATCTTGAAGGGGCAAGGGCCGTCAATCCTCCGTTGGTCTCTCCCCACTGTAGGCCAACACTTCCCGCGACCTTCAGTATTCATCATTCGGACTTCGTCATTCTTTCGTCATTCGGGCTTCATCATTCGTCATTTGACCGAGCGGAGCGAAGCCGCGCCGCATGGTATTCTCCGTGATAGTGCGCGGCAGGACGAACTGCAACAAATAATCGGGGCCGCCCGCCTTGGAGCCGATCCCCGACAGTTTGAACCCGCCGAATGGCTGCCGGCCCACCAGCGCCCCCGTGATCTTGCGGTTGATGTACAGATTACCCACCCGGAACTCGCGCTTCACCCGGGCAATGTTCCCCGGGCTACGCGAGTACAGGCCGCCCGTCAAGGCGTATCGTGTCCCATTGGCGATTGCCAGCGCCTCGGTCAGGTCCTTGGCCCGGATGACTGCCAGGACCGGCCCGAAGATCTCTTCCTGGGCGATGGCCGCCTCCGGCGGCACGTCGGCGAAGATGTGCGGGCCAACGTAGTACCCCTCGTCCGCCAGTTCGCCCACGTCGGCGCCGTAGACCAGCCGCGCCTCCCGCTTCCCTTTCTCGATGTAGCCGAGCACCCGCCGCCGCGCTTCCTCGTCAATGACCGGCCCAACCGTGTTCCCCGGGTCCTCGGCCGGGCCGATCTTTAGACTGCGCGTTGCCTCCACCAGCCGGTTGAGGAAGGTATCATAAATCGCCTCCAGTACGATGACGCGCGAGCCGGCCGAGCACTTCTGCCCCTGGTAGCCGAAGGCACTGGCCGTCACCCCGTGGACCGCCTCGTCGGGGTCGGCATCCTCGTCGATGATGATAGCGTTCTTGCCCCCCATCTCGGCCAGGACGCGCTTGACATGCTCCTGCTCCGCCGATGTCTGGGCCGCCTCCCGGTTGATCAACAGGCCGACGTCCTTTGAGCCGGTGAAGGCGATCATGGCCACGTCCGGATGGCGAACCAGTACCGGTCCGACCTCCTCGCCGACGCCCGGCAGGTAGTTGACGACGCCGGCCGGCAGCCCGACCTCACGGAAGACCTCCATTAATTGGGCGCCGATAACCGACGATTGCTCGGCCGGTTTCATGACAACGGTGTTGCCGGTGACCAGGGCAGCAGTGGTCATGCCGCAGAGGATGGCCAGCGGGAAGTTCCACGGAGCAATGACCACGGTGACGCCGCGCGGCTCGTAGAAGTAAACATTCTCTTCGCCGGGCAGGTCCCAGCGGCGCGGCTCAGCCAGGCGGAGCATCTCCCGGGCGTAGTACTCGCAGTAGTCGATGCTCTCGGCGACGTCAGCGTCGGCCTCACGCCACTGCTTGGCGCACTCATGGACCTGCCATGCTGCCAGCTCAAACCGCCTGCGCCGCATGACCTCTGCCGCCCGTCGGAGGTAAGCGGCCCGCTCCGCCGGCTCGGTGTCGCGCCAGGCGGGAAACGCCGCCTTCGCCGCCGCGACTGCCCGTCGGGCATGGTCGGCCGTCGCCCGGCCGCAGCGGCCTACGATCTGCCGGAAGTGCGACGGATTCACCGAGTCAATCGCTGCCTCGGTGGCAATCGCCTCGCCGCCGATCACCAGCGGGTAGAAGCGGCCGAACTCCCCCTTGACCGCCTCGACCGCCGCCCGCATGGCCTCGCGCACCTCTTCGCGGCTGAAGTCGGCGAGAGGCTCGTTGCGGAATTGCGGATTGCGGATTGCGGATTGCGGATTGGAAGCATTGCGGGTGGCGGATGGGGGCACGGGGAACGGTGTACCGGTCTTTGAATCCGCAATCCGCAATCCGCAATCCGCAATCTTCTGGAGCGGGTTCATCAGCAACTGCTCCTCGGGCACCTGTTCGACAAAGCTGGCCCGCAAGAACGATTCGTTATGGGTGTTTTCCAGCAGCCGCCGCACCAGGTAGGCCATGCCCGGGAGCAGCTGGCCGTAGGGGGTGTAAACGCGCACCCGTCGGCCCAGCGACACCAGGGCGTCCTGGATCGGATCGGCCATACCGTAGAGCATCTGAATCTCGTAGCCCCGCTCCGGCACGCCCAGCAGGTCAGCCAGGGCCATGCCGTGCGCCAGGCTGCGGACGTTGTGACTCCCCAGGGCCGGACGCAGCAGCCCGCGGCGCTCCATCAGGAAGCGGGTCAGTCGCTCGTAATTGGCGTCGGTCTCCCACTTCTCGGTGAAGACCGGCACCGGCCAGCCTTGCTGCGCCGCCACGATGAGTTCGTAGTCCCAGTACGCCCCTTTGATCAGGCGGACCCAGACCGGCGTGCCGCGCCGCTCGGCCCAGCGGGCGAGTTCTTCCAGGTCGTTAGCCGTGTCGCGCAGGTAGGTCTGGATAGCGATGCCAGCGTCGGGCCAGTCGCGGAATTCCTCCTCGTCGAGGATCTCGCGGAAAATGCGGAGCGTCAGGTCCTTGTAGGCGTACTGCTCCATATCGATGTTAACGAATGCCCGATGGCTGCGGGCGGCCCGGAAGATCGGCCGTAGCCGAGCGCGTACGGCGCGGCTGGTGCCAACCGGATCGATCGGGTCGAACTGGCTGTACAGGGCCGACAGCTTGACCGAGACATTGACCCGCGGCAGGGGGCCCTGATCGTCGCGATCGATCAGGTCGATCGGCTCCCAGGCGTTGACCTGGTGGCTGAGTCCCTCGATCAGGGCGAGATACTCGGTCAGGTAGCGGTCAGCCTCGGGCTCGGTGATAGTGGCTTCGCCGAGCCGGTCGATGGTGAAGGCCAGCGCCCGGCGGCGCAACCGGGCGATGGCTTGCAAGACCTCGGGGATGTTGCCGCCGGCGATGAAGCGCCGGGCTAGGCGCTCGGTGCTCTTGCGGGCGGCCCGGGCCACTAGGTCGCCGAGGAAGCCGTTGCGGGGCAGAAGATACAGGCCGAGTCGGATAAGCGGGTTGAGGTACTCTTCGGCCTCGCCGAAGTACTCGCGGAGGTGGCGGCTGACCTCGCCGGGCGAGCGCAGCGTCGGCAGGACATCAACAAAGCGGAACAAGTGGACCTTGAGCGCTTCGTTGGTCATGGTCCACGCCATCAGGCGTTCGTCCCACCAGCGGGGGCTAAACGGCAGCGGTCCGGCCCGGCTCAAGCGGGCAAAGATCTCCCGCCCGTAGTCGTGCGTCAGACGTTCCAACTCGGCGGCGCTCGACATGCTGGTCCCGCCCGTTTTTCTGCTGAAGGCTACTCCGCGGGCGGCGGCGCTGCTATGATGCCAGAAAAGCCGGCTCGGCGATTACTTCGGGGGATTACCGCTGCATGGCTGCGCTGCGCATCGGCCAGTTCCAGGTCCTCGGCCAGCTCGGGACCGGCGCCCACAGCACCATTCTGCACATCCGCCGCCGTGCCGACGCCAAGCACTATGCCCTGAAGGTCGTGCTGATCCAGGGGCCCGATGATCACAAGTTCCTGGAGCAGGCTCGCCACGAGTTCCGCGTCGCCCAGATGCTCGACCACCCGAACCTGATCAAGATCTACGCCCTGGAGACGCAGCGCGACTGGCTGTTCCGGGTCCGCAAGGTCCACCTGTTGATAGAGTATGTCAACGGCAAGACACTGGACACCTGCCCGCGCATCCTCCCCCTGCCGAAACTGGTCCAGGTCTTCGAGCGCGTGGCGGCGGGAGTGGTCCACATGCACCGTCGCGGCGTCTGCCATGCCGACCTGAAACCGAACAACATCATGCTTAGTCGCACCGGCGACGTGAAAATCATCGACTACGGCCTGGCCTGGATCAAGGGGGAGGACAAGGGCCGGGTGCAGGGAACGCCCGAGTACATGGCCCCCGAGCAGGCCAAGAAGAGCATCGTCAACGAGCAGACCGACATCTACAACTTCGGCGCCACCATGTACCGCCTGGTGACGTGGCGCAATCCGCCCCGCGCCATCCCGACAGAAGGAGGCATGGTGCTGGACAACCGGCTCTGGCAGCAGATGCTCAAGCCGGTGCAGGAGTACAACCCCGAGGCGCCGCCGGCCCTGTGCAACCTGATCCACCGCTGCCTGGCATACTATCCCCAAAACCGTCCTGCCCGGATGAGCGAGGTCCACGCCGAGCTCCAGGAGTTGGTCGAGGCGCTGGTCCGTTCCCCCGAAGACCGCCTGGAGCTGCTGGAATGGTGAACCAGGAATGGGGAACTGGAATCAGACCATTCCCTCTTCTTGCAGCAGATCCAGCGCGCCGGCCACGGCCGCGACCGTCTGTTCAAGGTCGGCTTCGGTATGGGCCATGGTTGTCATGCCGCTCAGCCCCGGCAGGTCCACGCCGTTAAGAAGCATCGCCCGGCGGAAGGCATGGACCAGGCGAACGTTCTTCGGGCCGTCCAGCCGGTTCAGGTCGCCGCCGTAGGGGATGAAGTCATCGCTGTCCGGTCGAGGGCCCTGGTAGCCGGGCAATAGCTTGAAGCCGGAGAACTCGCCGTAGGCCACCCAGTTGATGCCGCGGGCGGCGAAGAGGGCATTGAGTTTCTGCCGCAGCAGCCGGCCGTTCTCGTTGGCCCGGCGGCATGGTTCGCCGGTGGCCACGATTTGCAAAGCGGCCGAGCCTGCCGCCGCGGAGAGCGGATTGGCGTTGAAGGTGCCGGGGTGCTTCATCTTCGGCTTGCCGGGGCGGAATTCCAGCGCGGCCAGGATGTCGGCCCGGCCGGCCAGGCAGCCGCCCGGCAGACCGCCGGCCAGCACCTTGGCCAGCGTCGTTAGGTCCGGCGTCACCCCATAATGTCCCTGGGCCCCGCCCGGGTGGACGCGGAAGCCGGTGATCACCTCGTCAAAGATCAGCAGCCGACCGAGCCGGCTGGTGATCTCGCGCAGCGCCTTGAGGAAGTCGCCGCGGATCGGCACGGCGCCGAAGTGGCCTCCCGTCGGCTCCAGGATCACGCCGCCGATCTGCGGGTCGCTCACCAGGGTCCGCTCTACCATGTCGGGGTCGTTGGGCGGCACGATGACCGTCTCGGCCTGCACCTCGGCCGGGATGCCGGGGACGGTGGTGCCGTCGTAGGGCGGATCAGCGCCGGGGATGAGGTAGTCGTGCCAGCCGTGGAAATGACCAGCGAACTTGAGCACCCGCGGCCGGCCGGTGAAGAGCCGGGCCAACCGCAGGGCCATCAGCGTCGCCTCGGTTCCGGAGGAGACAAAGCGCAGCCGCTCGGCCGACGGCACCAACCGCTGTACCCAACGGCCCCATTCAATTTCCAGCTCATGGCAGGCGCCGGGATGGGTGCCCCGGGCCGCCTGCCGCCGGATCGCCTCGACGACGGCCGGGTGGCTGTGGCCCAACAGCAGTGCGCCGTGGCCCGACCAGAAGTCGATCAGCCGATGGCCGTCCACATCCCACTTGTACGCCCCCTCAGCCCGGTCGATGTAGATGGGGAACGGCTCCAGGTGGCGCAGGTCGTGGGTAACGCCATTAGGGAAGATGTGGCGGGCCTGCTCGTGGAGCCGGCGGGAACCGGCGAACTCGGCCTCGTAACGCTCCGTCAGCGAACGTTGTGCCGCGGCTACACTCATCGGACACCTCAGGAAGGATGCTAGGCGGACCTCAACACTGACCTACCAGGATAAAGGACCGCCGCACCGCAGGAAAGGGGGAGGTCTGCGCCCCAACGAATTAAACCCTGAAGCGCTAGCGAAGGCGGAGGGCGGCCTTCGTTGGGAAGGGAGCCTGTCAGGCGGGAGGCGGCGGCTTCTTGGCCTGCTCCCAGATCGGACCATAGACCTCCTTGTCAAACGGCGGGCAACCGGTGGCAAACTGGCCCAGTTCATTGTGCTTGGCGCGCATCAGGGCGGTGCAATAGCTGAACGTCCGGCAGACGCGCTTGCGCTCGAGCCGGCCCTGTTCCCTCAGTTGACGGGCGAAGTCGGGCAGCGGCAGCGACGCCCGGCCGGCGCCGACGAAGGTGATCCGCCCGTCACGGACATTGGCCGCCCCCGCGTGTGGGAAAAACTCCTGGAGATAACTGTAGCCGCTCCCCACCATCGGCAGGTCGGGATACATCTGCTGCAACTGTCCCGCCAGGCGGACATGGCGGTCCACGCCGATCAGCGGATGCTCGGGGGGCTCGTAGCCGTCGGGCGGCGGATACTCGAACGGCCGGATGACATGCATGACCGCGTAAGGGTTGCCCATGCTGATATTGACCAGGGCCACCCCCAACCGGGCCATCTCGCCGATCCACCAGGCCGGCTCGGTCAGGTCGGGCGTCAGCGGGTCGTCCTCGCGCGTGCCCCAGGCGCTAAGGACCGGAGCGGTCCAGGGGCATGGCTCGCCCGCGTCGCTGCCGGGCCGCTTGCGGAAGGGGATGCAGTCGAAGACATTCAGCCGGGTGGCGATTACCAGACCGGGCACCTCGTCGCGGATGCGAGTGAAGATCTCGCGGGCCAGTCGGGTGCGGTTCTCCAGGCTCCCCCCATAGGGACCGGGCCGGGTCTTCGCCGCCAGCAGCTCGTTGAGCAGGTAGCGGTGGCACTGCTTGATATCAACAAACTGAAAGCCGATGCGCCAGGCCAACCGAGCGGCCGCGACATAATGATCGGGCAGCCGTCTGAGGTAATCATCGTCGAGCAGCGGGTAGTCGGCGTCAACGACCCGGCCGGTCGCCCGGTCAGCCACGGTGCGCGGGTCGAGGATCGGGTCATGGAAGGCGATCAGTGGCCGGTGGTAGCTGTAGCGGCCGGAGTGGGTCAACTGTAACCCGACGACCAGGTCATCATCCGAGCCGAACGCCTCGCGGTGCGCCCGGCGGCAGTCGCGCAGCATCCGTTCCAGGTCGGAGGCAGTCTGATCATTGATCAGGAGCTGGCGCGGGTTGGCCCGCCCCTCCTCAATGACAGCGGTGGCCTCGCCCCAGAGGAGTTTGGCGCCGCCGGCGCCGAAGCGGCGGTAGCGGCGGAAGGTCAGCTCGTCGGGCCGGCCGTCAAGGGTGCCGTCGCAGCCTTCCATCGGCTGGATGCAGAGGCGGTTGCCGACGCGCAGCGGGCCGACGGCTGCCGGCTGAAACAGGGGGCTGAAGTCCTCGCTGAAGCGCAAATCGAGGCCGAGCTGCCGGCACTCGGCGGCCAGGTCGTCAAGGGAATGGAACTTGAAGTAGCGGGCCAAGGGAGGGCTCTATCCTTCGGGCAACTGGCGATCACAACAACCGAAGGCCGACCGAACGCCCACAGACAGGCGCCTGGCCGGCCTTCGGTTGTCTTATGGAGCGGCAGACTTCTTGTCCGGCGTTCAGGCCGCCAGACATTCCTTCAGGTAGCGAATGCCGTGGGCGACATCGGCCAGGCGCTGTTCCTGGTTGCCGACCTCGCGCTCGATGCAGAGCGGTCCCTGGTAGCCGACTTGCTTCAGCGTCTGGATGAACTTCTTGATATTGACCTCTCCCTGGCCCAGCGGCACCTCCTCGCCCCAGGTGCCGGGCACCTTGGTGCGGATGGCATCCTTGACATGGACGCTGCGGATGTCAGGGCCGAGGATCTCGACGGCCCGGATGGGGTCCCCCTTGTCGTACAAGATCATGTTGGCCGGGTCGAAATTCACCTTCAGGTTGGGGCACTTCAGCTCGTCAAGGGTCAGGCGGAGCAGCTCGGCCGTCTCCTGGCCGGTCTCGAAGGCGACGGTCACACCCTTGGCCTGGGCCAGGTCGGCGACCTGGGCCAGAGTGTCGAGGAACGGCTTGCGATCGGGGTCGCCCGGTTCGGGGATGAAGCCGGCGTGCAGCATCAGGTCGGTCAGCCCCAGGGCGCGGGTGCGGTCCAGGGCCCAGCGGAAGCGCTCCAGCCGCTCTGGCCGCAGCGCCGGGTCACCGAAGCCACCGGTCTTCTGGATGGTCTGCGGCGTGGTGTAGTCCTCGCCGGGAAAGCCGAGCATGGCCCCGACCATGCGGAAGCCGGCAGCGCGGGCGGCCTCCGGCATGCGGTCTCCCTCCTCCCAGGCGGCATGGTGCGGATCGCCGCAAGCGATCTGCACCACGTCGATCCCCAGGCGGTCGAGCAGCCGCTTCAGCTCCGGTATACTCTTGACTTGCAGCGACCAGCTGCACACCCCAATGGCCAGCGGTTCGATTGGCATGGGAACCTCCTCAGGGGTCAGGGGAAAGGAGTCAGGGGTCAGAATACAGGGATGGAAGTCGGAGTCGCCAGCGCATTCGGTTGCTGAAAACCCTGTCCCCTCACCCCTGACCCCTTGGTCTTACCCGCCCGGGGCGGGCTCGATGCAGCAATGAAGCGGGCCGAGTTGGGCGCCGTCGTGGTCGCGGATCTCGTGGAAGGTGCGGATCTGCTCTGCCTTTAACTCGGCCACCTCCTTGGGGCCGGTCCAGACGACCGACCGACCGGTGGTGTGTGCCTGCAAGGTCAGCTGGTAGGCGCGCTCCGTCGTGTAGCCCAGGGCCTTGCGCAGCGTCTCCACCACGAACTCGAATGAATGATAATCGTCGTTCTCCAAAACGACATTGTACGGCGGCACTCGCCGGGTGCGGGTCTGCTCGCGCGGGCTGGTCTTGGTGTTGACGATCACGTCGGGCTTGGCAGGTTCGGTGCTCATTGGGAACCCCTTGCCTGTCGGAATAATGCCGGGAGTAATCGCACGATTATTCTAACCCGGCGCTGGTGAGGCCGCCAAGCATGAACACCGCCACCGACAAACACTGGCCCTGCCGGTTCAGGCGGTCGAAGTGAATCGGCGGGCATCGAGCCCCAGAAACTCCAGGGCGGTGCCAGCGAGCAGCCGCTGTTTCGTCGCGGGGCTCAGGTCGGTCATCGATTCGATCAGCTGTCCCGGGACCGCCTCGCCCAGCGGAAACGGATAATCGGACCCCAGGGCGATCCGGTCGGCACCGACCAGTTTGATCAGTCCCCGCAGGGCATCGGCGTCGTGGACCAGCGAATCGAGGTAGAACCGGCCCAGGTAGCTGCGCGGACTGTTCTTCGTATGGACGGCGCACAGGTCGGGCCGGACGTGGAAGCCATGCTCGATCCGGCCGATGGTGCCGGGGAAGGCCCCGCCGCCATGAGCGAAAGCGATCCGCAGTCGCGGCAGCCGGTCAAGCACGCCGCCGAAGATCACCGAGCAGATGGCCAGCGCCGTCTCGGCCGGCATGCCGACCAGCCACGCTAGCCAGTACTTGCTCATGCGCTCCCGGCCGAGCATGTCCCAGGGGTGGACGAAGACGGCAGCGCTGAGTTCCTGGGCCGCTTCCAGCACCGGGAAGACAGACGGATGGTCCAGGTTCCAGTCGTTAACGTGGCTGCCGATCTCGATGCCGCACAGCCCCAACTCATTGATGCAGCGCTCCAGTTCGCGGACGGCCCGGTCGGGGTCCTGCATGGGGAGGGTGCCCAGGCCCACGAAGTGACGGGGGTATTCCCGCACCACTTCGGCAATGTGGTCGTTCAGCAGCCGGCTCAGGTCGTGGGCATGCTCGGCCTTGGCCCAGTAGCAGAACATCACCGGTACGGTCGAGAGCACCTGCACATCGACACCGACCGCCTGACAGTCGGCAAGTCGGCGGCGCGGGTCCCAGGTGTTGTCCTGGATTTCGCGGAAAGTCTGGCCATTGATCACCAACCGGGCGCAGCCAGCACCGGTATGCTCAATCTGTACGAAGCCGTCGCAGCCGTAGCGCTGGCGCAGATCGGGCCAGTCCCGCGGCAGGATGTGGGTGTGAATATCGATCTTCATTTGTCATTGGTCATTTGTCATTGGTCATTTGTCATTGGTCATTCGTCCTTGGTCCTTACTCCGAAGAACCCTTCCCAATGACAAATGACCAATGACAAATGACCAATGACGAATGACTAAACCTCGAAGACCGTGCCGCAGGCCTTGCAGGTGCGGACTTCGGGGTGGCTGTGGAAGTACTCCAGGATCGGCTTGAGCTGCTTGCCCAGGTCCACCAGGTGGAACTCGGCATCGTGGACGACCGCGCCGCACTTTTGGCAGAACCAACGCAGGTGGTCGTTGGCTCCTTCCGGCCGGCGGCGCTCGACCACCAGGCCGACCGTGTTGGCGGGGCGCTGCGGCGAGTGCGGGATGCCGGCCGGCAACAGGAACATCTCCCCCTGGCGGATAGGGATGTCGCGCTGCCGACCGTCCTCCAGGACCCGGAGCACGATGTCCCCCTCGATCTGGTAGAACATCTCCTCGGTCGGGTTGACATGGAAGTCGGTGCGCTGGTTGGGCCCGCCGACGATCATCACCATCAGGTCACCGTTCCAGATCATGGCGTTGCCGACCGGCGGCCGCAGCAGGTGGCGATGCTCCTCGATCCACTGCTGTAGGTTAAAGGGAGCGAGTTGGGACATGATCGGATCTCCGTGAAGGGGATGAGCGCCGTTGCGGGGTACACCGGCCAGTTGACACTGGCCACTCTCCTATCATTCTACACCGCATCCTCCCGGTCGGGGGGCGGCTCGATCTGGATGCCCCTGTTCGCGTCGTCGCTCACGAAGTCTGCGTAGAAATCGCGGTAGCGATTGAGGTCGTCCAACGACATCGAGAGTGGCCGGATGGTCCGCCCGTCTGCCGAAAGATAGGCCGGCTCCCACGACACGCACTCGGTAAACTCGGCCGGCTGGATGTGCGGCGTCTGGGCGAAGCACAGCGTCGCGAAGCGCAGCCGCCCGACCAACTCCCGCAGCTCAGGCGGCAGCTGGTCGATGTGCAATGGCCGAGCGGGCTGCTCCTGCCGGCCGTAGGGGCCGGAGATCCAGTTCTCGCACAGATGGCTATAGTGGAACAGTCCCACCCGAGCCGCCTCGGGCGGTGCGCCTGCGCCCTCCCATCTGTAGTGGAAGAAGCAGCCCAAGCACTGGTCCGCGTCATGAATCCGCTGGGTGACGGCCGCCGGTAGATTGCGGAAGATGACCGCAACCGCGCCAAGGGCCGGCACCTCGACCGCCTGGCCAGCCGTCAATTCCGCCCGGACGATGTCCAACGACTTCAGGAAAAGGAGCGCGCCGCCCACGTCCTGGGCATGGTCAACACCCATCAAGGTCCAGTGATTAACGTTCCAGGCCCCCCTGCCGCCAGGCTCGATCCGTCCCGCCAGGTCGTGAAGCATCTCGCTCGCCGGCACCACCTGGGCCAGCCGTTGCAGCACTCCGTATGGGTCTTCCAGCGCGGCCACGGTCGGCAGGGCCCCGGCCTCGCCGGTACTGAAATAGGCAATGTGGCCATCCTGATCGACGGCGAAGAAGGCGGTGTCCATCGAATGGGCGGCGGGATAATCAGTGTCCATCGGTTCCTCCGCAGAATTTCAAGCCTAGTCCGTCGAGCGATGTCACCAGACCCCGGTAGGTCAGCTCCGGCAGCGGCACCCGCGTCTCGGTGTACGAACACCAGGCCACCGTCCGGTCCCAACCGATTGAACAAAAGCGCGGGCTCTTCGCACAGCTCAGCAGGCACGACATCGACTGAAAGCGCATGCCGCCGGCCACCCGCCCCACTTCCTCCGGTGTCGGCGTGTCCCGGCCGCGCATCGGCAGGTAGACGATGCGCTCGTTGTCGATGCCCGCCGTCCGCACCGCTGCCGCCGCTCGCTCGGCCGCCTCCAGGTTGGACCGGGCCACCAGGAAGTTGATGCCACTGCGGATGCCGCGTTCGGCCAACTCCTGCACTTGTCGGATTACCCGCCGCACCTCGCTGTCGCGCTCCGGGAAGTGGATGGAGAGGTGGACCTTGTCGGGGGCCACCTCCACCAGCCGGTCAAGCGTCGCACCGGTCAGGAGCAGGCCGTTGGATGTGATCGAGCGGAACAGAACGCCGCGCAGCCGGTGGAGGACCTCGAAAAGGCCCTCGTATTGCAGCGGCTCGCCACCGCCGAAGGAGACCGCCTTGACGCCGTTGGCCGCACAGTCGGTGACGAAGGCGACCAACTCGTCGGGCGTCCAGCGGGTGGTCCCGTCGGGGGCGCTATGGTTATAGCAGAACCAGCACGCCTTGGCGCAGCGGTTGGTGACTTCAATCGAAATCCGGTCCAGCGTCGGCATGTGCATGAATGGGCCCTCCGACTTCCTTCGCCGGCCTAGTGATAAAACAAGGACACGCCGCTGAGGCTCAGGGGTTCGCCGCAGCCTTCGACGTAAAGCGGAAGCCCTTCCTACCGTGCTGGGACAACGCTATCAGGGCTTCCCGGAGCAGGGGGCCAGAGGCACATCAATCTGCCACCGCCTTCAGGTGCAGCGAATGGTTCGGCCGGACCACCTATGTCCTGACGCGGTTGGCCCGAAGCCGTCCTGCACAATCGACCTGCCACACCTGGCCGGTGCCCACGTCCAGCGCCGTCAGCCACCCGCCACGGGCGCAGTTGGTGTCGATGCAGACCAGGAACCCCAGGTCGAGCACCTCCCCCGACTGCTGCGGCGTGTGCCCGACCACCGCCACCTTG
>DATLYH010000081.1:0-4881 GCA_035575035.1 Gemmataceae bacterium
TCCAGACCACGCCCCAACGGGGAGACCACGCCCCAACGGGGGGACCACGCCCCAACGGGGGGACCACGCCCCAACGGGGCCCCGCCCCAACGGGGAGACACGAAGACACGGAGACACGGAGATCGGGAGACACGGAGCGGCAGCGGTCTTCAGCAATCGGCGAATCCAAGACCGTTCGTCTCCTTGTCTCCCGGTCTTCGCACCCGGTCGGACATCCTGCGGCCACTCACTGTCCTATCACCACCCCTTTCAGGAGACCACCATCATGATCGCCCCACTTCGAGTCGGCCCGGTGCTGCTGGTGCTGGGCTTCCTGTCGTTGTCCGGCTGCTCAAGGTCCAAGCCGCCGCCGGCGCCTCCCGCGCCGCCCCCGCCGTTCACCCTCCAGCTCGAGCGCGCCCCGGTCGGGCTGGAACAGGGCGGCAAGGGGTCCATCCGGGTCATCGCGGCCCGGAACGATTACCAGGGCCGGATCGGCGTGGAGCTGCGCGACCTGCCCCCCGGCGTCAAGGCCGACGAGGCGGTCATCCGCGAAGGGGATCGCGCCGCCGACATCCAGCTGACGGCTGCCGACGACGCCGCCACCGGCAACTGGGACAGCGTGCGCGCCGTCGGCACCGCCCTCGATGGGGCCGACCGCCACGTCGCCGACGCCCGCTTCCGTGTAAGCGTGGCTGAACCGCGCCTCTTTGACCTCCAGGTGGAGCCGGCCACTCTCGGCCTGGGACCAGGCGGCCGCGCTTCCATCAAAGTGATCGCCAACCGCAAGCGTTACGACGGCCCCATCACCGTGGAGCTGCACAACCTCCCCGGCCGGGTCAGCGCCGGCAAGGCCCTGATCCGCGAAGGCGAGAACGAGGTGATCATTGATGTTGAAGCCGGCCGGGACGCCCCGCTCGGGAGCCGAACCACCGTCCGGGCCGTGGCCACCGCGACGGCCGCCCACAATCGGCAAACCGCCGCGCCGTTCACGGTCCACCTCCGGCCGCCGTTCGAGTTGCGCGTTGTCCCTGCCGAGATCAAGCTGGAGCAGGGCGACCGGGCCAAGTTGAAAGTGACCACCCTTCGCCATGATTATCGCGGCCCGATCCGGATCGAAGTCCCCGAGGCGCCGCCGCGGCTGCGGGTCATCGGGCCCACTCTCAGCGCCGGCCAGACCGAGGGAGTGATTGAATTGGAGGCCGCCGACGACGCCCCCGTCCGCTCAGGGATCAAGTTGATGGTGCGCGGCATGCCGGCCGACCCGGACATTCCACCGGCCGGCTTCGCAGTCAACCTGGCGGTCACGCCGCCGCTGTTGTTCGATTTGTCGGTCGAGCCGCGGACCCTGACCCTGGTCCAGGGCGGCTCGGCCCGACTGCGGGTGACGGCGATCCGCAAGAAGTACGACGGCCCAATCACGATCGAATTGCTCAACCTGCCGGCCGGTGTCAGCGCGGCCAAGGCGGTCATCCCGCACGGCCAATCGGCAGCGGACATCGAGGTGACGGCCGAGGCCGGCGCCACCGCGGGCGACCGCAGCAACCTGGCGGTGCTGGCCACCGCCATCGCGGCGGGCAACACCCAGATGACCTCTCCCAGCTTCACCCTCCGCTTGCAGCGCCAGGCCCCATCCTTTGACCTGCGCGTCGAGCCGGCGATCGTTCGGTTGACGCAGGGGGGCACCGGCCGGGTCAAGGTGACGGCCACGCGCCACACCTACCAGGGGGCAATTGACATCCGCCTCCGCAACCTGCCGGCCCGGGTCAACGCCGCGCCGGCGGTCATCCCTCCGGGCCGCAGCACGGTCGAGATCGACCTGAATGCCGGCGCCGAGGCCCCGCCCGGCGACAAGAAAGACGTGGTGGCGATCGGCAGCGCCGCAGGCGGCCCGGAAATCGTCTCGCCGACCTTCACCCTCCGCGTGGCGCCGGCCGCCGGCACCGTGCCGCGCTTCGAGTTGAAGGTTGATCCCGCCATCGTCCGCCTGAAGCCGGGCGCGAAGGGCACCGTGCGGGTGACGGCCATCCGTCACGGCTACGACGGACCGATCCACGTGGAGTTGATCAACCTGCCGAGGCAGGTACGGGCGGCGCGGGAAGTCATTGACCGGCGGAAGGACAGCGTCGAAATCGACCTGTTGGCCGACGCCCGGGCCGACACCGTGGAGCAAAGGAATGTCCAGGCGGTCGGCACCACGACCGTGGGTCCCAACCTGCGGGTGGTCTCGGCGGACTTCACCGTCACCGTGCAGGCCAATGCCACCGGCAAGCAGGCGATTGCGGTGCGGGTCGAGCCGAGGGAGGTCCGGTTGACGCCGGGCGGCAAGGCGAAGGTGAAGGTGAGCGTGACGCGCCGCAACTACGAGGGACCGGTCGCCGTCGAGCTGCGCGACCTGCCCAACCAGGTGACCGCCCCACGGATGATCATCCCGGCCAATCAGAATATCATGGACATCGAGCTATTGGCCGGCGTCCGGGCGGTGCCGGGCCGCAAGGATGTGCAAGTGGCCGCCAGCGCCGTCGTCGGCGCCGGCGTGGAGGATACGGCCACCCTCACGGTGACCGTGCAAAAGAAGTGATTAGAGGATCTAACCGAGCCGGGAGCGTCAGCGACCGGAGCCTCCAGACGCTAACACTCCTGGCTCGCCCAAAAACTAGTGGCTCTTGGCATGAACCTCTTTGACAAGTTCGAGCAGGGCCTTTCCTACGCCGACTTCCTGGCCCGCCACGGCACCGACGCCCAGCGGCAGCGCTGGCGGCAGGTTTACGAGCAGGTCACGTTGACGCCGGCTCAGCGCGACCTGCTCGGCTCCTTCTGCCGGACCATGAACGTCCTCTGCCTGGCGGGGGCGTGGTGCGGCGACTGCGCCAACCAGTGTCCGATCTTCGAGCACTTCGCCGCCGCGGCGCCGGTGATCCGGGTGCGCTACCTCGACCGCGATGAACACGCCGATGTCCAGCGCGTGCTCCAGATCAACGCCGGCAACCGTGTGCCGGTGGTGGTCTTCTTCAGCGAAGACGGCCATGAGGTGGCCCGTTACGGCGAGCGGACGCTGAGCAAGTATCGCCGGATGATGCGCGATCACCTGGGGCCCCATTGCCCAGCCAGCGTTCCCATCCCCGGCGAGCCGCTGCTGGCCCAGGTGACGCAGGAATGGCTGAACGAGTTCGAACGGGTCCAGTGGTTGCTACGGCTGTCGCCGCGATTGCGGCAGAAGCACGGCGATTAGCATTCTGCTACGGAGCCTGAGGATGGACCTGCCCACCTATGCCGACGTGCTGGCCGCGGCGCCGGTGGTGTACCGCCACCTGAAACCGACTCCGCTGTACGAATGGCCGGCGCTGTCAAAGCTGCTGGGCTTTCGCTATCTGCTCAAGCACGAGAACCACACGCCGACGACCGCCTTCAAGGTGCGCGGCGGCATCCACCTGGTGGCCCGTCTCCCCGAGGAGCAGAAGCGCCGCGGCATCATCGGCTGCACCACCGGCAACCACGGCCAGTCGCTCGCCTATGCTTGCCGGCGGTTCGGCGTCCGCTGCGTGCTGGTGGTGCCGGTCAATAGCAACCCCGACAAGATCGCCGCCATGCGCGCCCTGGGGGCCGAGCTGATCGAGCATGGCCGGGACTTCGACGAGGCCCGCGCCCACTGCGAGGCCATCCGTCACCGTGAGGGCCTGCGCTATGTCCACTCGGCCAACGAGCCGGACCTGATCGCCGGCGTCGGCACCTACGCCCTGGAAATCTTCGACGAGCTGCCCGATCCCGATGTGATCCTGGTCCCGGTCGGGCTGGGGAGCGGCATCTGCGGCACCAGCCTGGTCGCCGCTGCCCGCCGGCCGCAAACCCGGGTCATCGGCGTGCAGGCGGAGCTTGCCCCTGCGGTGACGTTGTCCTGGCGCGCGGGCCGGCCGGTCGAGACCGACACGCCGCGGACCTTCGCCGAGGGGATGGCAACGCGGGTGCCGGCGGAGATGACCCTGGCGATCATGCGCCGCCACGTTCATGACATGGTCCTGCTCAGCGATGACGAGCTGCGCTGGGCGATCCGACTGTTGCTGCGGCTGACGCACAATCTGGCGGAGGGGGCGGGAGCGGCGGCCACGGCGGCGGCCTTCCGGCTGCGCGACCGGCTGGCGGGCAAGACGGTGGTCGGCGTGCTGTCCGGCGGCAACCTTGACCTGCGCGAGCTGGCCCACATCCTGGCGGCCGGCGAAAATTCCTGACCGCGCGGCGCTACCGCTTGGGCCACTGCTGAAGCAAGCGCTCGTAGTCCGCCGGCGTATCCAGGTCAAAGAGGATGCTGGGCGAATCGACCGGCACTTCCAGCGTCTCCGCGGCCCGCTGCCGGATGTACGTGTTGAGTCCCTCCCCGGCCGGGTGTGCGCGGATGCCGGCCACGTGCTTCCAGCGAAGGAGCGTCGGATGGCCGCGGCGGCTGCAATAAGTGGGAAGGACAATGGTCCGCTCCGGATTCTGCCGCCGGGCCTCGATCAGCTGCCGCACGACGTCGGGATTCAACAAGGGATGATCGCCCGGCACCAGCAGCCAGTCATCGTCCGGTCCCGGATGAAAGAGTTCTTCCAGGCGGCGCAGCCCGTGCTCGACCGTATCCCGCATGCCGGCGCTTTCCTCGGCGAGCACCAGCGTGTGGGCCCCGAGCCGCCGGGCAAGCGGCACCAACTCGGGAACGTGCGGCCCGACGACGACAAGGACCTCGCGGGCCTCGGTCCACTGCAAGGCCCGGATGACATGTTCGAGGACGCTGCGGCCGCCCAGCGGCAAGGTCAGCTTGGGCCGCCCCATCCGCGTACTTTTCCCACCGGCCGGGATCAGCGCATAAATCATGAACGGACTCGAAACAGTTCGTCGTTCGCCCCCTCACCCCCTGCCCCTCTCCCC
>DATLYH010000082.1:0-7857 GCA_035575035.1 Gemmataceae bacterium
AGGAACGGCCGGATCAGCGTGTAAATGGTCAACCCGACTCCCGCCGTCAACGTCAGTCCGAAGAGGACCGATGCCACCCAGACAGCGCGGGGCGATTCATCCTCGTCCGGGTCGGATGGCTGCTGGCTGCCGGGGTGCGGGGCAGATTGGCAATCTATCTTCCTTCCACCTTCCGGCGCGGGCGCCGGGTCGGGGCGCAGGGGATAAGTTTCTCGCCGGGTGGCAGCCAGCCGGGCCCACTTCCCCGGTTGCGGCGCCGGGGCGGTGCGGGCTGGTGGTGGTGGCTTCGCGGCAGGGGGGCGCTTCATCGGATTCGGTCCCTTCACCCCTTTCCCTTCTCCTCCCGCAGGGGAAGAGGGTAAAGGAGTGAGGGGAGCGGGCTCCGCCAAGGGTGCCGGGCTGACCTCCGTGTCATCCCAGTACACCACCACCGGGTCGGTCGTGTCCGGCCGGGACTGCTCGGGCGGGTTGATGTCTACCACCGGGAGGGTCGGCGGCAAGGGGATCGTTTCGCGCGGCCCGGCCGGGTTTCCTTCCTGGATCTCCCGCCGCATCTCCTGGGCCACCTCAAACGGGTAGTTTTGCCGCAGATCGTTGATGTAGTTCCGCACATCCGGCGAGCGCAGCGCCTCGGCCAACGAGGCAAACGGGCGGAGGAGGTGATGCGGGTTGAGCTGCAAGAGCCGGCGGCGCAGGCGGTCGGCCTCGTCCTCTCGGCCGGCACTGAGCGCCGCATCGGCCGCCAGGATCAAGAAACGGTCGCGGACCTGCGGCGGGCCATGCTGCTCGTGCCAGTCGGCGAGCTCCTGGTAGACCTTCAGAACCTGGTCGAGGGATGGCATTTCCTGGGGCCCGTGTGGTCGGCGGAACCTTCCATCCCCCCTCTCTTACAATAACAGGGGCAATTCCTCAAGGCGAGAACGGTGCCGTGGTCAGGGGTCAGAAGGTGGAGACAAGGAGAAGATGGTTCGTGCTCCTTGTCTGGTCAGAGTGGGGCCGGTTATGCCGACTGATTCGCATGGGCCGTTGACAGGGATCCGCGTCCTGGATGCGTCCCGGGTGCTGGCCGGGCCATTCTGCGGCCAGGTGCTCGGCGACCTAGGGGCCGAGGTCATCAAGGTGGAACGGCCGGGCTCCGGCGACGAGACGCGCGGCTGGGGGCCCCCGTTCGTCGGCCCACTCAGCGCCTATTACCTCTCCTGCAACCGCAATAAACGGGCCGTCACCCTCGACCTGGCCCGGCCGGAGGGGCGGGAGTTATTCCACGGGCTGGCCCGGCACAGCGATGTGCTCCTGGAGAATTTCCGCGCCGCCAGCGCCGCCAAGCTCGGCCTGGGCCCCGAGGAACTCCATGCGATCAACCCCCGGCTCATCATCTGCTCCATCTCCGGCTATGGCCGGACCGGGCCGCTGCGCGACGTGCCGGGCTACGACTTTGCCGTCCAGGCCCAGAGCGGGTTGATGAGCATCACCGGCCCGCCCGACGGTCCTCCGTACAAGGTCGGCGTCGCCGTGGCCGACATCCTTACCGGCCTGCACGCCGCCGTTGCCGTCCTGGCCTGCCTGCATGCCCGGCAGCGCTCGGGGCACGGCTACGCCATCGACCTGGCCCTGCTCGATTGTGCCGTTGCCTCTCAGGTCAACATGGTCCAGGCTTACCTGACCAGCGGAGTGGTACCGCCGCGGCAAGGCAATGCCCATCTGCAAATCGTCCCCTACCAACTCTTCGCCACGGCCGACGGCTGGCTGGTGCTGGCGGTAGGCAACGACGGCCAGTGGCAGCAGTTTTGCCGGGCGGCCGAACGCCCTGACCTGGCCGCTGACCCCCGCTTCACTACCAACACCCTGCGCGTGCAGCACCGCGACATCCTGGTGCCGTTGGTCGAGGAGGTCATGCGCGGCCGGACCACGCGCGACTGGGAAGACCGACTGCACACCGCCGGCATCCCCCATGCTCCGGTCTGGGATTATGCCCAGCTGTTCGCCCATCCGCAGGTCCAGGCCCGCGGCCTGCGCGTGACGGTGCGCGACCCAGAAGGCCGGCCGATCGACCTGGTTGGCACACCATTCCACATCGACGGCGCCACCCTGCCGACCCCGTCGGCACCGCCGGCCCTGGGACAGCACACCGACGAAGTCCTCGGCCGGCTCCTCGGGCTGGGGCCCGAGCGCCTGACCGAGTTGCGGCGGCAAGGAATCATCTGAACCACGGCCCGATCCGAGTCTGGAGCGTGAGCGATGGAACGGTCAAACCCGTCGTTGATACTCCGGGCACGGCCGCCGGCTGCTTTCCTGCCTTCACTGATGCGTCAAAGTCCACCAATCCGACCGACCCGCATGCCGACCGAACGGCTTGACCGGCCTGCGCCGGCTGCGCGTGCAGATTCCCGGCATCGCGGTCGATGAACAGTCTCGGAAGGATTGACTCTCCCGGCGAGGCGGTGCCCCGGTTCAGCCCCCTTGCTTGTGGAGGTCCCGCCCGCAAGGATGGACCCTCATGCGCAGTCTTACGCGACTTTGCCGGGCATGCCGGCGTTGGCTTGTTCCCCTGGCGGCATTCCTGGTCCTGGTGATGATGCGAGAGCCGATCGGAGCCGCCGACCGGCCGGACAACGCGGCACCGACGACGGAATGTCTCCCCGTGCCGCTCGACCTGGAAACGGCCCGGCGCATCGCCCTGGAAAGGCAGCCCGGTCTGGCGGCTTACCGGGCTAGCCTGGCCGCGGCCCAAACCAAGGTCCACGCCCTGGAGAGTCTGCACGTGCCGACTTTCCTCCGTCCCGACTTGCCGGTCCGCCGCTGCCAGGCCCGCATCGGCCTGTCGATCGCCCAGGCCCAACTCATTCAGCAAGAGTGGGAGACAACCTATGCCGCTACTCGCACCTACCTGACCGTGCTGTATGCGCGGGAGCAGGCGCGGGTGGCCCAGGACCTGCTCCAGATCCTGCAAACCCTCCGGGATACGACCGAGGGATTCGTAGGGAAGAAGGAATCGAGCGTGACGCGCCCCCAGTATGACCGCGTCCGCGCCCTGCTGGAGGTGACCGCCGGGCGCCAGCAGGAGGCGCAAGGCGGGGTGGAGCGGGCGATGGCCGCCTTGCGCGAGGCGCTGGGAGTGGGGCCGGACTGCGCGCTGGAGGTGCCCAACGGCCAGCTGCGGGCCAACCCCAGCCCGATCACCCGTGAGCAGGTGATTGCCCTGGCCCTGGAGCGGCGCGGCGAGCTGGGGCAAGCCGGTGGCGCGGCCCAGGTAGCGGCGCTGGAGGTCAAGGCCCAGGCCGCTGCCCGCGGGCGGACCGCTCAGACCTTTGCGGCCGGCGCCGACATCCATGCCCAGCCGGTCCCCCAGGGGCTGCGCGATGGTGACTATCGACCGGGCGGTGTCGGCCTGGAAATGCCTGTGCAGCTGGTCGGCGCCCGCTGCGACCGGGTTAACCAGGCCCAGGCCCTTAGCGGCCGCGCCGACGCCGTGTTCGAGAAGACCCGAGGACTGGTCGCGCTGGAAGCCCAGGACGTTTACTACCGCTACCTGGACTGGTCCAGTCGCGCCCCCCGCATCCGCGAGGCGGCCCGGATCGCCGAGAAACGACGGGAAGACGTTCGCGGCAACTTCAACCCGGCCGTGGAGAAGCCCCGGGCCAACCTTGACGAGGTCCTCGACGCCTCGTTGCTGGCCACCCAACTGCTCTTGCAGGCCAACGAAGCGGAGTTTCGTTACCTGCTGATCCTGGCCGACCTGGAGCGCGTCACGGCCGGCGGCTTCTGTCCTAACTACTTACCCCCCGGCCCGCCGCCCAACGGACCCAACACCCCCGCGCATGGAGGACCGGCCCTCGCGCCCCGGTGAGGATCCCTTGCCGCTTGCGGCTGATCAACGACGGCCGAGATATAGTTGAGATGGCAACAGCTCATCCGTATGCGATGGTTTTTGGCACTGACTTTGCCCTGAGAGTTGGTGGCTCCCCGGTTCCGCGGCGGGAGCAAGGAGCAGGGTCCCGGAGATTGTTCGCGCTGCTCTCCCTTTCCGAGGGACGAATGGAGCAAGGGTGAGGATGATCGAGGCCGACCAGCCCAGGTAACTACCTGGCCGCTAGGCGGCAGTGCTGATGCGGCGGTTCAGCATCCCCCGACCGATCGCCCGGACAGGCGATCGCAAGTGTACCGGACAACAGAGGAGAGGCACCCATGCGGCATTGGACACCCCGAGGTTTGGGGACGCTGATCGTCGTCTTCGGCCTGGTCGGTCTGTTCGGAGGGGCCGGTACCAACGGCAGTGAGGTTGCCCGCCCCGGCACCGTGCGCGTCGGGCTGGTCGGCACCTTGTTCCAGGACACCCCGGCCGGCCTGATCGAGCCGATGATGCGGCCGTTCAAGTCGCTGATGGAATCGCAGACCGGCGTCACCGGACAGATGATCGTGGCCCAGGATGCCGACGAACTGTGCAAGCAGTTCGAAGAGGAGCGGATCCACTTCGGCGTCTTCCACGGCTTCGAGTTTGCCTGGGCCCGACAGAAACTTCCCAAGCTCAAGCCGTTGGTGATCGCCATCAACCAGTACCGCCATCTCAAAGCCTACCTGGTAGTCCACAGGGACAGCGAGGTCGGCAGCCTGGCCGACCTGCACGGCAAGGTGGTGGCCCTGCCGAAATTCAGCCGGGGACATTGCCGCCTGTTCTTGGAGCGGCGTTGCCAGGAGTGCGGCGAGTCCCCCGCGGAGTTCTTCGCTGAGTTGGCCCGGCCGCAGGACGCCGAGGCCGCCCTTGACCAAGTGGCCGACGGCACCATCCAGGCCGCCGTGGTGGACCAGCTCGCCCTCGACTCCTACCAGCGCATGAAACCGGGATGGTTCCCTTACCTGAAGGTCGTCCAGGAGTCGGAGCCGTTCCCCGCCACCGTGGTCGGCTACCAGGACGGCACCCTCGACGAGGCAATTCTGCGCCGCTTCCGCGATGGCCTGATCCGGGCCAACCAGACCCGCACCGGCAAGCAGGTCCTGGGGATGTGCCGGATCACCGCCTTCGAACGGGTTCCCGATGACTACGAGAAGATGCTAGCCGAGATCCTCAAGAGCTATCCGCCGCCCGACGCTCCCGCCAAGTGATCCTGCTGCCGAGCCGGGTGCAAGGAATCATCCCTTCACCCGGCTCTTTCCGCGCGCTGTGCTCTGCACCCACATCTGTACACATGTTCAAAAAATTCGAGGCGTCGGGACCGCTTCAGTGACTCAACTTAAATCCTTTCAACAATTTATGTCGCAAACTCTGAGGGGGAACTGACCTAGGTTTCTACCCTTGGAAGTGCTACAATTCTTTTCATCAACAGCAATCCAAGGGTGGAGCTTTAACTGATGCCAGAAACCATTCATCCCGTCTCCCTCGCGGAAGAAACCCGCCGGCGCTACCTCACCTATGCCTTGTCGGTCATTACCTCGCGCGCTCTCCCCGACGTGCGCGACGGGCTCAAGCCGGTGCAGCGGCGTATCCTGTTCTCGATGTATCACGATCTGCACCTGCACGCCGACGGTCGGCCGGCCAAGTGCGCCCGCATCATCGGCGAGGTGACGGGCAAGTACCATCCGCACGGCAACGACGCCGCCTACGAGGCGCTGGTCCGGTTGGCGCAGGACTTCGTGATGCGCCAGCCGCTGGTGAACGGGCTGGGCAACTTCGGTTCGGTCGATGGCGACCCGCCCGCCGCCTACCGCTACACCGAGGCCAAGCTGATGCCCCTGGCCGACTACCTGTTGGCCGAGCTGCGGCAGCGGACGGTGGACATGCGGCCCACCTACAATGCCGAGACCGAAGAGCCAGTCGTGCTGCCGGCCCAGTTCCCCAACCTACTGGTCAACGGTGCCTCCGGCATCGCGGTCGGCATGGCCACCAACATCCCGCCGCACAACCTCAGCAGCGTCATTGACGCCGCCGTCCTGTTGATTGATGAGCCCGCCGCGAGCACCGCCCAGCTCCTCGACCGCCTCAAGGGACCGGACTTTCCCCTAGGTGGGAAGGTCGTTACCGATCGGACGACCCTCCGCAAGATTTACGAGGAAGGCCAGGGGAGCATCAAGGTGCAGGGGGAGTGGAAGGTGGAGACGGTCGGCCGGCGACAGCAGATCGTTATCACCTCGATCCCCTATGGGGTCAACAAGGGGAACCTGGAAACCCAGATCGGCGAGATCATCGCCGCACGGAAGCTGCCGCAGCTGCTCGGCCTGACCAACGAGTCGAATGAGAAGGATGGCATCCGCATCGTTTTGGAGATCAAGGCCGACACCGATCCCAACCTGGTGATGGCCTACCTTTACAAGCACACGGCCCTTCAGGAGAATTTCGCCTACAACATGACCTGCCTGGTGCCGGGCGACGACGGCACACTTCGACCGGAACGGCTCGGCCTGAAGGAAATCCTCCGCCATTTCCTCGATTTCCGCTTTGCCACCGTCCGCCGCCGTTTCGAGTACGACCTGGAGCAGCTCCGCCGCCGCATCCATATCCTGGAGGGCTTCCGGATCATCTTCAACGCCCTGGACCGGGCGCTGAAGATCATCCGCGAGAGCGACGGCAAGGCCGACGCGGCCGAGAAGCTGCAGAAGGCATTCAAGCTTGACGAGGAGCAGACGACGGCCATCCTCGACGCTCAGCTCTACCGCATCGCCCAGATGGAAATCAGGAAGATCCTCGACGAACTGAAAGAGAAGAAAGCCGAGGCCGAGCGGATCGAGGGCCTCCTGCGCTCGGACAAGAAACTGTGGGGGGTGGTGAAGGCCGAGTTACAGGAAGTGGGCCAGAAGTTCGCCGACCGGCGGCGGACGAAGATGGCCCTGGGCGAGGAAGCGTTGGAATTTGACGAGGAAGCCTACATCGTCAAGGAGAACACCAACGTGGTGCTGACGCGCGACGGCTGGATCAAGCGTGTCGGCCGGCTGGCGTCGGTGGAGGGGACGCGGGTGCGCGAGGGAGACGAGGTGATCGCGGTGGTGCCCGGCAGCACGCTGGACCACGTCATCTTCTTCGCCGACGACGGCACCGCCTACACCATGCGGATCAACGAGGTGCCGGCCTCGTCGGGCTACGGCGAGCCGATTGCCAAGTTCTTCCGTCTGGGTGACCAGGTGCGGATTATCGGCGCGGCAACGACCGACGAGCGTTTCACCCCGCCGGACAAGCCCCCCTCCAGAAAGGGGGGGAATACAGGGGGGGGCGAGCCGACGCCGCCGTATCTCCTGGTAGTGACTGCCCAGGGCCAAACCCTGCGGACGCCGCTGGCCCCCTACCGAACCGAATCGACCAAGGTGGGCCGGCGCTACGTCAAGCTGAACGAGGGGGACCGGGTGGTACTGGCGACCGTGCTGCGCGGCGACGAGGAGACGATCTACCTGGCCTCGGCCGGCGGGCATGTGATCCATTTCCCGGTGGACCAGATCAATGTGCTGGCAGGCGTGGGCAAGGGGGTGATGGGTATCAAGCTGGAGAAGGGGGACACCTGCCTGGGCGGAGCGTTGATGTCGAGCCGGTCGGACAAGTTGGTACTGGAGACCTCGGGTGGCCGGACCGTGGAGTTCGGCCGCGGCAAGTATGAGGTGACCTCGCGCGGCGGCAAGGGTTTCGAGGCGATCAAGCGGGCGAGCTTTGTCCGGGTGGTGCCGCCGCCGATCGAGTTGGTGAACTGGGACGAGATCGAGGGCAAGGGGGAGGCCAACGGCAAGGGACACGAGAAAAACGGCAAGCAGCAGACGCTGTTTGAGTAGAAAGGGGCGGTGCCATGACCGTTGCCGAGTTGAACCGGCGCTTGACGGCACTCGAGAAGACGGTAGAGGACCTGAAGACACAGGTGGCCCGCTTAGGCCCAGGCCGCCGCT
>DATLYH010000083.1:0-15810 GCA_035575035.1 Gemmataceae bacterium
AGTCGTGCCAAAAACCGTGATCGCATGAGGAGATCCTCCCATGGCGAGATGTGCGCATCAACTGTGTTGAGCTTAGAGGCTTTTCGACAAGCGGTCAAGGTTACGGGGGCTGACGCCCCCCGCTCGCCAGGAACCGGGGGGCTGACGCCCCCCGCTCGCCTTACCGGGGGCTGACGCCCCCCGCTCGCCAGTGGTCAGCGGGCGCCGCCGGCTCATCGTTTCGGATTGACCGGCGATCCGACCGGTCCTATCATCTCCTAACTCGAAATGCTACAATAAGCAAACTGCTTCCTCGAAATGCTACAATAAGCGCTGCTTCCGGCGGTCGGTTCTCCGGCAACCACGACCTGGACGAAGGAGCCTCCAGCGCATGAAGGCCGAACATCGCAAAGAATTGCAAACCAACGCCCTAGCCCAGCAGATCGCCCGGATGGTCGAGGGCCTGAAGTCGCGCCCGGACAACAAATTTCTGATCGTCGGCAGCCTCGTAGTCCTGGCCGTTGCCCTGCTTGTCGGCTGGAACATCATTCGCAAGCGCAACGTAGCGAAGAACTCGGAGGCCTGGCGGAGCCTGAACGATGCGACCAGCGTCGAGGACCTCCGGAAGCTCATCGAGGCCGCCGAGGGGCGGATGCCCGGCCGGATCGCACAGTTCCAGGAGGCCCGCGTCTGGCTCGACCAGGGGTTGAAAGACCTTGGCTCCCTCCGCGAGGGTGAGGCCGCCCGGAAGAAGGTCGAGGAGGCCGGCAAGCTCTACGCCGAGTTGGCCGAGAAAAGCGACGTCCAGAGGATTCCCCTGTTGCACCAGGAAGCGTTGCTGAACGCCGGCAAGGCCCGCGAAAGCCTGGGCGACCTGGACGGCGCCCTAGAGTTCTACGCCAAGCTGGCTCAGGCGTATCCCCAAAGTGCGCTGGGCAAGCAAGCGGATGAGCGGGCCAAGAAGATCCGGGAGCAGCGCGCCCAGGTGCATGACCTCTACAGCAAGCTGGAAAATCTGGCCGGCCGCAAGGGCAGCGAAGGCCCTTGAGCCCGGCCCAACCCGTCGGCTCGCGGGAAGGGGGCGCCGCCGCCCTGCCCTGACCCGGAACGCCGTCCATGGAGACCTCAACCTCGACGAGCCGCTTGAGCGGTAAGCCGATCGATATCACCGTCAAGCGCAAGGTGGAAGGGACGCGGCTCGACCAGTACCTGGTCAGCGCCTTCCCCGGCTACAGCCGGTCCGTCATTCAGAAGGTGATCGATGCCATGGCCGTGACCGTCAACGGGGCCGCGGCCAAGGCCAGCTACAAGGTCCGCTCCGGCGACCACATCCGCATCTGGCTTCCCGAACCCGCCCACGATGCCCCGGTGCCCGAAGACATTCCGCTCGATATCCTTTACGAGGACGAATTCCTGGCGGTCATCAACAAGCCGGCCGACATGGTGGTCCACCCGGCCAAGGGGCACTGGAGCGGCACGTTGGTCAACGCCCTCCGCTTTCACTTCGGCCAGCTCAGCCACCTTACCGGCGACTACCGGCCCGGTATCGTTCATCGCCTCGACCGCGACACCAGCGGCGTCATCCTGGTGGCCAAGGAGGAGATGACCCATCGCGACCTGAGCTACCAGTTCGAGCACCGCAAGGTCTTCAAGGAGTACCTGGCCATCACCCAGGGAGTGCTCGACCGCGACAGCGATTACATCGAGGGGCGCATTGGTCGGCATCCGCATGATCGGGTCAAGATGGCAGTCACCGACGAGGAGACCGAGGACAGCAAGGACGCGTGCAGCTATTACGAGGTGATCGAACGCTTCCGCGGCTACACCTTCTGCCGCATCCAGCCGCGCACCGGCCGGACGCACCAGATCCGCGTCCATCTGGCGAGCGTCGGCTGCCCGGTGCTGGCCGACAAAATTTACAGCGGTCGGGACTGCCTGCGGCTGTCGGACCTGGTGCCGGGCCTGGAGCCGTCGGCCGACGAGGTGCTGATGCCGCGGCAAGCCCTGCACGCCGGCCGGCTCCGTTTCCACCACCCCCGCCTGCGGCAGATGATCGAGGCCGAGGCCCCGCTGCCGCCCGAGTTCGTCCGAACCCTGGATGCCCTGCGCCGGCACCGGCCGTTGATGTGAGCGCCGGGCCGGCCTTCTTTCGATTGCGGATTGCGGATTGCGGATTGTGGATTCAACAGAGCAATCCGCAATCCGCAATCCGCAATCCGCAATCCGCAATCCGCAATCCGCAATCCGCAATCCCGGCCTCCCCACGCTCCCAACCGGTCCCGCATCGTCAGGCAGCAAGGTGGCGACCGGGGCGACGGTCGATTCGCTCACTTGCACCGGGGGAAATCGAGCTGTTCTTGATTTACCATTGTTCTTGAATTTACCATATGTGGGGCGCCCGGCCCCCTTTCAACGGCTCGCGTTCTCCACGGCTAACACGCCGTGGCCACATTGAAGGAAGTCCTACTGCGCCGTTTGGTGAGCCGTCTGTCCCGTTTTCCACGGCTAACACGCCGTGACCGCATTGGAGCCTCACTCGTATGTTGCGCCGTTTAGTAAGCCGTCCGTCCTGGCTTTCTCCGCAGGGCCGTCGGAGGAAGGCCCGCGCCCGGCTGTCCGGCCGGCCGACGGTCGAACCGCTGGAGGGCCGAGACCTCCCCTCGGCCCGCGCGTTCCTGGACGGCGCCATCCTCCGCGTCATCGGGACTCCGCAAGCCGACCAAATCACCATTCGCTTCGACGCGGGCATCGACCCATTGCTACGTCTTCAAGTGAACGATGACGCAACACAGTACTTCCGCATCCCGCCGAAGATCGTCATTGCGGCCGGGGCCGGCGACGACAGCGTCCTGGTCGATGCTCCATCCCAGACGGCCATCTCGGACTGGTATATCAGGGAGGTCGTCATCCGGGGCGGAGCGGGCCGTGATTCCCTGGAATACCGAGGCAATGCCCGGGCGCGCATCTTCGGCGGGACCGGAGACGATCTCATTCACGGGGGACAGGGCGATGATTGGCTGCGCGGCGGCGACGGCAGGGACGTGATCTTCGGCGCCGGCCTGGTTGACGAGCCGGGTTTCGACCCGGACGCGGGGGGCGATGACGACCTGGGGGGCGGGGCCGGACGAGACTGGCTGTACGGGGTTGCAGGAGATGACCTTCTGCGGGGTGGCCGCGGAAATGACTATCTCGCCGGCGGCCTCGGTCAGGACACCCTCTGGGGAGGCCCTGGTCGGGACACGGAGGTGGCCGACCCGTCCTCGCCTCCCCGCCTCGACGCAGGGCACGGTGCCTTGAGCCGGTTTGCTTCCGCTGCCGAACTGGAGGAATACCTCCTGGACCAGGCCGTCCGGCGCTGGCAGTCCCTGTTCGGCACCCGGTTTTCGCTGGGGGATATCCACATCCTCACCGGAGGCCCTGAAGATCCCGGCAGGATTGTCACCCTGATGCCGAACTCGGGTGTCGGGGGTGCAGCGGGACCGGGCTTCTCCCAAACCAACGTCCAGGTTCCGGGGGTCGATGAGGCCGACCTGGTCAAGACCGACGGCCGTTATCTCTATGTGCTCACACGCGGCAACTCCTCCCTGAGCATCATCCGGGCCTGGCCGGTCAGCGAATTAAGCGTGGCGGCCCAGGTCCCGATCGAAGGCTGGGCCATTGCCCAGTATCTCAACGGCGGTCGTCTGACTGTGATCTCAACCATTGATTACGGCCCGCCGGTGAGGCCGTTGCCGGTGCAAATCGCCGCCTCTGCCTCGGACGACGGCCGAGCCTTCACTCCCCGAGTGAAGGTGACGGTGATCGACGTGTCCGACCCTCCGGCGCCCCGCGTGGTGCAGGAATCCTTCCTGGACGGCACCTACGTTGACTCCCGGGCTGTGGGCAGCCAGGTCTATCTCGTCATCAATAACCCGTTCCTCGATCAGTTGCCTCCGCCGGAGTATCACTGCTCGGATGACGAGTGCGTTTATGAAACGGAAGAGCAGTACCGGGCCCGGTTGGAGGGACAAGTGCTCGACCTGGTCCTGCCGCACTTCTCCAGCCGGGCCGGCCGACCGGACGGCGAAGTGAGCCGATCGGGTCTGCTGAGCGAGGCCCCATCGGTCTACCGGCCGGTGTCGCCGGATGACAACAACCTGTTGTCGGTGGTGGTGTTTGACATTGCCAGCGATGATCCGGGGCCGGTCCATGCGATCAGCATCATGAGCCCTTACGGCACGACCGTGTACGCTTCCATTGATCACCTGTACCTGGTAGCCCCGCGCTGGTCGATGGCCGGCGAACGGTCGGCGATCTACAAGTTCGGGTTGGACGGCAGCCGAGTCGAACTGGCGGCCGTGGGGGAGGTCGCCGGACGGGTGCTGAACCAGTTTGCCCTGGACGAGGCCGGCCCATACTTTCGCATCGCCACCACCACGGACGAAGGCCTGGGCACGATGAATCATGTCTATGTGCTGACCGAGGAGGGGGACGGCCTGATCGTCGCGGGCCGCCTAGAAGGGCTGGCTCCGGGCGAACAACTTTTCGCCGCCCGGTTCCTGGGCGAGCGCGGCTTCCTGGTCACGTTCCGACAAGTGGACCCGCTGTTCGCGCTGGACCTCAGTGATCCCACCGTCCCGCGGGTGGCCAGCGAGCTGAAGGTGCCCGGCTTCTCCCGCTACCTTCAGCTGATCGACGCCAACCTGCTGCTCGGCATCGGCCGTGACGCCGACGAGACAACCGGCCGAATCCTGAGATTGAAGATTTCTCTCTTTGATGTGTCGGACCTGAGCAACCCGACCCTGCTCGATGATCACCTCATTGGGTCGGACGACGGTTGGGGGGTGAGTTCCGAGGCGGAGTGGGACCATCACGCGGTGGCGTACTATCCCGAGTTCCAGACCTTAGCAATTCCGGTCGATAGTTTCCCGCAGTCGAGTCTGTGGGTCTTCCAGATTGATCCCGAAACCGGCTTCCATCTGCTGGGTGAGGTCGAGCATGATGGGCCGGTGATGCGCAGTCTGCGGATCGAAGACATGCTGTACTCGGTGGCCTCGGACTCGGTGAAAGTGCAGCCGATCCGGGAGCCGTCCGTGACGGTGGCGGAAGTCCTCCTGCCGGGCGGGAACGGGAGTTAGCCGGCCGCAGTGGACCACGGCGGTGCGGCCGGTTTCTCAAGAGCGGGGGCGTCAAGGAAAACCAGGTTCCCGCGCCGGGCACACGACATGCTCTGGGACCAGGTGGAACGGCGGCGGTAAGTGCGTTGGCCCGTCACAGCCACTGGGCGGCGCTGCCCACAAACCTCCAGGAACTCGTCGCGGTGGGCCAGCATCAACCGCGGCTACATCCTTGGGCGAAATAACGCAGGCGGATTAACTGTCGGCGGTCGGCTGGATCTTGACGTTGTACCCCGCCGACTCCGGGATGACGAAGTCTTTGGTCGAGGTGCCCGGCGGCACCGTGTACTTATCGTCCACCGGATTGAAAATTTGCTTGCCCTGGCCAAAGTATGGGATCTTCTTGCCGTCGAACCCGGCGATCTTGATCAGGTACGGGCCGGGGGGGATGCCCGGCGGGTCCTCCTGGGACGAGTCGTACACGCCGTCCTTGATCTGAAACACTCTCACCTGCCCTAGGCCGCCGGCCTCCACGTCCGGGGTGAACGAGATCCACCCGGCCGGCACCGGCCGGCCCTTGAAGGTCACCTTCCCAGACAGCTGGGCCGGTTCGGGCTTGGACGCACAGCCGACCGCCAGGGCCAGCAAGGCGGCGGCCAGCAGCAGACGCAGGGTCATGGTGCGGCTCCCGTGGCAAAGAAAATCAAGTGAGTTACCAGTCACTGCCCAGCACCTGTCCGTCATTGGGAATGCAGACTCGCTGCCAGGTCAAGGCGCTGATCGAGGCGCTGACGGTGCGGACGCTGCCATCGGCCAGCCCGGCTATCATGACCCCGCCGCCGTGCAGGGCCTGCAGCCGACGATAGTCGCACTGATGCGGCCGGGGATTGGCCTGGATGCCGCCCGGGTTGACCACCCCGCCGTCCCAGTTCTGGCGGAAGTTCGGGTCGCTCCGCGGGCCGGGGCCGGCGTTCAGGTTCGACAAGGTACGATAGGGTTGGTCGAACAGCGGGTTGTCCCACCAGGTGTACCCGTCCGGCCCGGCCGCGTTGTTCGCCGGCGGCAGCGGAGCGGCTGGGGCCCCGTCAAGCCAGTTGCTGTTGGTCGTGTTCCTCCCTCCTCGGGCCCAGATGCTCCAGGTCACCGACCCGGAGGCCAGTCGGGGGCTAGCCGTTGGGTTGGGATACTCCGGCCCGGCACAGAAGGCCATCCGCTCGGCAAACAGCACCGTGTTGCTGGTGCCGTCGGTGATTCCCAGCAGGGTCATCTTCCCCTTGACCGGATGCCCGTTGCTCATCTGGGCCTCGGCGACCTGGGCGTTGAGAGCGTAGGTGGCCGCCCCATACGGCACCCCGTTAACCGAGATCCGGTTGGGGGCTGTGCCGTTGAAGGGATAGTTGACCGCCTGCGCATTGAAAACTCCACTGGACAGCACGGTCGGGTCGCTGGGACAGACAAACGTCTTCACCGGGACCGTGCGGACGTTGAACGAGATGCCGTTGGCCTGCTTGAACACGTTGTCCTGTTCGATATACGGCAACAACAGAAAGTGGGACGAGCCGTACTCGGTGGGGGTGGCGATAGCCCAGGGGGGCATCACCCCGTGGCTGCTGACGAAGTTGTGGCAGGCCAGGCCGAGTTGCTTGATGTTGTTGCTGCACTGGGCACGGGCCGCCGCTTCCCGGACCTTCTGGACGGCCGGGATCAACAGCGCAATAAGGATGGCGATGATGGCAACGACCACCAGCAGCTCGATCAGGGTGAAGCCAGCAGGTCTTCGACGACCGGTAAGATCAAGATGGCCCATGTCAACTCCTAGTGTACAGAGTGTCCACTCATCCGGACGAGAAACGCAGGCGCTCGGATCGAACCATGTGTTCGATAAGATTGGTCGAGTTTCCCTCCCGCGAGTCGCCTGGGGAAATTGCCCTTGACCTTAACCACCCAATCTAGCTCTTCCCGGTGACAGCCGCAATGATTTTCCACTTTTCCGCATGGGGTGCCCCGGTCTTGGCCGACGGCAGGCGGGGCGCGCCCGCCACCACTGCGTCGGCGGCAGGTTGGGACGTTGGCCCGCGCACTTTGATGGTTTGGTCCCACCGAGGCCGGCGGGGGCGGTAAGCTTGACCCCTCTTTGGCGGCGGGATAGACTGCCAGGGACAGAACCAAGCCTGGAGGTGGTGCCCCCCTTTAACGCCCCCGCTGGGCAGGTCGAAAACCGGAGTATGAGCAAGGGCAATCCATCCCGGGAGGCACGGACTCCGTCGAACGGCACCGAACCCCGCCTGCCGCGTGCCAGCGTTGGCCGACTGAGCCTGTATCTGCGGCGGTTGGAAGGGCTGCTGCGAGAGGGGGTGGCCAAGGTTTCCAGCAGCCAGCTTGGCGAGTCGTTGGGTGTGACCGACGCCCAGGTGCGCAAGGACCTCGCCTACCTGGGCAACCTGGGCCATCCGGGCATCGGCTATCCGACGCAGGAGCTGATGACGGCCATCCGGCGGGCGCTGGGGATTGATCGGGAATGGAGAGTGGCACTGGTAGGAGTGGGCAACCTGGCCCGGGCACTGTTGCGCTATCGCGGTTTCCGGCAGCGCGGCTTCCAGATCGTGGCACTGTTCGACAACGACCCGAGCAAGGTCGGCCAGCGGGTTGAGGGGGTGGAGGTTCACTCGACCGACGACATGGCGGCGGTGATCCGGGCAACGGGGGCAGAGTTGGGATTGTTGACGGTGCCGTCGGAATCGGCCCAGGCAGTGGCCGACGCATTGGTGGCAACAGGCATTCGGGGCATCCTGAATTTCGCCCCAGTGGTACTGCGGCTGCCGCCAGAGGTGAGTCTGGTTTCGGTGGACCTGACAGTGCAGCTGGAGCAATTGGCCTTCCTGGTGCAGTTGAGCAGCAACGGTTAGCGGACCTTGTTACCCGGTAGTGTAACGGTAGCACAAGGGATTTTGGTTCCCTTGGTCCAGGTTCGAATCCTGGCCGGGTAGCTTTCGCAACTAAAATCTCCACTTCATCTTACGACTACACCGCCACGGAGCGGGATGCTCTTTGTCCGCCCCTGTACCTGTTTCCGGAAGAGGGGCAACGGTAGTCTCCTACGCAATGGGACACGGTTGTGGAGGACTCCTCATTGGGAGCCTGGGGTGCCAGTGAGGGGGAAGACGAGCCCGGAGCGTCAGCGACGGGATAGAGTCGTCCCCTCGCGGACGCTCCGGGCTCGTCTTCCCCGTCGCGGACGCTCCGGGCTCGTAAATACCAACGCCGGGGGCGCTTGCTGGGATAGGCAAAGCAACCCCTCTTCGAGGGGAACCCTTTTGAGTTTGACTGAAGGGTCGAAAGTTTTAAAATGAAGATGGGATATTCTGTCACGGATGACAGGATTCCGCGGTGCCGAAGAAGAGGTAACGGTTATGTGGTCTCCCAAGCCCGATCACCCTCTCCGGCGAATGTTTGCCGGATTCACCGAATATACCTTCGTCACCCACCTGGGGATGGGTGATCCTCCCCTGATTGACTACCTTTCCGAATTGCTTTCCCGCTTCATTCACATGGACGCCATCTACCGGCTGCGCAACGCGCAGGGCAAGCGGCTGGAAGAGGTGGCCGACATGATGCTGGAGGCCGAGTCGTTGCCCGCCGAGGGCCGCACGCGCCGGGAAGTCTACCGCCACATCGGCGACTTCACCCTGTTCTGGACGGGAGTCTACCCCGAGGCCCTGAATCGGCTCCGCGCCCGGCTGTCGAAAGATTACTTCATCGACTACTGCCAGCAAGGGAAGCGTTCTTACTACATCGCCAGCACTTTCGAGGATGACCCGTACCGCGACGAGGCCCCGGTGCTGCGGCGGCTGAGCGAGCAGTTCGAGCTGTGCGCCTATGGTCTGAACCAGGTTCGTCGCGAGTGGGAGCGGGCTCAGCCGGTCCTGGCCGACCAGGCCCGCCGGCAATTGCTCAGCTGAGACGGCCCGCGTCTCCTCTGCGGTCAAATCCCTGATGTGTCTTGCCGGTCGGGGACGTGGTTACAAGTCGGTTCGCAGTTTATTACGTCAAAAGAAGGAACGCAGCCCGTCCCACCGTGGCCGGCGAGAGGGAACCGGCGAGGGTAAACCAGGCAATTTCACCGATGTCGGGTCCCTGTTGCTGGCCGGCAGCTGGGCCACTCCTTCCCTGACTATCTCTTCCTCTGCCATTCCCGGCTGTAGCTCGCTGCTCCCTCGGCGCAAACAAGGCATTGACTCTTCTGGAGCCCGAAGAGAAACAGGACGAGGGCGGTCCATCTTAAACAGCGACTTTGGGGCGCACCTACCCGAAAGGGCTGACCGCTCACCCCGCGCCGGTCGGCTGGCTGACCGCGGGCTGGGCCGCGGCCGCCCCGGGTCGGGGAATGAGGGTGTCCTCGTCGGCGGTCACCACCAGCACGCCGTCGCGGGTGATGGCCAGGGTGTGCTCGACGTGGGCACTAGGGAGCCGGTCGCGCGTCACCACGGTCCAGTGGTCGCGCAAGGTATCGGCCTCGGGCCGGCCCATGTTGACCATCGGCTCAACCGCCAGTACCAGCCCCTCCTCCAGGCGGAAGTCGTGCTTGCGCAGCTCGCGGTTGACGAAGTTAGGCACCTGCGGGTTCTCGTGCATCACCCGGCCGATGCCGTGGCCGACGTACTGCGTCACCACGCTGAAGCCGTTCGCCTCGACGTGCTGCTGCATGCGCGTGGCCACCTCCGACCACCAGCGCCGCCGGGCCATCTCGATCATGGCGATTTGCAGGACTTCCTCGGCCACCTTGACCAGCCGCCGCCACTCCGGCCGGACCTCACCGACGATCAAGGTGACCGCCGCGTCGGCGCACCAGCCGTTGAGCTTGCAGGCAGTGTCGATCTTGACCAGGTCGCCGTCGCGGATGACCCGCTGCCCTGGGATGCCGTGGACCACCTGCTCGTTGATCGAAATGCAGGTCACCGCTGGGAATGGCACCTTGCCCGGGTAGCCCTTGAAGAGCGGCACCGCCCCGCGCTGGTGGTAGAGCGCCTCGACCGCCCGGTCGATCTCGATTGTCTTGACCCCAGGCTGGCACATCGACCGGCACAGGCGCAGGGCCTCCGCCACCACCTTGCCGGCCTCGCGCATCAGGCCGATCTCGCGGGCTGACTTCAGCTCCGGCGCCCGGTTGGAAAACCACCTCAACACGATGAATCCGCCTTTGGCCGTGCGGCGTACCTACTGCCGAACCTCCGGCGGGAAGACCTGTCCTCCCGCCCTGTTGTACTTTGTACCTGGTAAGGAGCACCTAAAACAAGAGGGCCCCAGCCGCCGCTCAGGAAAGGGCCCGTATCACGTTCACATACACCTGTTCAATATCGCCTTCGCCCGCTACCTCGCGCAGCAGTCCCCGGCCGCGGTAGTAGGGGATCAGCTCGGCCGTGTTCTGATGGTAGACGCTCAGCCGTTTGCGCACCGTCTCCTCGCGGTCGTCCTCGCGCTGGACCAGGGACGTGCCGCACTCGTCGCAGACGCCGGGGGTGCGGGGCGGCTTGCTGGTGATGTGAAAGGTCGCCTTGCAGTTCGGGCAGGTCCAGCGCCCGCTCAGGCGGCGGACAATCTCGTCGTCGGCAACAACCAGGAAAATGACGGCGTTCAGGTCAAGAAATTCCTGCCGCAGTACCTGGTCAAATGCGTGGGCCTGGGCCAGGGTGCGGGGGTAGCCGTCCATGACGAAGCGCTCAGGCCGGTCGTCGCGGAAGCGCTCGTGGATCAGGTCGTTGACCAGGGTGTCGGGCACCAGCAGGCCCCCCTTGACGTAGGGCTCAGCCTGCCGGCCCAGCGGCGTCCCCTTCCGGACGGCCTCGCGCAGAATGTCGCCGGTGCTGATGTGCTCCAGCCGCAGTCGTTCGCCCAGGAGCTTGGCCTGGGTGCCCTTGCCGCTGCCCGGCGGGCCGAGAAGGATCAGACGCATGACAGGCCCGTTTTGCCTGGCCAGTGTAAGGACGAAGGCGCCCGACCTGCGTTTGAGGAAATGGCTCAGACGCGTGGTCGGCCCGCCCCACGACGGGCCGGCCGGGGGCGACGTGCCCCCAGTCCGGTTCGCTGTACCTATTCTGGGGAACGAACGGGCCTCCCGCAAGTAGTTCGGCCGCGCCCCCGCCAGCCGCGCGGCCAAACGACAGCCTGGCTATTGCCATTCTCCCCGCGACGGCGAGAATAGTATCTGTTTTGGCCTGTGTAAGGGACCCTGCCCATGTCGTCACCGATCGGCCAGCCGCTTGATGCCCTCGACTCGCCCCAGCTCCTCATCGACCTGGACCTGGTTGATGCCAACCTGAAGCGGATGCTCCAGGCTTTTCGCGGGCGGCCGGTGTCGGTTCGTGTCCACTTCAAGTCGCTCAAATGTGCCGGCCTGGCGCGCTACCTGGCCGCTGCCGGGGTCGAGCGCTTTTTGTGTGCCAAGCTGAACGAGGCGGAGGTGCTGGCCGACGCCGGCCTGACCGACATCTTCATTGCCAACCAGATCGTCGGCCCGTTCAAGCTGCGGCGGCTCGCCGACCTGGCCCGGCGGGCGCGGGTCAGCGTCTGCGTTGATGACCCGGACAATGTAGACGCCCTGGCTCAGGCCGCCCGAGCCGCCGGCTCAACCATTGGCGCATTGGTCGAGGTGGACATCGGCATGGGGCGGTGCGGCGTCGAGCCAGGCGAACCGGCCCTGGCTCTGGCCCGCCGGGTCTACAGTAGCCCGGGGCTGAAGTTTCTCGGACTCCAGGGCTACGACGGCCACTTGCAGCTGGTGCCCGACCCCGCGGAGCGGCGGGCCCGCTGCCTGGAGGGACTGGAGAAGCTGGTCGGCACCCGGCGCCTGATCGAGCGGGCCGGCATCCCGGTGGAGGTGGTCACCGGCGCCGGCACCGGCACCTGGGATTTCGTCGGCTTTCACGAAGGAGTGACCGAGATCCAGCCTGGCTCCTTCATCCTGATGGACTGCGCTTACCATCAGGTGCGCCCGGAGTTCGGCTGCGCCCTGACCGTCCTGACCACCGTCATCAGTCGGCGGCCGGGCCGGTACATCCTCGACGCCGGCAGCAAGGCCATCGCGAAAGACTTCGGCACGCCGGTGATCAAGGATCGGCCCGCCGACCGGGTGGCCAAACTGGCGGAGGAGCACACCCTGGTGGACAGCGACGACCCAGGGGTGCGCATCGGTGATCGCTTCGAGGTGATCCCGGCCCACTGCTGCGCCACCATGAACCTGCACCGCCGCTGCGTCGCCGTCCGCCGCGGACAGGTCGAGGCAATCTGGCCGATCGAGGCCAGCGGGCGCTATGACTGAAGCAGCTTGAGAGGTACGGCCAAGGAAAGGATATGCGAAGAGACCAGGTGGTAGCGACACCCGGCCTCCCTTGTCCGAGCCTACACCGAATCGGGTGCAGAATTCCGGAACACCCGATTCATTATAGTTCAGCAGGCGGCACTGGATTCGGACCATTGACTTCTAGCGTGTGAGGACGGCACTCTAGCCGCTGAGTTAGCCGCCCGACAGTGCGCCGGAGACAGAGATACGATGCCCCGTCATCCTCAGCACCCAATCTGAGTTCCAATCGGTGGTCGATGTCAGTCAACCGGCCGCGTCATAGCTGAGGTCGGTGGTGATCTCGTAGAACGGCCCCAGCACGCCGTCCGAGCGCGACTGATGGACGATGCGGCCGGCCCGGTCGTAGGTCTGCTCCGCCCGCCAGACCTGGCCGTGGGCCGTCAGCTCCCGCCGCCAGCGAAGGCCCGGGGCAGTGGGCCACTCCTCCCCCGTGAAGCAAGTCGCCACCGGTTACGGCCCTCGGGCAGACAGTTTCGGCGCAGGTCGCCTCAGGGAGTTGATTATTCCGAATCTCGGATGAAGAGTCCTGGGGGCTAGTTCCATCAGGCAGGGGTGGTAGCTGCCCCGGCTTGGGTTCTTGATTGGGACTCCAGCAGTGCAAAGCCCGGCGACGGCTCAGTTCCGCCTCCCAGCCCACCACGCATGATGATTACAGCGTATCAAAGAAAGAAGGCTCTCCGGTCAGACCATTCACATGGACAATGATAACTCCTGGGGCGTCCACCGCATCAGGCGGCGTTTTCCTGTGGAAGAGGCAGGCCCAGACTTGTTCTTCTGGAACATAGCGTGCCTCTGCAAATCCGTCATCGTCTACGCCTCTGGCCTTCAAGAAGCGTGTGGCGATTTCGACGGCGGTATGTTCTTCAATCATGGACCACCTCTCGGGATCATGCCACGGGTATTGCCTCCCAGACTGCGGATGTAACCGATGGCGTGTTGTTGCTCTGCCCTGGTGAGGGAGTTCCAGACTGACGACTCGATCATCTGATCGAAGACGTACTGCTCTCGGATCAGGTTGGCGGCAGTCCTATCCATGCCGGTCATGAAGTACCTCTGCCCCAACGCCTGATGGTGGAACATGTGGAAGGATTCGTGGGCCAATTCGTATTCCGTCACGTCAGGACGGACATACATGAAGCTTGGGCCATTGGGATAGGCTCGGTAGAGAGCGCCTTGGCCCTCCTGAAGGACTCTGCCCTCCCTATCGATCCACAGGATCACGTTATGCTCATCCCTGAGCATCCGTTGTAGCTCAGTGAACCTGGCTTCACTGAGTACAGTTCCGCCACGCCTCCCGGCCATCAGGGCATCAACAGCCTGCCTACCCCTTGCTGGAGCGCGTGTTGCTACTCCTGGGATCTCTTTCTGTAGAGCTCCCGGCCGGGCTTGCTTGGCGGCCTGCATCCGCCGGGTCGCTTCAGCGCGAAAATCCTCCAGGGTCTTTCTTAGCTTCTTCGCCGCCTCCCCACGCCCCCCCGAAGCCACTATCTGCCGAGCCTCCACCGTCGGGATCTCGGCGATGGTCTTCCCCGATCTCGTCGCAATCTTGATCTTGCCGTTCGTGGCGAACGGCAGGATCCGCAGCAAATTAACCACCTCGACGAAGCCTAGGTTCCCCTCGGCAGCATCGTTGATGGTAACCGCCCAATCCACCCCCTTCAAACCAAGGGAATAAAAGGCCCCCACCGTCGCAGCCCCGGCCAAGGTGGTCTTCGCCATCTCCCGGACGTACCAGTCACGCCACTCCTGACCAGCGTTTGGATAATTGACCGGGTCGGCGAGGTGCCGCGACTTCCAGTAATCGGCAAAGTAGCCCTGGGTGGCTTCGTGGATAAAAGCCGTCGCCGCCTCGACCTCATTGAACCCCTCATGGAGGTAGATGACGGCCTTACCTTCCTCATAAGTGGGACTGACCTTTGGCCGGAGGGGCCGCCACCAACCCGCATACCGCTGCACGACCCGGCCTTGCATCGGCCCTTCCCACCAGGCCCTGAGCCCGGGCACCCGCTTCTCGACGTTTTCCCAGAACAGCGATTCGTCGAAAAGCCCGCTCGGGTCGGTGGCGGTGGTCGGGGCATTGCCGACGTAGCGGTAGAAATTAGGGTCGCCGGCGCCCAGGCCGAGCGGGTCCTCGCTGAGGAAGCGGCCGGTACGCGGGTCATAGTAGCGTGCCCGGTTGTACTGCAACCCCGTCTCGGCGTCGTACTCCCGGCTGGTCCAGCCGAACCGGCTGCCCTGCGCCGGGTCGGTCTCCACTACCACGTTGCCGAAGCCGTCGTAGGTGAGCGCGTCCCGCACCTGCCCATAGCGGTCCACCATGTCGCGGACCGAGCCCAGCTGGTCGGTCAGATACCAGGAAACATCTCCGTTCGCCGCGATGTCGGCGAACACCTGGTCAACGGCATCGCCGTGCAAATACCGATTTGTCAAAGAGCCGTCGCCGTCCAGGTCGGCCCAGACGTCCCAGGCCTCGTTCCCCCTCAGGCCCGGCCCGGCGTTCTTCCAGCCGTCCAGGGCGAAGCGCGTCACTGCCGGCCCCGCGGCGCCGTCGCCGTCAGGGTCTACGGTCTTCTCGATCCGGTTGCCAAAGGCATCGTACGCGAACGCGACCCGCAGGACAACCGCGCCGCCGGTCTGATTACTCAGTTAAGCTGTTCAGAAACTCATTAAATGAATCAGCTACCAAGGAAAGGTTCCCGTAATAAGGCTGCTTTGCCCCAACAACGAGGGCCTCGCCTTCGTGATCCCAAAAATATACGGCACCTCTATCATTTCTGCGAATTGAGAGGCACACCAGGTTCCCAAAGGGATCGAATGCTATAGGTATCAAATGATCGGGCATGCGTTCCTTGTACCAACTCAGATAAACCTCAAGGCTCACCGGTCCCTGCTTCTCAAGAGACAAGAACCAATCTACTACAGAGTCTGCGTAAGAGGCGTGTTCACCCTTCCATCTGAAAAACGCGTCTAAGCGGCTTTCCTCCATTGTATTGCAAGAGAAACGACCGGTAGTCGTCAGGTAGAGTTGTGCCAACGGCTTTCTCGAATTCGATCAAACGATCATTAGAAGCACGCCGTTTCCTCTTGAGGAACTCGACCCCAACGATGGACGACTTGTCATCTCTATCTTTCCCCTGCCTACTTGACATATCCTTTTCCCCCTTTTGCTTTGTAAATCTGAACACCTCCCGAATGCGGCACCCGGTTGTGGACGTCACTGCGAACAAGCTGCATTCTACCAGCCCTTTGAAGGTGTCATTTTCTGCTCTTCTCCTGGGCCAGGAGCCGGGCAGTTGCAACGTGTTTGGCTTTGGTGAAACGCGCTCTTCGCGGGCGAGGCTTCTTGGGACCACGCACTTGCTTCTGATACCGCTCCAA
>DATLYH010000084.1:0-9353 GCA_035575035.1 Gemmataceae bacterium
GCCGTGCAACGTAACTAGGACACCACCACCGTGCCGCAAGCCGTGGAAATCGCAGCACCGGGGGCCGTCCGGTCCCTCAGAGAACCGGCGGTTAACTATGACAGCGGCTGGCACTCCGCCAGCTGGACGGTGCCCACTACCGGCAAACAACGAGGCGACGACGTCGGCAAGACCACGAAAGGCAAGGGGCCGAAAGAGAGGGGGGCGATAGCCAAATGAACGTTCGCCGGGTTGAGCAACTTCCGCCGCCTCTTCGAGGGGAAGGGGTGGCAACACCACCAAGGCGGGAGCCAGCGCTTCGACGAGGGGGCAAAAGGAAGCCATCATGGTCCCCAGGGGGGCCTCCTTTTCTTGAGGGCGGAACATACCCTCAAGTCGAGGAGGCCCCCCTCTTGGCACCCTTCAGGTGATGGACCAATCATTCCGACAAAATGGCGGAGGTCCAGGTATCACTGACCGTACCAGTAGCTAGGCGCCCCGCCGTAGCTGACCGGCCGGTAGCCTCCGTGCGCGGGGGGCGGCGTGTAGCCCCAGGTCGGCGGAGGGGTCATCGCCGAGGGCCAGTACGGGAAGCCGGTCGGCGCCGGCACCTGGTAATGAGCCTCCATCGGCCAGTAGAGGTACCACGGGGCCAGCGGCGCAACGCCGACTCCGGGCCCGCACGGGCCGCACGGCGGGCAGCATGGGAACGGTTCGCAGTGGGCCTTGAGGAACCCCGCCGCACAGATCTTCAGCCGGAAGCCGCCCTGCAGGTTCAGGCAGCAGCCGTCGCCGTGGGCTCTGGCCTCTGTCACACCGGTCCAAGGCAGCGCCGCTACTGCGGTTAGCGCCGCCAGCACGAATCGTCTCATCATTATTACTATCCTCACGGGTTCGGGTCGCCCGAGCCGCATCTCACACTGAGTGCACCTGGCTGGGGGCACTTGAAGCATTGCCCACAGCGACGCCGCAAGAAGGAAGGAGAGACTCACGAGAGGGAAACTTGGCGGGTCGCCCGGCCCTTTCCGCCGCAGGGGCGCGACAGCCCGGCGGAATGTTGCGATTGATTCAAGTTGCAAGCCGGGCTTCGCCCGCCCGCCCGGCATGGCCGGCAGTCTAACCGGCCCGGACGGTCCCGGCCGATTCCGAGGAGGAATGAAACTGCTTGACTCTCCTCCCATCCCCGGCTCTAATGCCTAATCGCTTAGGTTTCCAGTGGTCTAACCGGGAGTGGGAAACCGTGGATGAGATGCGGACGCCGACAGCGCGGGAATTGGAGATTTTGAAGGTCCTTTGGGCGCACGGGCCTTGCAGTGTACGTGATGTCCACCGCCGGCTGAGCCGGAACAGCGCGTTGGCTTACAACACTGTGCAAACGTTGCTGCGCATCATGGAAGAGAAGAAAGGGCTGGTCCGGCACCACGTCGAAGGACGAACGTTCATTTACACGCCCTGCCACAGCCGCGACGCGATGGTCGCCAACTGCGCGGCCAACCTGCTGGAGCGGGTCTTTGATGGGGCCGCCTCGGAGTTGGTGCTCAGCTTGCTGCGGAGCGAGCGCATCTCCCCCGAGGAGCTGGACCGCATGCAGGCCATGATCTCCGAGGCCCGTCGGAAGAGGTCTAATCCCAGTTACGCGGAGGGCCCTTCATGAGCGACGCATGGGAGACCGCCGGGGTGTGGCTGCTCCGGGTCGCCTGGGGAGGAGGACTGCTGTTGCTGGGCGTCTGGGCCCTGATGCGCTGGACGCGCCAGCCAGCCCGGCAGCAGTGCCTGGGTGAGTGGGGCCTGACGGCGGCTCTCCTCGCGGCCGCCCTCAGCCTCGGCCCTGCCTGGCTGGTCATCCCCGCGCCGGCATGGATGGACCAAATATCTCCCCAAGTGCCTGCCGGGCCGCCCACCCTCTCGGAAAACACGGCCGGGCTGTGGGCCGAGTTGTCTGCCCTCACCAGCGTCAACCGCAGCGGGTCTGAGAGCAACATCCCGGAGAATGGCCCTACCCGGCCAACGGAATCCAGAGGTGAGGAGGGGCAGTCAGTCTCCGCACCTTCGGCCGCCGGCACGGTCTCCTCGGGCAGCCCCTTCCGGGGCGCCTCTCGTCAACCTTCTTCTTTGCCGCGATGGAGCGGCCAAGGGGTGAGGGGGGCGGAAGGCCCTTTGCCCGAAGCCACCTCGGCTGCCCGGGCCGGATGGCGGCCGGTCGAGATCGGCCCGCTGCTCAGGTGGGCCGCGACGGTCTGGGCCTGTGGGGCCGCCCTGCTGCTGGGTCGTTGGCTGTTGGGGCATGTCGGGCTGTGGCGGATGCTGCGGCAAGCCGAGTCGGCACCGCCGGCAATCGTGGAACTCCTTGACGGAATGGTGGCTGGCCGGCGCCCGCCGCGCCTGCTCGTCTCGCACCGGGTGCGAGTGCCGCTGAGCTGCGGCTTGCTGCGGCCCACCATCATCTTGCCCATCGCGCTCTGCCGGCCCGCCGATGCTGCCACCCTCCGCTGGGTCTTTGCCCACGAGCTGACCCACCTGGAACGGCGTGATACCTGGACCGCCTTGCTATTCGCCCTGGGGCAAGCGGTCTACTACTTCCTCCCCTGGTACTGGTGGCTGCGGCGGCAGGTACGGCTGTGCCAGGAATACATCGCCGACGCGGCCGCTGTCGCCCAGCAGCGCCGACCCGAGGACTACGCACAGTTCCTGCTGACCCTCACGGCCGGGCCCGCGTTGCCGGCGGGGGCATCCGGTATTTCGGGACATTGCTCCGATCTCTTCCGTCGGGTGAGCATGCTGCTGAAGGCCCCCGCCGCCGTGGAGCGGCACTGTCCGCGCCGTTGCTCGGCGGCAATGGCCAGCGGTCTGCTGGCGTTGGCCGTGATTGTCTCGGGCATCGGCCTCCGCCCTGAGGTTGCCGCCTCTGCCGCTAGGGTGTCGCTGTCGGCCCCGCCCAAGGAAGCGGCCCGCGACGAGCCGCCGCAATCCAGGACAGAGGAGAAGCCGTCGTCCCCGAGAAGTCCCGCCCGCCCGCCGGCCTTTGACCTGCCCAACATCGATGAACTCCTCAAGCGGCTGCCTCCTGACCTCGATCCCGAGCAGAGAGAGCAAATCCGCCGGGAGCTGGAAAGGGCTCGCGAGGAGATGCGGAAGGCGATCGACCGGGCCCGCATGGAAACGAAGGGGGTGGGACCGCCTCGGCCGACGCCGGTCCTTTCGGTCCGATTCCCGGCTCGACCTCTCCGGGAAGAGGAGCGCCGGCTGGGCGTCCGCCTCGAGCGGCCCAGCGAGGTCCTGGCCGACCAGCTGAACCTTCCCCGAAGAAGAGGCCTGGTGGTGGGACAGGTGCAGCCTGGTTCTGCCGCAGCCCGGGCGGGTATCCGGCCCAATGACCTCCTGTTGGAGTTCGGCGGCGAGCCGGTGCCCGGTGACCACCGGGAGTTTGGCCGGTTGCTGGACAAGATCAAGGCGGATACTCCGGTCGATGTGGTTGTCTTGCGCAAGGGTCGGAAAGAGACGATCAAGGGCCTGTCGCTGCCCGAGGTCCGGCCGACGCCGCGTCCGCCCTTGCGGCTGCCGGTCCCGCCTTCGCAGCCCGGCGCATCCCCCGCTTCCAAGGCCGGACGAAATCTCCTGCAGACCAGAGCGGGTCAGGCAATCGGCGCCACCCATAGCGGCGACCAGTTCATTGCCGGCCCCCGCCAGGGGAATTGGCTCATCACCCTGATGGAAACCAGGGCGGATTCCACTGCCCATCCCGGGGCGCGGAACGGCCCGATTCGCCTCCCGGACGGGTCGGAAAAATGATGCCCCCGATGAAAAGGGACTTGATTTCCGGGGGAGGAGTCTCCTAAGGTAAGGAAGGCCAACTGCGCCGGAGTGGCGGAATTGGCAGACGCGCCAGGTTGAGGGCCTGGTGCCCGTTTCGGGCGTGCAGGTTCAAGTCCTGTCTCCGGCACCTTCAAACAGGGAAAGGGTTTGCGGGTTTCCCGCGGCCCTTTCCCGTCTTCATTTGCAGGGGGCGTGGTAAAGTTTTGGTAAAGTCGTTTACCTCGCGTTGGCGTGACGCTGCGGGAGGAGCGTCATGGCTTCCCTGCAAGAGCGGAACGGCAGTTTCCGCGTCCTGTTCTGTCACCACGGCAAGCTGCACACCTTCACCATCGGCAAGGTCGAGAAGGGCGAGGCCGAGGCCAAGGCCGCCCAGGTCGATTACCTGCTGATGCGGCTGAAGCAGCGGCTGATCGCGCTGCCCGAGGGCGTGGACATCGTGACCTTCTTGGAGCACGACGGCCACCCGCCCGCCGCCAACCACAACGGCAACGGCAATGGGCACACGGCCGCCGCGTTGCCGCAGTGCTCTTGTTATGTAACCCTAGGCTGACCGGAGGCGGGCGAGGCCCTCTTGAAAGAAGGGCTTTTCGCGACACTTGGCGTAGTCAACTCTCCCGTCCGTGTAGCACGACGGGTCGGACGGCCGTCCACCCAGGGTATCGCCCATAAAGACGTAGCGGATGCCGGCAGTTCGCAAGGCGCGGTCCAAAGGCTCCTGGCAGCATTCCGGCCTGAAGCGGGAGCGCGGGCGTGAGCGCACGTCGATGAGGTACTGGACAGCGTGCCGTTCCAGCGTCCCGATGAACTCCTCTACGGTTCGGGAGCCGTACCCGATAGTTAGCACCGGTACCGCCGCCCCGGCCTGATCGTCAGACATGTCGTCACTCGTGCTCGCGACACCAGGTAGGCCTGTCCTGCCCGGGTGAACGTGATCTTACCCTCCGGAGTGGACTGGCAACAAGCCCTGCCGCTGGTAGCGCATCAACTCATCGTGGCTGATGACCCACGCGGGGTATGCGCCACGCCCGGACTGCCGCTTCTCGGCCCGGACCCTACCGTGCCTGCACCATTCCCGGACAGTGAACTCGGCCTTGCCGACTAGGCGGGCGAACTCCTCGGTGGTGTACCAGTCCTTTATCGTCTGCCGCTCGACCAACACGGCCAGCATCTGCTCGATCCGGTCGAGGCGTTCCTCAAGCGTCATCGGCCTTGCCCTCCCGCAGCTTTTCTCTGAGCAGCAGCACCGCCAGCCAAATCGAGGGAACCAGCAGGATGCAGCCGCCCGTGTAAAAGGCCAGCTTCGTGATGGCCGTAATCAGTTCGATGCTCATGGCTCATCTCTCCATATCGAAGTCACGTTGCTTGGGCTTTCCGGGCGATCACCGAACGCAGGTATCCTTCGGCACGTCGAAGGTGTGCCCCACCCAGCTCGCCAGGATGCTGCGCTTCACCAGTGAATGCGTGGCTTCCTTCAGGCGGGCGATCTCCATGCGGGCCTTCAGCAGGCTCATGGGGTTGGAATGCCTTGCCATGACATCTCCTCAATTCCGGCTCGGCCTGCACAGCCGCGCCGCCTCGCGCTGCATGTCTTGCTCGTAATGCTGGAGGCAGGCCAGGATGGCATCGTAAAACGCCGTGTGCGCGTCGCGGCGGCACTCCTCGCGCATCCGGTGCTTCACCAGGTCGAGGATGGCTGCCGCGGCCGCCCAGGCGTGGTCATGCTGGAGGCGCGGCGCTCCCATCGTCCTCCTCCCCGGCAGTGGTCCCGCGCCGCTTTCGCAGATCGGCGAGCGCGCACTGAATGTCCACGACGATCAGCGCCATCCACAGCAGGCAGGTGGCGATGCCGCAGATCAACAACGCAATGGCGAGTTCCTGAATCATGGATGCCCCGAATAAGCGGGCGCGTCCGTGCGCCCTGGCCCCGGTTACTTGAACCACTTGCCGAGCGCGGCTTTCACCACCTTCCCGGCCACGTCCTGCTTGACGCACTCCTCCTTGACCTTGTCCAGCACGCCGTGCTCTTTGACCTTCTTGAGCAGGCTCCTGGCGACTAGGGACGGGATGACGATCCAGAGCATCACCAGGTAGAACGCCGCCTCGCTCCAGGCATCAGCGAACATTGTTTGCTCCTTTCGTTGAAGCGTGTTAGTGGTTGCGCGGGCCGCGGTGGAATCGAGGCGCGAATGCGCCTCACGTGTAATCCCAGCCGCATCCCGATCCCCTCACCTGTCCATCTCGATCTGCCGCCCCGTGATCTGCGCCGTGACGATCTGCGGCGTCGGGCTGGCGATCATGCCCGCTTCCTCCCGGTGCGGCGTCGAGTCCGGGAAGGCGTTCAGCACCTTGTCCTAGAGGTCTTTGAGGCCGCCGCGCCAGTAGGCCCCCAGCGTTCCCATGCCGCGCCCTTCATCGAGAAACGGCACGGCTTGCCTGAGGTTGTTGCCCATCAGCGACACCACCTTTTGCAGCATGGTGGGTTCCTGCTGCCGGGGCGGCGCCGGCGACTGATCCGCTCTCATGTGTTGACCCTTTCGTGAATGGGGTATAGGTTAATTGTCGCCTTCACGTTTCTCTTGCCCCGGCGTAACAAACGGGGCATTTTTCATTGCCTGTCCTCCTTCCTGACCTGTTCCATGATGATCTCATTCTCCCGCTGAGCATCAGGGATGGCCCGCTTCTGCGCCTCCACGCGCAGGTTCCACGCCGCCTCCACGATGCCGAGGCTGACCGCCGCCAGCATCAGGTACGCGCCCAGGCCCAGCGAGACCGCTATGGCCACGCCCCCGGCGATGAACACCAGCACGGCCTCGCCGTCCGCCGGGATGACCCGCTCGCCGCAGAACAGCGAGTGCGGGCGGTAGCCCTGCCTGGCAAGCTGCTGGTGCTTGGCCCGGTGGATCACCAGCGCGGCAAGTTGCCGGGTGCCGGAATCCAATCGTGGGGCGAGACCTCGCGGAGGACGGGCTTGCCGTCGGGGAAGAGGGAGCTGAGGGCAGGGTGCGTCGGTGCTCGGTTCATGGTGCGGGTTCCTGGGGGCGGGTTTCTGTTGGTGCGTACTTTCCACGAAGGCCCTGGCGGGCCTTACAGGGTGATCCTGGTCTCGTCCGATTGGTTGGTGGCCATCCCAGGGAGCTTCCCAGGAATGGTGATCTCTCGGGGGCTCACGGTGGCCGGAGGTTTCGCGGCGGCCGCGGGCCGCAACGGGCTACCGGCCTCTGAGGGCACTCAGCCGGGAGGGCTTTGGGGGAGTTGGAGCAGGCAAGCCTGCCATCGCTCTCTCTTATCCCTCACTATTGAAAAGGGCGCGCGCTCCGCCCCCCTGGTCAATTTCTCGGCGAAAGCGGCCGTCCCTGCAGGTGCTCAGCAATGCCTCTAGCCGGGCCAAGGCGGCCTGGTAATGGCGGAAAAAGCCCGACGGGGCAATGCTCATCTGGCGGGCGGCCGCGCGCCCGGAGAGCCCCTGGAAGACGTGGAGGACTACCGCCCGCCGCTGCTTCTCGGGCAACGCTGCCACTGCCCCGCGCACCGCGGCAAGGACCGCCTCCCGATCCTCGTGTCGTGAGTTGCCGCGGTCATCCACTGGGTCATACACCAGGCGGGCGAAGGCCAGTTCCCGGGCCGCCGCCCGCCGGGCGGCGCTCAACGCCACCCTCCAGAGCCACCCGGCCCGCTGCTCGCAAGTCATGCCCTGGACCCTTCCGGACGCCAGCAGCCGCTGGCCGGCGTGAAGGACCTGATCGATCGCCCGGTGGGCAACGGCGTCCCTGAAGCCGCGTGCCACGAGCCGCTGGTGGATGGTGTCCAGCCGCCCCAGCAGGCAGGTCAGGCTGGCCTGGGGATTCGGTTGCAACGGCAGGCGGGGGCGGTGGGTGAGAGCGGTCATGGGGTGTCTCCTTGGCGGCAGGGTACCGCGCCGGCCGCGCTTGCTGCGGCCCTCGCTCGGCGGCCCGGCCGGCACTAAACTGAACTCATCGGATCACGCGGTCCGCCTCACAGCCGTGCGCCACCACGAGGATGCTTGATCGGTCCCTTAATCGAACTCCTTGCCTGCTGATTCCGCTTCCCATCCCGCACGCGGTGCGCTAAGCTGCACGTGCTATCGGTCACAACAGCGCGAGTATGACCGCGTGCGGCTTGATAATCTTGATGTTGCCATCCTGACCAAGTTGAACGACCTGGCAGAGAGGCATGGGTTAAGGCCCTACGATTTCGTGGCTACCATTCGATTCGAGGAGGGCCCCGGGTCCGAGGACGGCCAACACGTCCTTGAATTCGAGTGCCCTGCCTCGGGCAATGCTCTTCGCGAAGAACGGTTCGAGCGAATGCTCTCTTCCCTCGGTGTCACCGTCACCGATGAGCGGGGTGCGGTGTTGGCAGGCACCCCGGCACACATCATCGATGCCCTCGATCATGCACTAAGCTTAGCCCCCAAGCCGCGCTCTCTGTTTTGACAGCATTCATCCTCTTCAGCAGAAACACTCGTCCCGCATAGATGCCTCCGCATCGGCATGAAGGGCCGGGTTACTGTACGGGACGTTCCGGCCTATTCGGTCGGGCCCGAGAGAAAAGCCCCACAGTCCCTCGGGGACCGACAGGGCTTTTCCTTCGTCAACGCCAGCAGAAGCCGCAGGTGCCACAGTTGACATCGCGGGCGCGGCCTTGCGGCGTCTCGTGCGGACAGAGCAGCGGCAATCCGATCCGCTGGGGCTGGCGCCGCAGCCGACGAACCCGAAACATCAGGTCCGCCAGCGCTGGCCCCTCCTCGCCCACCTGGAGGTAGGCGAGACGGACGCCCTGCGGCACGGACGCGGGCACGCCGGTCTGGGCGTCGATGCTGTACCAGGCCCGGCAGCACCGTAGCGCCGCCATCGCCTCCAGCACCTCGGCAATCGCCGGCACCCGCCAGGAGCGCGTGTAGAAGTAGAACCGCGTCCGCTGGCAGGCCTTCATCACGTCCAGCCAGTGCGCAGCGTACAGGGCATCGTAGAAGTCGCCGCTCACATGGATTCAGCTCCCTGGCGACCGAGCCGTAGCTCAGGTCGTCGCCAATGGCTTCGAAAATGAAGCGCACCGCCTCGACCGCCTTCGAGTCGGCCGGCACCAGGCGCGACGACCAGCCCAGCGGCTTGCGGAACTTCTCGGTGCCGCACACGCGCCGGACCACGCGGCCGGCCTCGTCAAGGATTTCGCGGTTGTAGCCGAAGAGCGCCCCGCCTTGCCGTTGACCCTGCTTGACCGCCAGGCGCTTGCCGCTGACGACGCGGTCGGCCAGGCGGATCGACTCCTCGCGGGCCCCGTACTGGTCCACGATGGCGGTGAGGAAGCCGCCGAGGTTGTCGAATTGCAGCTCGCCGTGCTGGCAGGTGACGATGGCCACGCCGGCGTCGCGGAGCAGCTTCCCGTGCGTCATCACGTCGAAGATGTCCTCGCGCGACAGGCGCGACTGCTCGGAGACCAGCACGGCCGCGAACGTGCCGGCCTTGGCCGCCTTCTTTGTCTTGCTCTTCATCGTCGTTCTCCCGTTCGGGTTTGCTGGATTGCGAGGCGAACGCCACCCC
>DATLYH010000085.1:0-23899 GCA_035575035.1 Gemmataceae bacterium
ACCTGCTCCATGCGCTCATGCACGGCGGAGCGCGGCAGTTGATTGTTCTGCAGCGTCTCCAGGATGCGGGCCACCTCGCGGCGAAGCCCCTCCTGCCGGCGGGAACCGATCCGCTCGCGGATCTGCTCCTGGAGTTGTTCGGTCTGCTGGAGCTGCCCAAGGTCCTCGTCATCGAGTCGGCCCAACTTCCGCAACCGGGCCTGGACCTCGGCCACCTTTTTGATGGCCTCGCGCTCCTGTTCGCGGAGGCGGAGCAATTCCTTCTGCACCTCGGCCTGTTGCTGCGTGAGGATCAGGTCGAGCGTGTCGCGGCTGATGATCCGGACCTCGACCTCGTGGCTGCGGCCGGGCGGCTTGGTGAAGTCCACGTCGTCGAAGTCGTCGGCGCAGACTTGCAAGATCAGAAGATCTCCCTCCCGCAGGCGGATGCCGGGCAGTTTCGCCAGGGACAGCCGGCGGTCGATCTCGACGCGCTTCTCGCGGAGGCGAAGAGGCGGAACCAGGCGGGCAAACGGGCCCCAGGCTTCCGCGCCGGCGACCTGATGGTCGTAGAGCGGCAGACGATGCACGGGATCGAGAGAGGCAGCCGGCGGCTGATCTCCCGGCCGCGTGCGGTATTCCAGCCAGGCCGAGCGAACGGCGAACTGCGGATCTTCGACCAGGGCTTGCAGCGGCAATTCGGCGGTCGGCAGCACGCTGAGGATGTCGCGCTTGTCGGAGGGGCGGTCCAGGTTGACCAACGGCGGCGGGTCGGCCAGCACCCGCAGCTCGAACAGCCGACTGTTGCGCAGGCCGGAGTCATCCTCGAAATTCAGGAGATACCGGCCGCTGGCGCGCGGCACAAAGGCGGCGGCGAAGGTTTGACGATCGGCGCTCAACTCGGCTCGCACCTCGCCCCAGACCTCGCGACCGGCAGCGGCCAGGGCTGCGGTGCCAGCGGCGTGACGACTCGCCAGCGGGGCCAGAAACGCCGCCAGGCCGACGAAGGGGGGCTCCGGCTCGTACTCGATCCAGGCGCGGGCCAGCGGGCGGTCGGCAGCGGCGCGAAGGGTGACGTGGGTGCCGGCCACAGTTTCGATATCACCGATGCCGTCGGGCAGGTCTTGAACCGGCAGGTCGGTATAGGCCGGCGGGCGTAGGCGAACCTGAGGCGAGGCCCGGCCGTCGAGCGGCGCCAGCGACGGCGGCGGCAGGACCACCACCCTGTACCAGCGGTCGGGGCCCGGGCTGACGGCATCGTTGGCCTGGACCCGGAAGCGGATCTCCCGCCGGGCCTGGCCCGGCTTCAGGACGGTGGCAAAGGTGCCGGCCCCTTCACCCTTCCCCTCGCCCTCGTGGGGAAAGGGTGCGGGGGCGCGCTGGACAGCGCAGGCGTGTTCGATCGTCTGGGAGTCGTCGAGCTTGAAAAGGACCGTCACCTGTTCCGGGATTACGCCGCGGATCCGGCCGCGCACCTCGAACGGCTCATTGCGGCCAATGCGTTCGCGAGGCGGGTCGATCTCCAACAGGGTCTGCTTGGGCCACTCGAACCCGCCGAACGGATGGACCAGCCGCAGCAGGGCGGTCCGCGCCAGCGTGGGATGGAGCACTGCCAGGGTGACGGCTCCGCTTCCCAGCAGCAGGGCCAGGGCACCGGCCAGGTGCAGGCCGCGGCGGTCGATGACCCGGCCGAAGTCGCAGTCCTGCGCCCGCCGCAGGGCCCGGCGCACCGCCTCACGGCGCAGGCTGGGTGAGCCGAACTGCTCCGAATCGGGCGGCTCCCGCAGGAACTCGACGGTGCTGGCCAGGGCATCGTTCAGCTGGTCATAGTGTTCCTCGATGCGCAAGGCCAGGGCCAGGTCGTCGAGCCGGGCGCTGAGGGGGAGGAAAAGATAGCGGTAGGCGAGGCAGCCGGCGGCGGCGAGGGTGCCGACGAGGAACACCGCCCGCACCGAACTGGGAAGGTGCCACCGCCAGTCAAGCAGGCCGCATGCCAGGGCGCCGGCCAGCAGTGCCGTCAGCAGCCAGCCCAAGCCGCGCACCACAATGACGAGAAGGAGCCGGTGGCGCAGGGCGGCCAGGCGGCGCCGGAGCAAGGCAGATTCGGAACCAGGGCTTGCAACTGTCTGCGCCATCGTCGGCCACCCCCTCTGGGGAATGACGAATTCCTAATGACGAATGCCAAAAGAATGACGAATTCCGAATGACGAATGACGAACAGGCGGCAGCGAGTGGCGGGTCAGTTCCGTGTTGCCGATGTTGGTTCCCTACCACCAGGAGGCAGGCACCGCTGACCCCCGTTTCGACATTCGTCATTCGACCTTCGGGCTTCTTTCGTCATTCGTGCTTCGTCATTCGTCATTTCCTGACGAGGACCGCGAACGAGACGGACACCTCGTCGTCGTGTCGGCCGCTGCATTCCCCCTTGATCTTGATCTTCTGCCCTTTGCTCAGCCGGGCGAACGCTCCCCTCTGGTCGGACGGGTACGCAGCCACGACTCGCAGCGGCCGGGCCGACTGCTCATCATGGCCCGCGAGCACCACTTCTGGCCGGCCCTCGCCCTCCCCCCGGAGTTCGACGAGGACGCCCTCGATGACCAACTGCCGGCCGCTGTATTTCTGGTCTGCCTGCTCCTTGCTCTGGGCATACGCGCGCGTCAGCTGCTCAGCCGTCACCGTGATCGAGGGGTCGGGGCCGACTTCCTCCAGTTCGCAGTCAACGATTTCGATGTCGATGCTGGTGCCCTCGCCCTCGCAGCGGCCCACGATCTTGACCTCTTGCCCCCGGGTCAGGTCGAGGGTCCGGTCGTCATGGGTGGGCAGGAAGATGCAGCGAATTTCCTTCACTACCGGGTCGTCGGAGCGGTTTTCGGTGAAGCCCACCAGGGCAACACTGCGCTCGCCCAGGCTGTTGGTCCGGACCCGATCGACGACGCCGGCCACCTGCAAGTACTTGCCCCGATATTTCACGTCGGCCGCCTGGCGGCTGGCGGCGTAATCGCGAGCCATCTGCTCGGCGGTGACGAACAGGACTGGGCGGCGATCCCTTGATCCTCGGCCGTCTATCGGGCGGCCCGCGTTGGGTCCCTCGATGAACCCGCAGCCGCTCAGGGCCGCCGTCGCCAAGGCCGTTATCATCAGAGGTAGGCCCCCCTGGACCGGTCGATGCGCCATTGCATGTCTCCCCTCATCGGTGTGATGCGCGGACCAATCAACTTTACCCTCATCCCGGCACTCAGGGCGGCAGCGGTCGGGAAGGCTCCGCAGGTGGGAGAAACGCAGCGAAGCATCAGCACAGGGGCCCCGTTACCAGGTTCATGCCTTACTATAACAGCCACTTTCTCTTTCGCAAAATCCATTCCAGGCTCAGCAACAGCAGGGCCAGCAGCAAGATGAGCAGGTGGTTCCACAATAGCCACGGCCGGCCGGGGGCACTCAGGGTGATGCGTGTACCGGCCGGCAGCTCGTCAGGCAGGCGGTACGCCTCGGCCAGGTTGTAAAACCGTCCCTGGGTTTCCTCGGCGGCCCGTTCCAGGTCGGGCTGGTTCATGCGGAGCTGTTCCATCTCGCCGGGCGGGGCCAGCACTCGGCCCTCGGCGGTGGGCTTGGGGCCGGTCGTCGGCGGCTCCTTGAGCTGGAAGCGATACTCCCCTTCGGGAGTGCGGGTCAGCAGCCCCTCGTAGGTGGACCGGCTCCCCTCGACGCGGGCCAGCTGCATGGTCTGCACCTCCAGCGGCCGGGCTTCCGCCACCGCCGGCTTGGCCCCCGGCGGCCGCGGCGGACGGCGCTCGACCAGCACCTTGACCTCGGTGTCCGGGGCCGGCGGCGGGGTGTCGTCGGGGAAACGGACTGTCACCCGGATCGGCTCGCCGCGACGGTAGGGCGTCTGCCGGTCGAGACGGAGGTCGATCCGCCCCAGTCGGCTGCGGGCCAGGTAGCGGACCGTCTGGATCCAGAATTGATTGAAGCGCAGCTCCTCCTCGCGCCAGCGCCAGCGCCAGCTTTCGTTGAAGCCGAAGAAGAGGCAGCGGCCGGCGCCGACGAACTGCTGCACCACCAGGGGGTGGCCCTCGACCAGGCGCGAGCCGCGCTCCTCGGGTCGGGCCCGCACTCGCGGATGCACGGCCAACACCTCGGCCGCCGGCTTGGTGCGGTAGCCTTCCGCCCACCAATACATCTCACGCAGTTGGCTCCAAACCTCCTCGTTGCGCTTCTCGTCGGCCTCGAAGCGGAAGATCGGGTGCAGCCGGCCCACTGCGGTCAGCTCCAGCCGATAGCCCTCGACGCGCGGGCCATTCTCCGGCTGACGGTCAGCGGCCGGCTCGATCGGCAGAATGTCGCGCAGAGGGCTGTCCTTGTAGGCGTGCGGCATGAACTGCTCGCCGGCCACCGCCACCAGGCCGCCGCCCCGCTCGCGCACGAACTCCGCCAGGTCCTTGAGGTGTTCCGTCATCTTCGGCCAGCGCGGGCTGGGCCGGGGGTCCACATCGCCCAGGATGACCACGTCGAACTGGTTCAGCTCCGCCTTGATCGGGAACTCGGCCAGAGCGCTGCGGTCCTGGGCGGCGTAGTCGTCGTCGCTGTCCAGAAGCAGTACCTTCAGGTCGATCGACTTGTTCCCCCGGGTGCGGTCGCTCTCGCGCTCCAACAGGGCCTTGACGAAGCGGTAGTCGTAGCGGGCCGAGCCATCAATGAAGAGCACCTTGATGAGCCGGGCTTCACGCACCAGGATGGTCCGATTGACGGCGTTGTTGTCCGGATCGGCCTCGTCGGGCTGCACCGGCACGTCGATGACATAGTGCTTCTCGCCCGGCTCGGTCGGCTGATAGACAAGGCGGACCCGCTCGGGCTTGCCCTGGGGGCCGACCTTGACCTTCTGCTCGGCCAGGACCTTGTCGCTCCCCTTCTCGCGCAGCCGGACCGGGACGGTCAGGTCGTTGTAGCCCTGGCCGCTGAGGCGCACTTCGAAGACCACCCGGTCATTGACGTAGACCGACTCCTCGACCTGCAGGTCGTGCAGCCTCAGGTCGCGGGCGGCGTGGGCGTCGCCGAGGCCAACGAAGTACAAGGGCACTCGCATCTGGGCGGCATAGCGGGCCACCTTGACCAGGTCTTCCCCCTCGGTGGTAACGCCGTCGGTGAGCATGACGATGGCCGACAACGACGAGCCGCGGAAATCGTTGAGCACCTGGCGGACGGCGGTGCCGAGCTGGCTGGAGTCATTGGACGGCTCAGTCCGCAGCGATTGGATCGCCTCGACCGCCCCGGCCAGCTGGCCGGGCTCGACGACGCTGGCGAGGCGGTGGGCCCGGCGGGAGCAGTGGTAGACATGGACCTTCTTGCGCTGGCCGAGCAGGGTGCGGAGCCAGTCGCGCTCGCCGCGGGTCAAGAGCGCCTGCGCCAGCGCCAACCGCTCCTGGGTGCTCAGCCCCGCTGCTTGCGCCAGGCGATTGGCCGCCTCTTGCACCTCCGGATCGCGATAACTATCCGATACGCTCATGCTCAGCGAATCGTCGATGAGGATCACCACATCGGGCCAGCCCTGGCGCTGCACTTGCACTTGCAGCAGCGGCAGCAGCACCACCAGCGTCAGCAGCAGGAAGCAGGCGCGCAGGCCGCTCAGCAGCATCTTGTAGGCCAGGCTGGCAGTCCGGCCCTCCTGGCGGTAGACCCAGACAATCAGGGCAATACCGGCCAGGGCAATCATGGTCACGATCCAGGGGTCGGAGGCGGCATCCACCAGGTAGGGGGTGAACTCCAGGGCCCAGTTGCTCCCCTCGCCCGGCGCCGGCGCGTCGATGCCGCGCGTTCGCTCCAGCGATCGGCGGACGCCGTCGGGCAGGAAGCCGAGGAAGTCGCCCGTCCAGACGGCATGAAGGAGAACGCCGCCAAGCAACAGAAACGAGATGGCAGCGAAGGCGCCGGCCAGTCCGGGCACCAGTCGGCCGGCGGCGGGCTGGTTGCCGGGAGTGCCGGCGACAGCGCTGTAATGCCCGAAGCGCCAGGCCAGGATCACCTCGACAACGAGCAGCACCAGCATGGCCAGCAGCAGCCAACGGGCCACGCGCATCCCCATCGGTCGAAGGTCCGGCTCGGTGACGGCCTCCCCCGGTTCATCGGTGCGGACGGCCTCGTCCGGTTCCTTGACAACCTGGAACTTCCACTCCTTGTAGGCGGCCTGCAATTCCTCGGGGGTGCAGCGGGTCAGGTCGCTCTCGCACGACTGCTGAGCGTCGGTGGCGGTTGGTACGTTGACGGCGAAGCCGCGTTCCTGTGACTGGCCGCTGATGACCGCGCGGTAGACGCCGCTCAACTCGGTGTCGGTCCAGCGGAGGACGCTGTTCTCCTCCTGGGCCACGGTTTTGATGGTCTCGGAGCGGCCCTCGGGGGTATGCATGACGACAGTCTGTTCGGCGCCGAGGCCGGGGAGGAACTCCTCGATTAATTCACCGACGATGACCGCCTGCTCGCGGAGCCGGCCGGAGACGGCGTACCGGAGCAGCTCTTGCATGAACGGCAGGTAGCTGGGCGAAGCAGGCCAGGTGTTCCAGTCCATGTTGGCGGTACTGGTGAAGAGGACCACCCGGCCGCGATAGCGGGCCGCGCTGGGCAGGCCCGCTTCCTCGCGCTTGCGTCGTTCTGCCTCGGGCAACGGCGGCTGCCACTCGATCAGGGCCGGGTCGCCCAGCGGCAGACGCTCCGCCTGAACCTTGCGGTCCTCGGCCGTGGACTGGGGCATGAACGACAGGACCTTGCGCGGTCCGCCGCGCGGCGCCGGCTCGGCCCGGATGTACTGGCGGAAGCGCACGGCCAAGAGCGCGGCCCGATCGCGGTCATCGCCGAAGGCATCCAGCGGCGGTTCCCGATATGCCTTGTCCTCGACGGCAAAGTGGAAAAAGTGCTTCGTCGGCGCCTCCTGCTTGCCGAGCAGCCGGGCCGGCAGAATGCCTTTGCCCTCGCGGTAGAGGAGGCGATTGTACTCGGCCAGATCCACCTGGTCGCCGAGGAAGAAGACCACGCCGCCGCCCCGGCGCAGATGGGTCTCGATCCGGCGGACCTCGGGCGGATCAAAGCCGCGCACGTCGCAGAAGAAGACGCAATCGTAAGGGGTCAGGTCACCGAGGCCGGCATCACTGAACTCGCGCGGCTTGAGGACCCTGGGCCGGGCCGGGATGTTGCCGGGGACCGGACCCTTGACGAACGGGTTGAGCGCATCAAGCAGCCATTCGGTGGCCCGGTCGTAGACCTCAGCGGCATCCGGCTTACCGTTGACCAGCAGCACCGGCACGGCATCCTTGACCGTGATCACCGCCGAGCGCACGTCATCGGGTTCCAGCGCGTCCCCCTCCAGCCGCACCTGCACCACGTAGTCGCCGGGCCGGGGGAACTTGTAGGGGAAGGCGACGGTGTTCGGACCAGGCCCGACGCGGACGGGCACTTCCTGAGCGACGCGCAGGTCAAAGGGCGGGTCGCCAGGGACGGATGGCACTCGGCCGACAAGGAGTTGGGCGCGTACCTGATCGCGGGCATCGGGGCCCTGCGCGTAGCTGTGGATGGTGGCAAGGAGCGGCGTAGGCGAGCTGGTCAGGGCGACAGGGGTGCCGAGAACGAGGTTGGTCACGGCCAGGTTGCTGACCTTGTCCCGGCCGACATCCACGAAGATGGTGCGGGCCTTGGCCTGGATCTTCTGAAGCGTGGCGGCCAGGTTGCCCGGCTGGGGGCTGATCCAGGTGGAGCGCTGCAAGTCGGTCAGGAAGTAAACCTCGCGGTCGTGGTATTTGCCGGGCGACTCACGGAGCAGGCTCTCGACGGTGTTGAGGGTGGCAGCGAGGTCGGCGTTGCCGTGCGGCAGGCGGAGCGCCTGGACCTCGGCCCGGACCTTCTTGACGTCCACGTCGGACAGTCCCGGCACGACGCGCTTGGGTGGGGCGCCCATCAGGACGACGCTGAAGCCATCGCCGCCGCTGGACCGGTCGATGATTTCCAGGGCCAGGGCGCGGGCGCGCTCGAAGCAGGTGGTCTCCCCTTCGCCGTGGGGATTGGGGACCTTCAGCGCCATGCTGAAGGAACCGTCGAGGACCAGGATCTTGTGGGCGCGGCGGCTGGCGCTGGCGGCCTGGGCGGTAGTACTGGAGGGGAAGAGGTACTGCCACCAGGTCCAGTCGGTGCGTTCGTCGCGGACGCTGGCCATGGCCAGAATGAGGAGGGCGACGACCAGGGCACGGACGGCGAGCAGGATGATCTGCTCCAGGCGCATGCGACGGGTGTTCTGGCGCTGGGCGGCGAGGAGGAAGCGCATTGCCGCCCAGTTGACCACGCGGAAGCGCCGACGGTTGAGCAGATGGATGATGATGGGGATGGACACCGCCCCGCCGACCGCCGCCAGCAGCGCCAGGGGATCGCCGAAGAGAAAGCCGAGCAGGGGGAAGATACTCGTCGGCACCGGGTCAGTCTCCACGAAGACAATTGCCCATTGCAAATTGACCAGCAAGCTGACCGCACAAGGCGCCTCGGGGGTCAGCGGTAGCCCTTCGGACAATTGGCAAGTGGCAAGTGGCAAGTGGCATTTTTCAATTCCCCTTTCGAGCTAGCCGGTGCGCCAGATAGCCCGACAGCACCACGCCGAGGTTCGCGTCGGTGCGGAGCGGGACATAATCAATGTCCTGCGCCCGGCAGCCGCGCTGGAGGTCGGCGATGAACGCCTGCACCTGATCGAGGTAGCCCTGGCGCAGCGAGCGCGGGTCCGTCAGCAATTCAGGATACTGCTCCAGGCCGCGGAACAGGGTCGCCTCCTGGAAGGGGAACTCCAGCTCGGCCGGGTCCATCACGTGGAAGACGACCACCTCGTGCCGCTTGTAGCGCAGGTGCTTCAACCCGCTCAGGATGTCCGGCACGTCGTCGAACAGGTCGCTCAGCAGCACGATGATCGAGCGGCGGTTGATGCGCTCGGCCAGGTCGTGGAAGATCGGCGCAAGGCTGGTCTTCTCCTGGGCGGCGCCGCGGTTCATCACGTTGACAATTTGCTTGAGGTGCGACGGCTGGCTCGACGGCCGGAGGAAGCCGCGCACCTGATTGTCGAAGGTGACCAGGCCGACGCTGTCCGCCTGGTGCAGGGTGAGGTAGGCCATCGCCGCGGCCGCCATGCAGGCGTAATCGTACTTGCTGATCACCCCCTCACCCTTACCCTCTCCCCCTCGAGAGGGAGAAGGGATGGAGCCATAGCGCATCGACTCGCTGACATCCAGGAGCAGCCAGCAGACGAGGTTGGTTTCCTCCTCGTACTGCTTGAGGTAGAAGCGGCCGGTGCGGCCATAGACCTTCCAGTCCACATGCTTGATGTCGTCGCCGGGAACATACTCGCGGTGCTGGGCGAACTCGACGGAGAAGCCGTGGTACGGGCTCTTGTGCATGCCCGAGAGATAGCCCTCGACGATCAGCCGCGCTTGCAATTCCAGGCTGCGCACCTTGGCGAGGACAACAGGGTCGAGGTAACGTTGGGGGTCGTTGGGGTCGTCCATCGTGGGTCTTCTCGCCGCTTGCGGTCTCAGCCGCTTGCGGCTTAGCGACCGGCGCTAAGCCACAAGCGGCAAACCTTAGCTGGCGGCTACCGCCTTCTCATTCGGATCGCGCGGAATCAAATCAATTAGTCGCTGGATGATGTCGTCCGGCTTGATCCCTTCCGCCTCGGCGTTGAAATTCGTGATAATCCGGTGGCGCAGCACCGGGTGGGCCACCGCCCGCACGTCCTCGCACGACACATAGTAGCGCCCGTGCAGCACGGCCCGGGCCTTGGCCGCCAGGATCAAATACTGCGACGCCCGCGGCCCGGCCCCCCAGGTCACATAATCCTTGATAAAGTCCGGCACTTCCCCCTTGTTCTTCCGCGTCAGCCGGGTGAACTTCATGGCATAGCGGATCACATACGGGGCAACCGGCACCTTGCGGACGATGTCCTGCATCTCCAGGATGTCGGTCGCCGACAGCACCCGGTCGAGCTGCGGCTGATGGGCCGTCGTCGTCATCTCGACAATGCGGAACTCCTCTTCCTCCTCCGGGTAGTCCACCAGGATATTGAACATGAAGCGGTCCTGCTGGGCTTCGGGGAGCGGGTAGGTCCCTTCCTGTTCGATCGGGTTTTGCGTCGCCAGCACAAAGAACGGGTCGGGCAGCCGATGCCGGGCGCCGCCGACGGTGACCTGGCGTTCCTGCATGGCCTCCAGCAGGGCGGCCTGGGTCTTGGGCGGGGTGCGGTTGATCTCGTCCGCCAAAATCACGTTAGCGAACAGCGGGCCATGCAGGAACTTGAACATCCGCTGGCCGGTCGCCTTGTCTTCCTGGAGCACCTCGGTGCCGGTGATATCGGAGGGCATCAGGTCGGGGGTGAACTGGATGCGGCTGAAGCTGAGCGTCAGCGAGTCGGCCAGGGAGCGGATCATCAGCGTCTTGGCCAGGCCCGGTACGCCGACCAAGAGGCAATGCCCCCGGGCGAACATGGCGATGAGGAGTTCCTCCAGCACCCGTTCCTGGCCGACGATGGCCTTGCTCAGCTCGCGACGGATGCGGCGGTATCCTTCGTTGAGGCGTTCGATGGCGGCCAACTCGGTATCGAGGCGCGGCCAGCGCTCTTCCTCGACCTCGGCGATCACAGGCTCGGCCATCGCCGGCTCGGGCTGCGGCACGTCATCGCCGGACAGCCAGGCGCCGCAGCCGCACAACCGTCGGCCGCCCACGGGCACTTGCACGGATAAGCCACAGTTTCGGCACTGCACAGTCGGCATCGTCGGTCCCTTAGTGTAAGGTCGCACGTTCGGTCGATTCGTCATTCACCGGCGAGGCCCGCAGATTTGAGGAAGGCAGAGGTACGGAAACGAGGCCGGCCGCCGTCAATCTTCCGCCCCGCGCTTCGGGCCGCGCAGCCCCCAGGCCCTTCCTTCCAGGGCCACGACTGCCCCCTCGTCGGTGAGGAGCACAACCGGCACCGCATCGGTTTGACGTTCACCGCTGACCGTCGGCATCCCGGCCCAGTTGGCGGTGAATTCCGCCCGGGCGATCACCCCCAAGCCGGCCGGCGAGAAATTCAAGCGCTGGATCACCTGTCCCGTCCGGGCATCACACACCATCACCGGGAAGCTGCGCCGGGATGGATCATCCAGGGGGCGGGTGATTCTTAATTCTACCGCAGCGCCGAGCCAGCGGAACCGAAATTGGTCCGCGGGCACATCCACCGGGTAGGCGAGGAGGAAATCGCCGGCTCGCAACACCTGCCAGCGGCCGGCCGGTCCCTGAAGCGGCCGTTCCCACCGCCGCTCGCCGTTGCTCAAGGAGTGGGCACACAACACTCGGCCGGCGACAAAGTAAAACGCCTCGTCGTCCACCGCGATCCGGCCGGCGTCGATTGGCTCGATGCTGAGCAGGCGTTCGCTCGGCCAAAGGGGCTTGCCTGTGTCCGGATCAAGCCGCTGCATGGCGTGGCCGTAATTCCGGGCCACCAGTACCAGCAGGCTTTTGCCATCACTGATTACCCAGGGCGGCTCGCCGGTCCGGGTCGTGTCTCCGGGGACCTCGTAGCGCCACACCACCTGATCACCGTCACCTTGGAGCAGGTCGATGTGGCGGGGGCCGGACACCAGGGCGAGCCGGTCGCCGCCCAGTACCACCGACGCGCGCGGGGCAAACGGGGCACCCAGGTAAGCTTGCTCCTCATACTTCCGGCCGCCGTGGCGGGCGTCGAGCATCCACTGCCGACCGCTAGGGGTGTACAGCACCACTGTATGGGTAAGGACATGATAAAGTGGTGAGAAGCAGTCGGCGGGATGGACATGGGCGGCCGGCGCCGAGCGGAGCCACAGCAGCTTCCCACTGCCGGTATCGAACGTCAGCAGCCGCCGCTCCCCTTGCAGGCAGAACAACTGACCGTTGGCCAACCGGAAGGCAGACAGCGGTTCGGGGGCGGAAGCGTCGGCATCCAGCGCAGGGGCAGCGACAGTCCAGAGGACCCGGCCGTCCGCCGGCCGCAAACAGGTGATGCCGCCGGCGCCCGCCGCCAGGACCACATCGGCGCGGCAGCCGACCCAACTCGGCGCGAAGGTGAGCGCGGCGGTCCAGCAGGTCCTGCCCGTTGCCGCCTCCCGGCAGATCAACCGCCGGTCGTGGGCAAAGAAGAGAAACCCGTTGCCGGCCGCTCCCGGCGGGAGCCCGTCGGGAACCAGCAGCCGCTCGGATGGAGCTAGCGGAACCTCCCAGCGCCGCCGAAGGGGCAAGGACAGATCGGGCGGATCGAGCGCGACGGCTGCCCCCGGCCGATCCATTTCCGAGCGGAGTGAGGCGGTGATCGCGGCATTGGGGAACTCCCGCAGCACTCTCTCTTCCCGTGATCGCCGATCACCCGTTGCTGAATGCAACACCTTGTGGGCGCGGGCTTCGATTGACCGGTAGATGTCGCGGCCATGCTCCTGGATGAGGCAGTCGATCTGCTCGGCGGCCAGCACGGCGGCATTCTGCGGTCGACCCGCGCGGTCCGTGAGCTGGCCGTTCCGGAGCGAGGCATCGTTCAGGATGGTCTGCCACACGGCGGCCGCCTGGTCCGGTTTGCCGGCCGCGACCCAGAGCTCGGCCTGTCGGGCCAGGGCCCGGAGCCGATCCGTCAGCGCGAATTCCGGCGCCGCCGCTGCCCGGAGCAAATCGGCGGCTTTCTGCCATTGCTTCTCCACCTGCGCCTGGCGGGCCAACTCCAGCAATACTTCATGTCGCTGGTGTTTCGCCCGGCGGCGGAGCCGTTCCGCCTGTCCGAACAGGTCGCGGTCGGCCAGGCGCTCCGCCTCCGCGCAACTCGCTAGCGCTTGTGTGAGCAACCCAGCATCGGCCTCGGCCAGGGCCAAGCGGTAGTGCTCCGTCGCCGAGAATGGCGCGGCCCGGACGCGCCCCTCTTGCCGTTCCCGGTGGCGCGCCGGCGGCGCGTAGATGCGCAGCTCGCGGGCGTCGGCCACCACCAGGCAGTCATCGCCGAAGACCAGGTTGCCCGGCGGGATCTTCTCCGGCGCCAGCGGCGTCAGATTGTCGGGCTGGGAACCGTCTTTCTGATTGAGAATGTAAAGACCGGGTCGGCCGTTGAAGCCCGTAGCGGTCGGCCAGAAGACCAGCTCGCCGGCCAGGCAGCCGCGACCGAACGGCGGCATGCGGCCGCTGCTCGGCTGGAACCAGCCGGGCACGTCCCGACCGTTGGCGGCGTACACGGCGCGGATGCCATCGGGCGTGGTGAAGATCAACCGTCCCATGCCGACGCCCAGCAGATGCACGACCTCGATTCGGTCCCGCTGCCAGAGTATTTGGCCGGTCGCCGGGTCGAGGCAAAGGAGACGGTCGCTGTCGGCGGGGGCCACGAAGAGCCGGCCAACGGCATAGACGCACGGGGCCAGATCGCGCGGCGACGGCCCGCCGGCCGGCGCGTTAGGGCCGCGGCTCGGATAGCGCACCGCCCAGACCGGCCGGCCAGTGACGGCATCCAGGGCAACGACGGCCCCCGAGTGTGAGCAGTAGACCACGTTGGGACCGGCCAGGGTCAGCAGGTGATGCGTGGTGCGCGGCGGCCTTGGTCCCGCCTTGCCGCAGACATCCTGTCGCCAGCGCGGCGCCGGGCTGTCCCGCGACTCGGCGGGGTAGCAGTGGATCGACGTGATCACCTGGTCGGCGGTGAAACGGGTGGCGGCGATGTAGACCCGGCCGTCGCGCCCGACCGGCGCCCCCTCGAAGATCGCCGTGCCCGGCTTGGCCGGATCAGGCTGCACCATCCAGCGGAAACGGCCGCCCTTGTGATCGGGCTCCAAGCCAAGGCAGACCAGGAAGCTGGCGGTTGCCGCCGGGTCCCGGTCCTTATCGGCGGGTTCCTTGATCTCCTGAGCGCCGAGGCGGGCAAAGACGCAGCCGTCGGCAACGGTCAGGGTGTAGCGGAGGCCGGGTTTCGCCGGCAGGCTTAGCTCGGGTTCCGGGATGCGGACATTTTCCTTCAGATCGAACCAGGTTGCGGGGGTGCCGTTGGTCAGGTCGATCGCGGTAATATAACGTGCGTCAGCCACCAGGACATGACGGCCGACAATGACCGGGTGAAATGCCAGCGCCCGGGCAGCGGCCGAGGGAGGCGTCCCCGGATTGAGCATCGGCGTGAAGGCCGGGATGTCTTCCCGCCGCGTCCGCTTCTCCAGGTCGATGCGCCAGGGGGGGAACTGTGCCAGGCGATTGAGCCGGTTGGGGTCGCGGGGATCGCGTGGCAGCACCCGGCTGCGCGAGGGATCGCCGGCGAACGTCAGCCATTCATCCCGCGCCGCGAGGGTCAGTTCGTCGGGCCGGCCGGCAAGCTCCTGCAAGATGTCGGCGTAGTTTCCCTGGCGTCCGGCCAGCCGGCCCTCGGCCTCAGGATGGAGGACGCGGAACGCCTTCAATTCCTCGTCCCAGCCTTGGCGGTCATCGCGGAACAAGCGGGACAGCAGCAACTTGGCCCGCACCTGGGCCAGGTCCACGTCCGGGTCGGGATAGGCCAGGTCGAGTTCGGCGCCCGGCCGCTTGCGGTCCACGGGAAGAAGCATGCGCCACCAGCGCTCGGCGTCGTCGAATTGGCCGCGCTCGAACGCCAGGTCGCCGAGTCGCTCCAGGGCCTGATCGCCGAAGCTGCTGCAAAAGGCCTCATCCACGATGCGCTGGAGCAGGGCGGCGTCACGGCGGCTGGTCCCCTCCTCAAGCCATTTGCGGGCCTGGGCATCGACCCGGTTGCGATACAGGCGCAAGGCCTCCGGCGGCAGAGCGGCAAGACGGAGGTGACAGAACCGACGGACGTGCAACAGAGGCTGCTGCCCCGGAGCTGCGGGGACCAATCGGTCGCCCGCCTCATCAAGCAGGCGCTGGTATTCCTCGATGGCCTCGGACCACATCTGCCTGCCAACCAGGTCGAGGGCGGCTTTTTCCAGCTCGGGGAAGGTCTTGCCGCGCAGCTCGGCCGGCAGGTCGATGTCGCCGTCGGCCCCGACTCCCGGCCGCACCGCGCCGGCCAGTGCCAGCCAGGTCAGCACCACGACAGTCAACCGGCGCCCGCAGGCCATGCACCGCCTCCTCACCGGGAAACGACCACGGTAGGGGATTATAACCGGGCCGGTTCAACTAGGGGAACGATTCGGTAAGGAATGACGAAGGACGAAGGACCAAATGACGAAACAGCCGGCGCGCTGGGGCCAGCCCAGCGGGGGCCAGCCCCTCCCGCGCCCTTCGGCATTCGGCATGGGTGCTTCGTGCTTCTTTCGTCCTTCGTCCTTGGGAATTCGTCATTCTTTCTTCATTCGTCATTCGACATTCGTCATTGAGACCGGGCGCCTTGCTGGATCAGCCAGCCGATGACAAAGATGCCGATGCCGACCGCTGACATTCCCAGCGAGCGCTTCAGGTCGATCTGGTCCTGGCGGGCGATGTTGCCGGCGATGGCGAGCGGCAGGATAAGCAGGCCCAGCAGTTGCAACAAGCGTCCGAGTTTGTAGCGCATCGATGGACTCGCCTTGTTGGCGGGCGGAGTATTTCTCAGGTCCCGGAAAGTGCCCGGCGGGGTTTCTCAAATTGGAGAACGGGCTCTCCCGGCACGGGATCGGTCCCGCGCCGGCCGCCGCAGTCCGTGCGTGCTTTCCTCATTCTAATGAACCAGGCCGCGCCGGCACATGACTTGCTGGACCGGGGGCAAGGCGATGCTGCGCTTTGGGAGTGCGGGGAGTCCTTGCCGCACTTCACAAAAGCCCCGCAAAGGCGAATCTTGACGCCCCACCGCGGAGAGCTAAAAAAACGTGGTCTTAGCCTGTTCGTTCATGCCTGGCAGCAAGCGGCCCTCCCCCGCCGATCTCTCTCCGGGGGATGATCTAATCCTTACCCGCATGGGCGCTGCGGGTCGGTCCCCGCCAGGTCCAGCGCTCAACAGGAGGCAGCGCGAGTGATGACCCGTTTGTCGCACTTGATGCCGAGCCGGACGGTGGCAGTGGTCGCCGCCCTGGTGCTTGGCCTCGGGGCGCTGTCCGGCTGCGGCGACGGCTTCCCCGCCGACATGGCCTTCGGTGTCCGCACCGATCCGCTGGTGGTTAAGCGCCCGGAGGGGAGCCCGCCGAGCTTCGGCCGGCCCGGCGAGTGGCCTTATCTGCTCCCCGCCTTCAAGGAAGCCAAGGGAGAAATCCTTGATCCTGCTCAGCTGACCGCCGATCAGCGCGCCCAGTTGGACCGCACGCTGACCGAGTTGTTCGGCACTCCAGCCGCCCCCCGGGTCAAACCGATCGAGGGGGTAGACGCGGAGGCCCTGAAGGAGCTGCGTCTCGACGAGGCGACGCTGGCGGCCGGCAGCCGGCTCTACCGGCGGCACTGCCTGCACTGTCACGGGCTGACCGGCGACGGCCACGGCCCGACGGCGGCCTGGGTCAATCCCCACCCGCGCGATTTCCGCCCCGGCAAGTTCAAATTCACCTCGTCCAGCCAGCCGGCCGGCACCCGCAAGCCCCGCCGCGACGATCTGCTTCGCGTCCTGCGCAACGGCATCGAGGGGACGGCAATGCCGGCCTTCGGCCTGCTCCCCGAGGACGAGTTGCAAAAACTGGCCAGCTACGTCACTTTCCTGAGCATCCGCGGCCAGTGCGAGTTCGACGCCATCCCCGAGGCGGTCGCCTCCAAACTGTCGCCCCGGGACATCGATCAGCGCATCCGCGAGTTGCTGATCGAACTGGCCGGCAACTGGCGCGAGGCGAACGATAAGGCCATTACCCCCAGCGTCCCCAACGAGTTGGTCCCCGCCGTTGCCACGCGGGACGAGAATCGGCGCAGCGAGGCACAGGCCTCGATTGTGCGAGGGTTCAAGCTCTTTATGGGGGCCACCGGCGGCACCAGCTGCATCAGCTGTCACAAGGACTTCGGCCGGCAGCCCAACCTGCTGTATGATGACTGGGGCACGGTGGTCCGGCCGGCTGACCTGACCGCCGGCATCTACCGCGGCGGCCGACGGCCGATCGACATCTTCTGGCGCATCCACTCGGGGGTCAACGGTGCCGGCATGCCGGCCTTCCCGGATCCGCCCAAGGGCAAGACCCAGCAGGATGTCGAGCGGGACATGTGGGACGTGGTCAACTTCGTGCTCGCCCTCCCCTATCCCGCCATGCTCCCCCCGGAGGTGCGCGCCGAGGTCTACGGCACCGAGTCGGCTGGGCAGCAGACCGCCGCGGCGGATTGAATGAGAACCGAGGCCGCCGGGCGCCGGCCGCCCGGCCCCTCCTGAAGGAGAGCTTCCGTGAAGTGGTGGAGCCTGCTTTTCGCCGTGGTCATCCTGGTCGAGGTGGTCTTTGTCCTTCTCGCCCCGTTGGTGGGCTGGGGGCTGCCGCCGAATTACGCCAGTTACGGGTCGGAGATTGATAATCTGTTCCACCTCATCCTGGCCTTGACCGGCATTGTCTTCATCCTGACCGAAGCCATCCTGATTTATAACATGTACCGCTTTGCCCGCAGCGATGGGCGCCGGAGCCAGTACACCCACGGCCACCATCGTCTGGAGATCATCTGGACGGCGGTACCGGCGGTGATCCTGCTGTTCATTGCCTTCGCCCAGGTCGGCGCCTGGGAGCGGGTCAAGTACAAGTCGCGCATGCCGCCGGCCGACCAGGTCTTCGAGGTCAGCGCCCGCCAGTTCGAATGGCGCGTGCGCTACCCCAGCGCCGAGCGGATGGACGACCCCAAGCTAGTGGAGACCTTTGCCCGCGAGGCGCAGGAGAACAAGAAGCAGGTCGATGATGTCCACCGCGTCAACGAGATCCATGTGTGGAAGGGGGGCCAGGTGCGCGTCTACCTGAAGACGCGCGACGTGCTACACAGCTTCTTCCTCCCCCACCTTCGCATCAAGCAGGACGCTGTGCCGGGCAAGACTATCCCGGTCTGGTTCGACACGGCCGGACCAGAGGCCGAGGCGAATTTTATCTATGACCCGAGCAGCCGGACCTGGAAGGAGACAAAGCCGCTGGAACTGGCCTGCGCCGAGCTATGCGGCTGGGGCCATTACAAGATGCGGGGCAAGCTGTTCATCCACGAGAGCAAGGAAGACTTTATCCGCTGGCTGAAGCACGCCGCGGCTGAGCAGAACGCCACCAAGGATTGAAGACTGCGTACCAAGTACTCCGTACCTGGTGCTTGAAAACCGAGCAGAGCGTACCAAGTAGCCAGTGCTTGGTACTTTGAACGGGTGAGGACTCGCCATGAGCGCCAAACACGAAGCCGTCACGCATGCCCATCCGGAGCTGAGCTTCCTCCGCAAATATATCTTCTCGACCGACCACAAGGTCATCGGTATTCAGTTTCTGATCTCCGGCCTGATCTTCCTGTTGATCGGCGGCGGGCTGGCGCTGGTCTTCCGCATTCAGCTGGCCTGGCCGTACAGCGAAATCCCGCTTTTGGGACGGTGGTTCTGGGCCGGCCCAGCCGGCGGGCGGATGCCGCCGGAAACCTATAACATGCTGTTCAGCATGCACGCGACGATCATGATCTTCTTCGTGATCATCCCGCTCTTGACGGGGGCGTTCGGTAACTTCACCATCCCGCTGATGATCGGGGCGCCGGACATGGCCTTCCCGCGGCTGAACATGATGTCGTACTGGTTCATGTGGCCGGCGTTTGCGATCATCCTGGCGAGCTTCTTTGTGGAAGGGGGGGCCGCCGGCCAGGGATGGACCTCGTACCCGACCCTGGCCAGCGCCACCATGCCGGCCGGTGAGGGGCTGCAATCGCCGGCCGCCCCCAACTCCGGGCTGGGGCAGATCTTCTGGCTGTTGGCCTTGATCTTCGTCGGCATCTCCTCGATGGCCGGCTCGGTCAATTACATCACCACCGTCGTCAACATGCGGGCCCCCGGCATGACCATGTTCCGCATGCCGATGACCATCTGGGCCATGTTCATCACCGCCATCCTCCAGGCGATGGCCCTGCCGGTGTTGACCGTCGCGTTGATCCTGCAACTGCTGGACAAGACGCTCAACACCACCTTCTTCCTGCCGCCCGGCGGGCTGCCGTTCGGCAACTGGACCACCGGCCCCGGCGGCGGCCAGACGCTCTTGTGGCAGCACCTGTTCTGGTTCTACTCCCACCCGGCCGTCTACATCATGATTCTGCCGGCGATGGGGATGGTCTCGGACATCATTGCGACCTTCTCGCGCAAGCCGCTGTTCGGCTACAAGCCGATGGTCTACGCCATCGCCGGCATCGCTGGCCTGGGCTTCATCGTCTGGGGCCACCACATGTTCATGAGCGGCATGGACCCGCGGCTCGGCACCGGCTTCATGATCGCCACCATCATGATTGCTCTGCCCAGCGCCGTGAAGGTATTCAACTGGCTGGGGACGACCTGGCAGGCGAACATCCACTTCAGCACCGCCATGCTTAACGCCCTGGCGTTTGTGTCGATGTTCATCATCGGCGGGCTGAGCGGTATCTTCATGGCGGCCACGCCGGTCGATATCGCCATCCATGACACCTACTTCATCGTCGCCCACATCCACTATGTGCTGTTCATGAGCAGCATCTTCGGCATCTTCGCGGCCATCCACTACTGGTACCCGAAGATGTTTGGGCGGCGGATGAACGAGTTCTGGGGCAAGGTCCACTTCGCCCTGACGTTTATCTTCGCCAACGGGGTGTTCTTCCCGATGCACATCTTCGGCATCGGCCTGGCCCCGCGGCGCTACTACAACCACCTGGAGTACGATTTCCTGACCCACCTGCAACCGCTGAACGTGTTCATGACGATCAGCGCCCTGCTCCTGGGTGTGGCGCAGGTCATCTTCCTGGTGAACTTCTTCGGCAGCCTCTTTAGCCGGCGGGTCGAGGAGCGAAACCCCTGGCACAGCAACACGCTGGAGTGGACGGCGCCGTCGCCGCCGCCGCACGGCAACTTCGAGACGACACCGGTCGTTTACCGCGGCCCGTACGAGTACGCCTCGCCGGACAGCGCCGAGGATTACCTGCCGCAGACGGCCACCCCCAATGGCCAGCCGCACCCGACCGGCGCGCCGGTGCATGCGCACTAGTCCGGGGTCCGTAGTCCGTAGTCCGTGGCGAGACGCTGCGGAAGGCGGGCTCCGGACTACGGGCCGTGCCCGCAGAAAGACAACGGGGATTGATGACTACGGACGACGGACTACGGACCACGGACTACCATCGGTGGCTCCACGGCTGGGCCGTGCTGACGGTCTGCGCCACGGTGGTGCTCTTGGGGCTGGGGTCCGCGGTCACCACACTCAAGGCGGGGATGGCCGATCCGGTCTGGCCGACGTCACCGGCCGCCCTGGCTCAGGCTACCCCAGAGCAGTTGCAAGATTTCCGCTGGGTCGTCGAGCACAGCCACCGCCTGGCCGGTTACGTGGTCGGCTGCTGCGCCATTGTGCTGGCCGTCTGGCTTTGGCTGCGGGAGCGGCGCGTTGGGTTGCGCTGGCTGGGGGTGGCGGCCCTGGCCGGCGTCAGCGTCCAGGGGGTGGTCGGTGGCTTCCGCGTCCTGGAGCATGCCCGCTGGGGTCTGGAGTTGCGCATCCTGCACGGCGCCTTCGCCCAGGTCGTGCTGGCCGCCCTGGTCAGCATCGCGGTATTCACCGGGCGTTCCTGGTTCCGGCCGGCCGCGGTGATGGAAACAGGCATGATCCGTCGGCTACGGCGGTGGTCGCTGTTGACGCTTGGCCTGGTTTACTTGCAGGTCGTCCTGGGGGTGCTGCTGCGGCACACGTACCAGCCGTTGTGGCAACGGCTCCACCTGCTGGCTGCCTTTGCCGCCGTGGCAGCGATCGTTGTGCTCGTCAAGTTGGCGTTCGACAGTGGGACGGGAAGGCCGCTCACCGTTGCGGCCGCGGCGCTGGCGGGGATAGCGGCACTTCAGGTGCTGCTGGGGGTGGAAGCGTGGATGGTGCAGTTGGCGTCGGGCACACTGCCGGATCTGCTCCCCCTGACCGCCGGCCGAGTCGCGGTGCGGACAGCCCACGTCCTGGGCGGGTCGCTGGTCTGGGCGCTGACGGTCGTGGTCGCCCTGCTGGCCCGGCGGCCGGAGGCAAGCATGGTCGAAGTCGCCGCCGCGCCGGGCGGACGTCTGGAGGAGGCCGCATGAAAGCCGTCGCGACCGTCTGTCCCGAAACCGCTCCGCTGGCGGCCACGCGCCTGGCCGACTACCTGGAGCTGACCAAGCCGCGGGTGGCCGTGCTGGTGCTGTTCACCGTGGCGGCCGGGGTAGTGCTGGCCGACGGCCGGGCGATGGGCGGGTTGGTCCTGCTCCACACCCTGATCGGCACCGCCCTGGTGGCGGCGGGGGCCAGCGCCTTGAACCAATGGTTGGAGCGGCAGAGCGACGCCTTGATGAAACGCACCGAGAATCGGCCGCTGCCGGCCGGACGGCTACAGCCGCTGGAGGCGGTTGTCTTCGGCGCCGGCCTGGGGCTGGCTGGGGTGGGCTACCTGGCGGTCACTCTGCGGCATCCGTGGGCGGCGCTGGTGGCAGCGGTCACCTTCGCCTGTTATGTCTTCATTTACACACCGCTCAAACGGCGAACGCCGCTGAACACGCTGGTCGGCGCCGTTCCTGGTGCCTTGCCGCCAGTGATCGGCTGGGTGGCGGCACGCGGCTCGCTCGACTGGGGCGCCGGGGTGCTGTTTGTCATCCTGTTTCTCTGGCAGGTGCCGCACTTCCTGGCCATTGCCTGGATTTACCGCGATGATTACGGCCGGGCCGGGCTGCGGATGTTGACGGTGACCGACCCCGACGGCCGGCTGACCGGCCGGCAAATGGTGACGTATTGCCTGGCCCTGGTTGCCGCCAGCCTGTGGCCGGTGCTGCTTGGCTCGGCCGGGCTGCTTTACCTGGCGGGGGCGCTGCTTTTGGGGCTTGGCTTTTTGGCCAGCGCGGTCGGGTTTTGCCGGGCCTGCACAATGGCCCAGGCCCGCCGGGTGTTGCGGGCCTCGCTCATTTACCTGCCGGCACTGTTGACCTTACTCTTGCTGTCCGTGGTCAGTAGTCCGTAGCAAAGGACCACGGACCCCCGGCTACTAACCACGGACTATGGACTATCGACTATGGCACACGCAGTCCACGACGCACCGCAGGCCCACATGGGACTCCCCTTGCCCAACGGCAAGCTGGCCATGTGGCTCTTCCTGGTCACTGAGATCATGTTCTTCACGGCCCTGATCGGGACCTACATAATCCTGCGCAACGGCCAGCCGACCAAGAGCGAGCCGTGGCCGACGCCGCACGACGTTCACCTGATCGAGTGGGTCGGGGCGATGAACACCTTCGTACTGATTTGTAGCAGCTTGACGGTCGTGCTGGCGCACTGGGCCATCAGCCAGGGCAACGTCGGCCGGGCCACCTTGTTCGTGGCGATCACCTTCGCCCTGGGGAGCGTCTTCCTGATCGTCAAGTACTTCGAGTACAAGTCGAAGTTCGACCACGACATCTTGCCGGGCCACATCGGCGAGCGGCTGGACGGGCCGACCGGGCCGCAGTACGTGGCCCGGGTCCGAGGGCAACTCCAACAAATCGCCGCCGGCCACGCCAAGGGACTCTCGCCGGAGACGGTGGCCGCCTGCAAGGAATTGCTCAGCAAACTGGACGACCGTGAGGTGCCGGACCCGAACAACCCGGCCAACAAGACTTACGTGCGGGCGCTGCGGCCCAAGGAGGTCGGCGACCGCGTCAACCACCTGCTCAAGGAGGCGGAGCACAAGGGGGAGCCGCTCCACCTGACGCCGGCCATCCCCTTCGGCAACATGTGGGCGTCGTGCTACTTCGCCCTGACTGGCTTCCACGCCCTGCACGTCCTGGGCGGGCTGGTGGTTTTCGCCATCATCCTGATCATGGCCCTGCTCGGCCAGCTGGGAGTGCAGCACGCCCTGATGCTGGAACTAATCGGGCTGTACTGGCACTTCGTTGATATTGTGTGGATTTTCCTGTTCCCGCTGCTGTATTTGGTGTGATGATTCCATCAGCCCCAAGCGCCCGCGAGGGGCGGGAACTACCCCCTCGCGGGCGCTTGGGGCTGGTGAATCGCAATCATGAAAGCGCCCGCGCGGCGCAGGAGTCGATGTTATGACCCATCCGCACCACCCCGACGCCTCCCATGCCCACGAAGGGCCAACGGTGACGGCCTACCTGGTGGTCTTTGGGGCCCTATCCGTCTTCACCATTGTGTCGTTCATCGTCAACGGCGCGGCCCGGAGTGGAACCATTACCCACTTCACCAGCTTCCTCATTATTCTGGGGGTAGCGGTGGTCAAGGCGGGCCTGGTCGGCGCCTACTTCATGCACCTGCTGCTTGACTGGAAGCGGGTCGGTTTCATGATCATCCCCGCCTTCATCCTAGCGACCATGATCATGTTCGTGCTGCTGCCCGACTTTGTCCTGGCGTGGCGCCAGTGATTCTTCCGAGGGGGTACCGCTTGCGGCTTAGCAGACCGCCGAGAGCGCTAAGCCGCAAGCAGCCAAAAACCATGATCGCAACGAGCGCGCGACCCGTCTGGCCTCTCCTCCTGGCTTTTCTGCTCCTCGCCGGCTGCGCCGGGCCTGACGACGCGCCTCCGCCGGACCTCTACCCTGTCGGCGATTTCGCCCTGACCGAGCGCGGCGGGCGGACGGTCACCAAGTCCGACCTGCTGGGCAAGGTCTGGATCGCCTCCTTTGTCTTCACGCGCTGCACCGGCCCCTGCCCGCAGATCAGCGGTACCGTTGCCCGGCTACAGAAGGAGTTGGCCCATGAAGAGGATGTCCTGCTAGTCACATTCACCGTTGACCCGGAGCATGACAACCCCGACGAGCTGCGGGCGTATGCCGCCCACTTTGGCGCCGACCCCGAGCGCTGGCTCTTCCTGACCGGCAAGCAAGAAGAGGTCTACCGGCTGC
>DATLYH010000086.1:0-2973 GCA_035575035.1 Gemmataceae bacterium
GAACCGGCCGGCTGACGCCGGCCGCTCGCCTCACGGAACCGGCCGGCTGACGCCGGCCGCTCGCCTCACGGAACCGGCCGGCTGACGCCGGCCGCTCGCAACGCTTGCAGGTGGCGCCGGTATCAACCGCCGCCTGCTGTCATCCGTTCCTGCTCCAGTTGGGCCTGTAGCTCGGCCTCCAGCCGACTGGTGACGGCTGCCGCCTGCTCGGGCAACTCGTCGGACACCATGGCCTCGACGTAGAGGATCACCTCCTTGCAGTGGCGTTCCTCGTCGGACTGGCCGGGATAGCGCTGGCGGTAAATCTCCCACCATCGGGCATCACCCGTCAAGGTGTTCAGCTCCTGGAACCGGGCTGCCGCCTCTCGTAGCGACAGCCGATGCGCCACCAACTCCATCGCCACCTGTCGCTTGATCTGACGGCTGAGGTTGATCGCTTCGAGTCGGTCTTGCAAGTCCAGCCGTTCACGCCGCGAATCCGCCAACCGGCCGACTTCCCGCACTAACTCCTCGAACCAACCGGGGTGGATGTGATTGAGGGTCATCACCAGCGAATGCAAGTACACGGCGCACAGGATGAGACGGAGAGGAAAGTTCATCGAGTGACTCCGTTAGGGTGGGAAGGCCTGTAAAGGTGGGCAGGTAGTGTTACCGGCAGGACTCAACCTCCGCGTTCCCTCAGGCGATCCGACAGGTAGAGAGGCAACTGCTGTGCCAGACCGCTGCACAGGGGAGGCGAACCGGAAGTGCTTGTTCGCTAATCGGATGCGTTAACGGCACCTGGACGGCACGGTGGCCGCTCGGGGAGGAATGCCCAGAATCTCACACAGCCGGCGACCAATTTGGACATCGACCCGCCCCCCCAGCTACGCCTATTGAGTCCTTGCGGGTCAGGACGGGATGCCCCTTCACTCAGATGATGCCGGTCCATCGAATCATCGGCTCAGCGCGCGGGGCAGGAGCAGGGGAATCAAGAGCGTCGGCGGTGGTCCGGTGGACATCGCGTGAACATACGAGGGCGGGCCGGGGGCTGGCTTTCACGGTCCCCGTTCCGTCAGGGCCGCGGCCAGCTGCAAGACGAACTTCTCATCGCTCTGGTACTCCGCGGGGGCCAGGTCGAGCCGGCCCTGGAAGTACTCGGCCAGGGCGCGGAAGAGGCGGGTCCGCTCGGCCAGGCGGAGTTGGTCGCGGCGCAGGCAGAGGTCGAGCAGCGTCTGCTTCTGCGCATGGTCGAGCTGACCCAGCCGCTGGCGAAGCAGCGCCTGGCGGGCCCGGTCGGCCTCGCTGCGCCCCTCGGGCAGTGCCTGGATCGGCTGGGCCTTTCGCTCGACATGGACCACCAGCGTGCCGGCGGCCAGGTCCCCCAACCGCCGCTGCTCGCGGTTGCAGGCCGCCACGACAAAGCCGAGACCGTACAGGAAGAACGGCAGCGGCAGCCCGTCGGCGGCCCGAAGGATGTTCCGCACCGCCGCCTGGAAGAACGACACGCCGGTGCCCCCCCAGTCGATCACCCGGATGCCCAGCAACCGCTTGCCCGGCGTCTGCCCCTGCCAGAGCCACTCGAAGAAAACGAAGTATCCCCACAGCAGGGCGAATTGCCACAGCAGCGCCACCGCCATCCCCACGCCGGTGCGGCCTAGCTCCAGCGGGCTGACGAACAGGTTGCCCACTAGCAGCAGGCCGAACAGGATCATCAGGTCGCACCACCAGGCCAGGAAGCGCGAGCCGATCCCTGCGACCCGGTAGGTGAAGGGCACCTTCTCGGTGGTGATGACTTCGTGCAGGAGCATGGCATCAACTTCCCGCGTCTGCTTTCCCCCACCCAAGCAGCAGCACATAGGCCACGAACAGCAGGCCAAAGATGCCGGCGACGGCCAGCTTGAGGCCGCTGCCGAGGAACCAGTCCGGCGCCCGGGCGACTCCCGCTTCCAGCAGGGCGGCCACACTCAAAAGCGGGAAGCAGCCGGCGGCCAGGAGCAGCGCTTCCTTGCCGCAGCGGGCCAGTTCCTCCAGCCGCGGCCAGGGCCGGGCCCAGATCAGGCCCCCCGCCAGGACGAAGCCGGCCCCTCCAGCGATCAGAATGGCCGGGATTTCCAGCACCCCGTGCGGCAAGATGCCGGTGGCGAAGGCGGTCGGTTGCCCGGCCTCCACGAACACCGCCCCCAGCGCCCCCAGGAGGATGCCGTTGGAGAACAACAGCCAGGCCGTGCCGATGCCCAGCGTAATCCCCAGCGCCAAGGCGACCAGGCTGACCGAGACGTTGTTGGTGAACAGGTGGCTGGAGAAGGCGGCCAGTTCGCCGCTGGTCAACGGCGGTGTCGGGTCCGGCTCCCCTTCGCGGGGCGGCTGAATCATCGGCATGTCGGTCGGCAGCAGATAGAGCCGGGCCACGTCCGGCTCCAAGTACGACGCCAGAAAGCCGAGCACCGCCCCAGCTGTGAAGATCGCCGCTGCCAGCAGCACCTGCCGCAGGTAGCGCCGGAACACGGCCGGGTAGCCCCACAACAGGTAGCGCACCAGCCGCCACGGCCGGGTCCGGGGCCGACCGTGGATGACCAGGTAGCAGCGGGCGACCAGATCGTTAAGGTAGCGGACGGTGGCATCGCCGGTGACGAAGGTCTGGGCCTGGTTCAGATCGGAGGCGGCCCGGCGATAGCGCTGGCCGAACTCCACGGCCTCCTCGTCATCCAGCGCCGCCAGACCGCTGCCTTCGACGCGCCGCAGCATCTCTTCCAGTCGCCGCCACTCCGGCCGCCGTTGCTGGATGAAGGTGATCAGGTCCATGACAAGAACTCGCCGACCTGGCGAGCGGCCGGCGTTAGCCGGCCGGTCAGCCGCTCGCATGACAAGAACTCGCCGACCTGGCGAGCGGCCAGCGTCCGCCGGCCGGTCAGCCGCTCGCATGACAAGAACTCGCCGACCTGGCGAGCGGCCGGCGTTAGCCGGCCGGTTAGCCTTACCGGCCGGCTAACG
>DATLYH010000087.1:0-9982 GCA_035575035.1 Gemmataceae bacterium
TCGCCGGGGGTTCGCGGCCAACCGCATTCGGAACCGGTCGCGATGCGCAGGCGTCTGTTGGAAATGATCGTTCCGCTGCTGGGCAGCACCTTGATACTGCTCAGCCTGACGGCCGTCGGCCACGGGACGCGGGCGGCGCTCCGGGATCGGGTCACTCTTATCTTCGCCGACATTGACTGCGCGCCGCCCCCCGGCCAGGATCGCATCGAGTTCCTCGACGAGGTGCAGTACCTGGCCGGCTTCCCTGACCGATTGCCACTGCTCGACGATGACCTAGCCCGGCGTCTGGCTGAAGCATTTGCTAGCCATCCGTGGGTGGAGCAGGTCGAGCGGGTGGAGATCGTCGCGCCGGGTCGGGTGCGGGTGCAGTTGGCCTACCGGACGCCGGTGCTGGCAGTGCGTCAGGGGAACCGTCTGCGGGCGGTGGACCGGTACGGCGTTCTCTTGCCGGCGACGGCGGCCACGGAGGGACTGCCGGTCTACGAGGCTAGCGCGCCGCCGAGCGGACCAGCAGGCGCCCCTTGGGGGAATGAGGCCATTGAGTGTGCGGCACGGACGGCGGCCGCTTACCCTCGGTAGGGCGAGGGTCCATTGCCGCCCAGCCCCTTCGCGGCCAGCCCTTGGAGGATGGTTTGCAGCGCCGCCGCCCCCCGCTGGAGCACCTCGGGCGAAGGGAGCGGCAATTGCAACATTGACTGGCCGGTGCGGGGATCGGTGGTGATCAGGGACGACAGCCCATCGGCGGCCCGACCATCGTCGGCGGTGCCGCCGAGCACTCCTGCCAGCGCCTCCAATAGCTGCACGCCCGCCAGCACCAGCGCCTGCCGGGGGTCTGCGGCCGGCGCTGCGGGCGCCGGCGCGACCGGGTGGCGCGGCTCGGCCGCTACCAGTTCGCGCACCGTTTCCAGGAACGCCGGCCGGCCCAGGGCTGCGAAGCTCACTTCGTCGGTCCCCTCGGTGAACAAGCCCTCGAACAGCGACCGCTTCAGCTCGATCGTCTTCAACACCCGCTCTTCGATGCTGTTGCGCGTCACCAGGTTGACCACCTGGACGCCACGCGGCTGGCCCATGCGATGCACCCGGGCAATCCGCTGCTCCAGCACCGCCGGGTTCCACGGCACCTCCAGGTTGATCACCGTGTCGGCTGCCTGTAGGTTCAACCCGGTGCCGCCCGCATCGGTGCTCAGGAAGACCCGGCAGTCGGGATCGGTGCGAAACTTCTCCAGCCGCTCGCGCCGCTCCTTGGCCGGCACGCCGCCGTGCAGCATCGTGTAGCCGATCTTCAGCCGGTCGAGCAACTCGGCCGTCTTCCGCAGCATCGCCTCCCACTGGCTGAAGATCACCACCTTGCGCCCTCCCTCACCCCCATCCCTCTCTCCCGCCGCGGCGGAGGGGGGTGGGGGTGAAGGGGCCAGGATCTCCGGCAGCAACTCGGCCAACTCGTCCAGCTTCGGCGAGACGTTGGTCTGTTTGTCGTACAGGAAGGTGCTGTCGCACAGCATCCGCAGGTTGGCGAGACAGCACAGGACCCGGCGGCGATCGACCTCGGTCAGGTACGGTTTGTTGACCAGCCGGGCGAGGAGATACTGCTGCTCGGCGTAGGGGCCGCGCTGCGCCTCGGTCATCTCAACGAAGATGGTGTTATCGGTCCGTGGCGGCAGCTGGGTTAGCACCTCGGCCCGTGTCCGCCGCAGGAAGATCGGCGCCAGCTTCTCGCGCAGCTTGTCGAGGTTGCGGTAGCCGAGCAGCTTGCCGTTGGCGTCCACGACGCGGTGGTCGTGCAGGAACTGGAACGCTGGGCCGAGCCGGCGGTCGTCCACGAACTCGACAATGCTGTACAACTCCTCCAGCTTGTTCTCCAGCGGCGTGCCGGTCAGTACGATGGCGTAGCGGCTGCGCAGCTTCTTGACAGCCCGGGAAATCTTCGACTCCCAGTTCTTGATGCGCTGGGCCTCGTCGAGCACGATCAGGTCGGCATGCCAGGCGTTCAGCGCCTCAAGGTCGCGCAGGACCAACTCGTAGTTGATCAACCGGTAAAAGGTGGGCCGGGCGTACTGCTCAATCCGGGCCTTCTGGTCGCCTTCGATCACCTGGACCGGCCGGTCGGTGAACTTGCGGATCTCGCTCTCCCACTGGTACTTGACCGAGGCCGGCGCCACCACCAAGACGCGCTCGATACGGCGTTCGCGGGCCAGCAGTTCGGCGGCGGCCAGCGTCTGCACCGTCTTGCCCAGTCCCATGTCATCGCCGAGGATGCACCGGCCACGGTAGGCCGCAAACAGCGCCCCGCGCACCTGGTACGGATAGAGCGGCGCCTTGAGCACATCCAGCTTCAGCCGGCCCTGCTCGAACTGTTCAAGCAACTCCTGCTCGCGCCGGGCCATCTCACGCCGCTCGATCTCGCGGTCGATGAACTCCATCGCGTCGGAGAAGATGGTCACCTCCTCGGGGACCGTCTCCAGCGCTTCGATCAGGTCGCCGTACCACCCCTCCGGTTTCCACAGGCCGCGCTCGTCGAAGAATTTTTGGACCAACTCGCGGAGCCGGTCGGAGTAGCGCGGCGGCAGGTGTACGCCGAGGCGGAGCTGCTCGCCATAGTGAAGGTAGACCTCGGGCCGGGTGACGGTGGCCTTGCGATGGCGGAGTTGGGCGGGGGTCTCGGCCCGGAGCACGGCCAGGACCGCCTCGATATGCTTGCAGGTGCCGAGAGTATTCTTGCGAAAGTCGGGGCAGGTGCAGGAATTGTCGCCGACCTCGAAACCGCGGATGCTGACCTGGTACTGGCCGCCGCTGACGGGGTTGGTCACCTGGTAATCGCTGAAGACGCGGTTGCGGCCGAGGTTCTGGATGCGGAACTTCCCCTCGACTGCCCGCTGGCGGCGAAGGTCGATCTGCTCTTCGCGGAGCATCGCTGGTCCTCCGGAGAAACCCCTGTCCCCGCCCGCTACCATTCCTTTCCGGGAGGGGTGGGCAGTGCATTGTTTATTCTAACAGCTGCACCTCGCAGGCAGATGGGAGGTCCGATTAGGTCCCGTTGTGGGGACCTCGGAACCCAGGCAGTTGCTCCTTCTCTTGCCGGGCGATACATTGGCGCTATGTCCAGCCCATCGATCAACCCCCACGAAGTCTTTCGATCGAGCTTGCCGGCTGGGACGTCCCTACTCGTGGTTTTCGTGCCCAGCAAGGATCGGGACGGGAAGCCGATTGATCAGGACTATTGGGTCGATGAAGTCCTGACGACACTTGCACGGCTGTTCCGTGGCGCCACCGCTTATCCGCGTGGCCGTGGAGTTTGGCGTGATGATCAACGTGGTGGCGCCCTCCTGAAAGAGGAGCCGGTTATCGTCTTTTCCTATGCCGCTCCGGAAGCGATGACCACTGAGGCGTTGGCCGAGCTATACCGAACCCTGAGCCGGATGGGACGTGAGGCGAACCAAGGGGAAATCGGCGTGGTGATCGATGGGAAGTACTACGGCATCACGGAATACGCCGAGGAGTAGCCGATGCTCACCGAACAAGAAATCCAGCAAGCCCTGCACGCCAGCCGAGTAGTACCCTTGTCCGTGGAGAACCCCCACGGCCCGCTAGGCTTGGAGCATCTGGCTGGTGAGGTAGCACAACTGGTTGGTTCACGAATCTTCTTCCCGGATCAGGCGCGCGTGCGACGGCCTCTGGAACTGAACGCCGAGACGTGGGCGAAACTTGACCACCTAGCCGAGGCCGCTGCCAAGGCCACCTCGCGTCAGACGAGCGCTTCCGAAGTCGCGGCTGCCATTATCGAACAGTTCCTGGCGGCGTCGCGACAATCCTAGCTGGAAGGAGGCCTCGGCTGGTCCGCCCGGCTGCGGTTTGAGGTTTTCTCTCCAGGCAAAGGCTTCTCTTGAAGGTGGTCCGTATGGTAAAAGAAAGAGGACTCGGCCGGGTCGGTTCCTGACGCGGGGCATCCCTCATGGGCATTTACGACCGCGAATACTACCGCCGCGAAGGCCCCAGCTTCCTCGGGGCGATCACCAACACGGGGCAGGTCTGCAAATACCTGATCCTCGTGAACGTGGCGATTTTCCTCATCCAGTTCTTCAGCCAGCGGACACAGCCTGAGCTGCGGATGGACCCCGACGAGGTTCGCAAGTGGGAGGGGTGGTCGCAGAGAACGGTTCAGGAGTGGGAGAAGTTACCACCCGCCGAGCGCGAACAAGTACAAAGGCGTTGGGTCGAGGAATTCTCCCGCTTCATGATGCGGCAGCAGCTCGGCTCGTTCACCAACGCCTTCGTGCTCGACCCGGAAGCGGTGCTGCACGGCCAGGTCTGGCGCCTGCTGACCTATGCCTTCCTGCACGATACCCTTAGCCTGTGGCATCTCGTCTTCAACATGCTGTTTTTGTGGTGGTTCGGCAGCGAGGTGGAGGAGCTGTACGGCAAGCGGGAGTTCCTGGCCTTTTACCTGGCCTCGGCGGTAGTGGGCGGCCTGGTTTTTCTGGTCTGGGAGCTGTACTCGGACAGCTCGTCCATCTGTCTGGGCGCCTCAGGGGCGGTGACGGCGGTGTTGGTGCTGTTCGCCCTGCACTACCCGACGCGGATGATCTACATCTGGTTCATTCTGCCGGTGCCGATCTGGCTGTTCGTCGTGTTTCAGGTGGCCCAGGATGCTTTCATCTTCCTCGGCGGGATCAAGACGGGGACGGCGGTGACGGTCCACCTGGGTGGGGCGGCGTTCGCCGCGTTGTATTACAAGATGAACTGGCGGCTGCTGGGCCTGCTGCCGGACCTGCGCTCCTGGCAGCGGCGCTGGACCCGGCCGCGGCTGCGCGTCTACCGCGAGGAGGAGCCGGCCGGTCACCCGGTGGCGGCTTCCCCCGCAGCACCGCCGGCCGACGTGGACGAGCACCTGGAGGCCAAGGTGGACGCCGTGCTGGAGAAGGTGGCCCGGTTCGGCCGGGAGAGCCTCACCGAGAACGAGCGGCAGCTGCTGCTCCGGGCCAGCGAGATCTATCGCCGTCGCCGCCACTAATACGGACATCGGAGGTTGGCCATGCCCCTGTACGAGTACACTTGCACGAAGTGCGACCATTCCTTCGAGGCGCTGGTTTTTGATGGCGAGACAGTGGAATGCCCGGAGTGCCACAGCACCCGATTGGAGCGGCGGTTCAGCGTGCCGGCCCGGCCACGCGCCGCTGGCCCGTCGCTGCCGCTGACCTGCGACCCTACCACGCCCCCTTGCGGCCCAGGCTGCCGAAAGTTGGACCTCTAAAGTTGCACAGCCCGGAGCCGAACACCCACCGCGCAGCCGAACGCACCCACTCGTAGCCGAACGCGCCCGGGTCGGGGTCCAGGCGTCCATAGTCAAACTCGGGCGCGTTCGGCTACGGGCTACGGCGACTTTGTGCGCGCTTTACTCCTCTTCGTGGCGCGATTCGAAATGATCCAGGACGTACTCCAGCGCCAACCGGAGCGCCTCGGCGTCGCTGGAAGCGCCGAGGAGTTGGCGGGCCTTCGTCAGCTTCGCGGCGTCCACAGTCACGCTCTTGCGAACCTGCTTCGACCTTTTTTCACTGCCCTTTTTGCGCTTGGCCATGCCGCCCTCCTGTTTTGATGATGGGGGGCGGCAATTGTAGTGAGCCGGCAGCCAGCGCGGCAAGGTTTATTCTGCCCTCTTCCCCAAGGGCCGTCTGCTGTCTATCATCCGGGCATGCAACCCCATTCTCCCCCCCCGCTGGAATCCCTGTCCGGCCCGTTTGCCGGACTGGTGGTCATCGACCTGACGCGCGTGCTGGCCGGGCCCTTCTGCACCATGATGCTGGCCGAGCTGGGCGCCCGCGTCATCAAAGTAGAGAACCCCGATGGCGGCGATGACTCGCGCTGCTTTGAGCCGTTCATCGAGGGGACATCGGCTTACTTCGCCTCGCTTAACCGCGGCAAGGAGAGCATCGCCCTGGACCTGAAGGATGCCGGTGATCGCGATGTCTTCCTGGCATTGGTGCGCCGCGGCGATGTGCTGGTCGAGAACTTCCGCCCCGGCACGCTGGAGCGGCTGGGGCTTGGCTATGACCGGTTGCGCGAGTTAAACCCGCGGCTGATCTACGCGGCGGTCTCAGGATTCGGCCAGACCGGGCCGCATAGCCGTCGGCCGGCCTACGACATGATCGTGCAGGCGATGGGCGGCTTGATGAGCGTAACCGGCCACCCCGGCGGCCCGCCGACCAAGGCCGGTACCTCGATCGGCGACATCACCGGCGGCCTGTTCCTCCTGGCCGGTATCGCCGCCGCCTTGTACCACCGCGAGAAGACCGGCGAGGGTCTGCTGGTGGACGTGAGCATGCTTGACGGCCAGATCGCCATCCTCGAGAGCGCCGTCATGCGCTACGCGGTCACTGGCCAGGTGCCGGGGCCGATGGGCAACCGCCATCCGTCGATCGCACCATTCGAGCCGTATGAGACCGCCGACCGGCTATTGATTGTGGCGGCCGGCAACGACGCGCTCTTCGGCCGATTGTGCCGGGCGCTGGGCCGCCCCGAGTTGGCCGCCGACCCGCGCTTCCTCGCCAACCGCGACCGCGTCCGCAACGTGGAGGAGCTGAAGGCGGAGCTGGAGACAGTGCTGCGGACGAAGCCAGCGGCACACTGGACAGAGGTCTTGGAAGCGGCGGGGGTGCCGTGCAGCCCGATCAACACGGTGGCCGACGCCATCGAGCATCCGCAGGTGAAGGCCCGCAACATGGTGGTGCAGGCCGGCAAACTGCGCATGGCCGGCAACCCGATCAAGCTGAGCGCCTTCCCCGACCCGCCGACCCGCCGCCCCGCGCCGGCGCTGGACGCCGATGGGGAGAAGATTCGCAGGGAGTTCCGCGGCTGAGCGACCCCGCTCAGCTGCCGCGGCGGTTCGGGGAGCCTGATCTCCGCCATCACCTGATGCCGCCGCGGTCAGGTGCAGCGCCTGGTTCGGCCTTTTTCCTCTTCTACCGCCGCGCCTCATTTGCCAGCACCGCCTTCGCTTCGGCCTCGAAGGCTTTCAGCTCCTGCTGATGTTCCGGCGACAACCGGGCCCAGTGCTGCTCGCCCCACTGGGCAGCTCGGTCGAAGCACTCCTTGGCTTTGGCAGCGTCGCCCAGGCGGTGATGGCACATGGCCAGGAAGTACAGGTCGAAGCCGTCGCTCTGGCCGCCGCTCATTCGCAAACTGGTTTCCAGGGCGACGATGGCGTCTTTGTACCGGTCGGCACGGTAGTAAGCCACGCCGAGGGTGTTGTGATAGGTCCAGCGTTGCGGCTCAAGTTTGATAGCCCGCTCCGCCAGGGAAACAGCACGCTTGGCGTCGCGCAGCTCCGCCGGGCCCGTGACCAGGATCCAGGCGAGGTCGTTGCAGACTTCTGCTTGCTCCGGCTTGAGGTCGAGGGACTTCTGGAAGTCGGCAGCGGCCTTGGCGGGGTCCTTGAGCCTCAGATAGTTCTTGCCGCGGGCTTCATAGAAGTGGGCGTTGTCGGGTTTGCGCTGGAGAGCTGCGGTGAAATCCGCGACGGCCTTCTCGTACTCGGCGAGCTTCTCGTAAGCGTGGGCGCGCTGATGGTACGCCTCGACGTCGTCCGGATTCGTCTGGAGTGCAGCCGTGTATTTCTCGACGAGTTGCTTCGCCGAGGGCCGGGGCGACGGGGCCGGCCGCGTCAAGAGATCGCCAAGGTCTACCTGGACCTTCAACGGCGCTGCCGCAAGGTCGGCACCGGCCGGCAGCTCAGGATACGGCGGCAACTCCCAGTCTAACCCGATGTTCGCGAGTTGTTGGCGGATCAGGCGCAGGTCCCAGACCTGGGCGGCGGTCACGAGCCGGCTGCCGTCGGGACTGAAGACGGCTCGCGCGTCGGAAGTAGGCAGAGTTACCAATTCCTTGCGGGCGACCGGGTCGAATAGTTTCATCACTTTACGCGAATGAGCCAGAGCCACGAGTTTCCCGTCCGGGGAAAACGCGACGTTGCCACGCCCGGCTAGGTCCCCGGCCCCTTGCCTGGGAACTCGCAGACCGGGTTCCCACGAACCGACCTTCCAGAACTGGTGCTCCTGGCCCGTCGTGGTCACCAACCACTTCCCGTCGGGGCTGAACGTGGGACAGGCCGTGAAGGGCATTGACAAGGTGTGAACGGGTTTCCCGTCCTTCGCCTGCCAGATCTTGACGTCGCGGCCATGCCAGTTGCCGGTGGCAATCCACTTGCCGTCCGGGCTTAGGGCCACGAAACACAGTTTTGGACTTTGGAGAACCACCTTCTGGTCTGGGTTCTCGACCGGAAAGACCCAGGCCAGCCCATGATGGGGGGTGACGGCGAGGTAGCGCCCGTCCGGGCTGAAGTCAATCTCACCGTACTGGGCGGTGTTCAGCAAGGGCCTGGGCGGGCCGACGCGAAGCGTGCCGCCCTCCCAGGCCAGCGGCCAAAGCAACAGCCCGGGCCAGGAACTGGTGATGAGGCTTCGACCATTGGGGTGGAAAAGGGCGGGTGTGTGCGAGATCAGCATGTCCAGGGGCAAGGTGGCAACGGCCCGATGGCCGTCCTTGGCCGCCGCGAGGTCAAACAAGCGAAGGCCCTGGGGGCTGCCCGAGGCAAGCAACCGCCCGTCGGGGCTCATGCTTGGGAAGTCCCACGGTCCCTGTCGGCATTCTCGCGCGATCGCGACCTCCCACGACCAGACCCTGCGCCCGTCCTTGCCATAGAATAAGAATTTGTCGTCGCTGGCGAAGCGCAGGTCGGAGTAATCTGCCCCCTCAGCTTCGACCAGTTGTTTCCCGGTGAACGGGTCCCAGAGCCGAGTGATGTTATTCCAGCCGTTGCTCGCCAGCAGCATGCCGTCGTGACTGAAGGCGACCCGGGTTACCACATGGCCTTGTGCGAAGGTCCTTTCTTTTTTAGGCGGGCCAGTGAGGTCCCAGAGGTAGACGGACCCGTCGCCGCAACCCGTGGCAAGCCGGACAGAGTCGTGTCGCCAGGCGAGGCCCCGGACTAGCGCGGGATGGGCAAGCTTGACGCTGTTTCCGGTGGCGAGATCCCGAATCTCGACTCCCTTCGAGGTGGCGTCGGAAAGGGCGATCTTGTGGCCGTCGGGGCTGAAGCGTAAATGATGGATCGTCAGGCCGGTGAACAATTTCTGGATTTGCTTCTGGAGTACCAGGTCGAAAACGCGAAGGACCCCGCCGTTCTGGGCGATCGCCAGCAGGCGGCTATCCGGGGAGAAGTCGAAGGCCGCTCGTACCGACTCACCGGGATCCAGCTTAAGGATCGCCTCCCCTCGGGCCACATCCCAAACCCGGAAATAGCCTGAAGCGTTGTCCTGATAGTACGCGGCCAGGAACTGGCCGCTGGGGCTGAAGAGAAGACTCCCGGCCCGAACATCAGATCCAGGGAGGACACAGATTTCTCGATCGTCGGCGACCCAGCGAACGCTAATGTTGCCCTTGAGGTCCGCCCGGGCGTATCGTTCCATCTTGCCATCGAAGGCGACGCTCCCGGCGGTCTCTTCTTCCGGCGCCAGGACTTCCTTGGCGACGCGCAGGTCCACGAGGGCCAAGCAAGCGATCGCCTCGTTCCGCAACTCGAGTAACTTCTCCTCGGACAGCTTCAATTCGCGCGCAATCCGGGCAGCCTCGGCGAGGGCCTTGAGGCTGTCAAAGCGCCGGCCGGCCCGGCCGCTCCAGCGGCCAGCCTGGGCCTCGCGCAGCAGCGACTGTGCCAGTTGTTCGGTTCGCTCCCGCTCCGCCTGCTCGGCTCGTTGCCGCTCGGCCTCGGTCTGCTGGTATTGCCGAACGAGCTGCTCATTGACGTTCTGGATGCGGTTGCGCTCCTGGCGCAGCAAGGCTGCCGCGATCGACGCCCCAACCGCGATGAGCACAAGCAGCAGGGCCACCACCCCTGTCAGGCCTGCCACGCGCGGATTCCGGCGGCACCAGCGCCAGAGCCGTTCTGCTTTACCGACCGGGCGTGCCTTGATCGGCTCGCCTGCCAGAAACC
>DATLYH010000088.1:0-9490 GCA_035575035.1 Gemmataceae bacterium
GCGGGGGGCTGTGGTCCCCCGCGCCGCCCCTTTGCTGTCATTTACAATGCCCCACCCCTGGGCCCGGTGCCCGGGGGTCGGGGTAATTGGATAGAGCACCAGGATTCGCACCCATGAACACCACATCCCATTTACCTGCTAGGCCGCGCCTGTCGCGCTGGTCCGGACCGTTCCTCGTCGCGCTGTTTCTCGTGGCGGCGGGCGCCGCGCCGGCCCAAGCCGCCGGACCCGCACCCGCTCCTGGACCGCGGACCGTGTGCCTCGTTCAGAGGCCGCCGGCCAGTGTCCCTGTGCCGACGGCCAGCATCTGGCACAGCGTTAACCGCTTCCTCGAAAGTTCCTTGAACAATCGGCGGCGCATGCTTCAGTTTGCCACCGTCGGAATGTGTCTGGCCCTGTACATCATGATCTGGCGGAGATAGTCAGGAGAGGACAGCGATGGCGATGAACACCCGAGCGGTCGCGATGGAGTGGGAAGCGGGGGCAATGCCCGAGGCGCCGACGGCGCCCGAGACGCTCCAGCAGGCCGGCCTGACCTTGGGCTTCCTTAACGACCTGATCTTGCGCACTCTCTACACCCGCGGCAGCTTGCTCGGCCTCGACCTGGCCCGGCTGCTCTGCCTGCCCTTCAAGATCATTGAGGAATCATTGCGCTTCCTCAAGGACGACAAGTGCTTGGAGGTGACCGGCGGCGACCTGATCGGGCGGGTCAGCTATCGCTACACGCTGACCGATCTGGGGCGCCGCCGTGCCCAGGACGCGCTTCAGTTGTGCGCCTATGTCGGCCCCGCCCCGGTGCCGCTGGAAGACTACATCGAGCAGACCTACCGCCAGGCGGTCACCGGCATCACGGTTACTCCCGACGCCCTGCGCAGCGCCTTCACTCATCTGGTCATCAAGGACGATCTCTTCAACGCCATCGGCCCCGCCATCGTCAGTGGCAAGTCGGTGTTCATCTATGGCCCGCCGGGCAACGGCAAGACCAGCATTGCCCGGGCCATCGGCGAGTTCATGAACACCCACGGCGGCGAGATTTACGTCCCCTATGCCTTCCTCACCGAGAACAGCATCATCACGGTCTACGACCAGGCTGTTCACCAGGCGTCGGAGGAGAACGACCTGGACCGTCTGGACGACAACGAAGCGACCATCCGCCGACTGCTCAACACCGGCGCCGTGGACGCCCGCTGGGTGCGCATCCGCCGGCCGGTGGTGGTGACGGGCGGCGAGCTGAATCTGTCCATGCTTGACCTCCGCTACAACGCGGAGTCGAACTTTTACCAGGCGCCGCTGCACGTCAAGGCCAACGGCGGCATCTTCCTGATCGACGACTTCGGCCGGCAGCTGTGCAGCCCCAAGGAGTTGCTCAACCGCTGGATCCTGCCGTTGGAGGAGCGGCGCGACTTCCTGACGCTGGCGTCGGGTAAGAAGTTCGAAGTGCCCTTCGAGCAGCTCACCATCTTCTCGACCAACCTCGACCCCAAGGCCTTGGTGGACGACGCCTTCCTCCGCCGCATCCGTCACAAGGTCGAGGTCGAGGCCCCGACGCGGGATGTCTATGAACGGATCTTCAACGGGGTCGTCAAGCGGCTGGGGATGAACCCGTGCAAGGAGGCGATTGATTACCTGTACGAGCGCTATTACTCGCGCGACCGGAACCCGCGGGCCAGCGACTGCCGAGATTTATTGGAGATCGTGCAGTCGATTTGCCGATTCCGTAAACAGCCTGTCCAGCTGACGCGCGACCTCATGGTCGAAGCCTCGGCCAGTTTCATCACCGAGTTCAAGTGAGCCCCCTTGCGCCGGCGCGTCAGCGTTCGCGGTTTTGTGCCGTTCTCCCACTTTCGCGGGGTGGATTATGGACTGTCGCCGGTCGGTGGTGTTGGGACTGGCCCTGCTGGGCGGGGTGCTGGGCTGCTCGCTGCGGAAGACGCACTCGGAGTTGGCCCCGTCGGACGCCCTGGCCGACATGCGCCCGGAGCGGGAGCTGCCCAAGCGGACACCCCGGGCCAAGACCTGCGTCGAGTACGGCCGGCTCTGCGAGTCGGAGGCCCGGTCGCCCCAGCGCTCGCCAGCGGAGCAGGAGGAACTCCGCGACCGGGCCCGCAAGATGTACCAGCAGGCCCTGCAAATCGACCCCAAGAACCTGCCCGCGGCGCTGGCCCTGGCACGCCTTTACACCTCGTTGGGAGACCACGAGCGAGCGGTGGCGACCTATCAGAAGGCGCTGAAACATCACGGCAAGGACCCGGCAGTCTGGAGCGAGTTGGGTATGTGCTACGCTCGCCGGAAGGAGTGGGAGCCGGCGCTGAAGTGCCTGCGCAAGGCGGTTGATCTCGACCCGGAGAACCGGCAGGCGGCCCACAACCTGGGCTACTGCCTGGCCCGGGCCGGCCGCTACGAGGAGAGCCTGACTTGCTTCACCAAGACTGACGGCGAGGCCAAGGCCCACTACAACCTCGCTCGCATGCTCCATCACATGCGGCAAGACGACCTGAGCCGAGAGCACCTGTGGAAGGCGATTGCGAAGGATCCACAGCTGCTTCCCGCACAGCAGCTGCTGGCCGAGCTTGACCTGGCCTCTGCTGCCCCGTCAGGGACCGTCCCTGCTGCCTACGAGGCTGCCTCTCCTGCGCCGTCGGACCTTCCGCCTGCCGTCAGCGAGGTGCCCCCAGTTCCACGGCCATCGGCCCGCACCACTCCTGAAACCGGCGTCCCTTCACCGCGCCCATCTGCCCGTCCGGTCCCGCCGACCAACACTCCTGCGCTGCCGCGTACATCCTCCCCTTACAGCAGCCGGATCAACTGACCCACTTTGCGTGGGATCAAACGAGGGTTGGGTCGAGACAGGTTGTCCATCCGTGTGGTGCCGCCGGCCCGGCGGCCGGCGGCACATGGGAGGGATTGCCCGCCCGGCCCATGCTCCCCAGGCAAGTCCTGGGATCCGGCACCAGGGCGGTAGCCGTTCGCCCGGCGAAGGACATACAACAAGTCCAGGCCGCGCCGTCGCGGCCTCGCGGGATTCGCATCCCGGACAGTTTCCTCAGGAGGGTCCACGATGAGGCACCAACGACTTGTCCTGATCGCGCTGGCGGCCTTGCTCGGCGGAGCGCTAACCGCTCCGGCCCAAGAGAAAGCACCGGCTGTGCCGCCCGGCACCAAGGTCCACCGCGACCTGGAGTATGTCCCAGGCGGCCACGAACGGCAGAAGCTTGACCTGTACCTGCCCGAAAAGGCCGATGGCCCGCTGCCGCTGGTCGTCTGGGTGCATGGCGGCGCCTGGCGGCAGGGGAGTAAAGAGCGCTGCCCGGCCGTGCCGCTGGTGAGCCGGGGCTATGCGGTGGCCAGCATCAACTACCGGCTGAGCCAGCACGCCAAGTTCCCAGCCCAGATCGAGGACTGCAAGGCGGCCATCCGTTGGCTGCGGGCCAATGCCAAGAAATACGGCCTCGATCCCAACCACATCGGCGTCTGGGGCGCCTCGGCGGGCGGCCACCTGGTTGCACTGCTTGGAACGGCCGGCGACGTCAAGGAGTTGGAGGGCAAACTGGGCAATTCGGAGCAGTCGAGCCGAGTGCAGGCGGTGGTGGACTGGTTCGGGCCGACCGACTTCACGCAGATGGCCGGCCGGGATGGTGCGGACAACCCGGTGGCGCAGCTCTTGGGCGGCCCGGTATCGCAGAACAAGGAGAAGGCAGCCCTGGCCAGCCCCGTGACGCATGTCAGCAAGGACGATCCGCCCTTCTTGATCATGCACGGCACCGAGGACAAGCTCGTACCTCTGAACCAGAGCGAGCGGTTGGCTGAGGCCCTTCAGAAGGCCGGTGTGGAGGTGACGATAAAGAAACTGGAAGGCGCCGGCCACGGCGGCAAGGAATTCAACAGCCCGGAGAGCATGCAGCTGATTGTGGGGTTCTTTGACAAGCACCTCAAGAAGGGGGGACGGTGAAACAGCCCCCGATTCGACGGAAAAGGACTCCCGAGGCCCGGCTTCGCCAAGCCGGGCCTCGCTGTTTTCGGGATGCCTGATGAGCGCATTCGCGGCTCACGACGAGTTCCTCCGAGGCCGCCGTGCCTGGTCGAGCTGGGCCCGGAGTTGGGCCAACTCCTGCTCCGCCGCCAGCCGCGCCTGGTGCTCTTCCTCCGCCCGGCGGGTTGCCTCGTCGGCGCGGCGCCCCGCTTCCTCTGCCCGGCGGGCGGCCTCGTCGGCGCGGCGCCCCGCTTCCTCCGCCCGGCGGGCAGCCTCGTCGGCTTGTCGTCGGGCCTCGTCCAAGTCGCGCTGGAGTTCGGCGGGCAGCGGCAGCAACTTGCCTTGATACCAGTAGCGCACCCAGCCGTCGAGCAGGGCCACCTCCAGTTCCAACTCGGAGATTGGATAGCGCCCATGCTCGTTGGGCGTCACCGTGACGTACCTCCTTCCTGTGTGGCGGTACAGCGTCAGCTCCTCCTCGTCCGGATAGAACAGCAAATAGTACGGCACCTTCAGCTCGCGCTCATAGCAGACGAAGTTGTCGTCGTAGTCTTTGCGCTGGGTGTACTTCGACACGTACTCCATCACGCAGAACGGGCCGGTGGGCTGCAAGGGGAGGTCAAAGCTGCCCTTGGCCTTGATCGGTTCCTTCCAGACAACGATCATGTTGTCCGGCACCACCTGCCGAGGCTTGCGCTGCCGACCAGCGGGATACTGGACCAGCAATTCGTTGAAGACCTGGACATCGGGCCGCCGGGCATGCACCAGGTCAAGGCTCTCCAGGGTGATCTTCCGCTGGGTAGCCTGCGAGGTCGCTTCCATGAAATGCTCCAAGGGTAGGCTGCGCAAGTATTCTTCCGCCGCCTTCTCGTATTCGAGCCGGAGCAAGGACCTTGGCTTTTCCGTGGACATCCGCATCCCTCCCAAAAGGCCCATAACCGCCGTCACGGTAGCGATTTCCAGGAATTAAGGGAAGACAAAAAGGCGGTCCGAGCCCGGAGCATTAGCGACGGGGCCCGTCGCTGACGCTCCGGGCTCTGAAAGAATCATTCCGCGCCTGGAGCGTTAGCGACGGGTCATCCGCGCCCGGAGCGTGAGCGACGGGTCCTATCCGAGCCCGGAGCGTGAGCGATGGGTCATCCGAGCCCGGAGCGTGAGCGACGGGTCCTATCCGAGCCCGGAGCGTGAGCGACGGGTCATCCGAGCCCGGAGCGTGAGCGACGGGGCCGGATAGGCGTCCGGCCGGTCAGCTGGCGGAAGCGGATACTGACCCCTCCCCACAGGAACGCCGTCACTCCTGCATAGAGGAGCAGGCCGATGATGGCACAGGCCAGGAATTCCAGCCCCTCGTTTCGCCGCCATGAATGGTACTCGAATTCCTCGCCGCTGAAGGCCAGGAACCCCAGCGTCACCGGCGGCGTCAGCCCGAACGCCTCGAACTTCGACACCCACTCCAGGAAGTCGCCGAAGGCCGGGCCCGGGCCCGAGCTGCCGATGATGAGCAAAGGGATGCAGCAGGCCCAGATCAACCAGTGGCCGATCGCCACCCCCACCGTGGTCAGCAGCGTCCAGAGCGTCGCCCGCAGGGTGGTCCGGCTGACCATCGAGAACCAGACCCCGATGGTGGCCAGGAAGGCGGCATAGATCAGCCAGGCGGCCAGGAGCAGCGGCACGGCCAGCGGGTGCAGCCCGGTGGTGATCAGCCCCAGCGCGCAGATGGCCCCCAGCCAGAGCCACCCCCAGCGCACGCTCAGGATGCTCGCCAGCCATTTGGCGAACAGGATGGTGGTGCTGTCCAGCGGGCTGGTCAGCAGGCTGTCGAACGTCTGCCGGTCGCGCTCGACGCCGATGCTGCTGGAGGCCCGCACGGCCACGCCCAAGAGCAGCAGGCACGCCACGACGGTGCCGACCAGCCGCACCCAGACATTCATCGCTTCGCGCAGCTCCCTCCACGGGTCTCCCCAGCCGCGCCAGGAGCCGGCGAACAGGTAGCGGTCCATGAACTCGGCCAGGATGAAGCCGACCGGCACGAAGCTGGCCACGATGAGCAAGGCGAGGAAAATCCGCACCACCCAGTGAAAACGCATCCGGGGCTCGGCGAAGATTTCTTTCCACAGCATCGGATGGTCGCCGACCGGCGGCCGCAGCCATCGCCGTACTCCTCGCGCTGCCCGCTGCGGCTTGTCGTAGGTTTCGCTCAGGAAGACCGCCCGCAGCCGGAGGACCGCCCAGACGGCACAGATCAGCGCCACGCCGCCGTGGAAAAGGGCGTAGCCCCGCAGGGCCTTCGGCAACGACTCGTCCAACGGGGTACCGCCGGCCACCCCGCCCGAGAGGTTGATCAACTGCGCGATGATGTTGCCGGCGTTCAGCCATTCCACCAGATCCTGCACCGTCACCGGACTGCTCCAGCCGGCGGTGGAAGGGAACGAGGCGACGCTGGGCAGATGCAGCAACAGTAGGCTGGAGGAAGCCAGGATGACGTAGCCGGCCGCCGTCAGGTAGGTGAGCACAATGGCGTCACGCGACTTGCGGACCAGGACTGAAAAGAAAATACTCAGGCCGGCCAGGCTGAGCACGGTCAGGCCGGTGACCGCGAACCCCGCCAGCACCAATCCGGGATCGACGCCGCCGAGGAACTGAAGAAAACCGAGAATGGGCAGCCCGACCAGGAGCAGCAGGGTGAGGTTGGCTAGCCGCGACAGCAGCTTGCTGAGCACGATCTCGCGGTTGCGCAGGTCGGTGGCCAGCAGGAATTCCAGCGTCCGCCGCTCCTTTTCGTCGCTGATGGCCCCGGCGGTGTAGGCCGGCGTCAGCAGGGTGACGACCAGGAACTGGATGGTCATGAAGGTGTAGAAGAAGGAGCCGGCGAATGCCGCCATGTCGCTGGGACTGAGGGTGTGGTAGCGCCCCTCCATGTACCAGATGAACCAGAGCCAGCTCAGGACCGCCAGCAGCACGAAGCCGTAGAGGCTGCGGATGAGGAAGTAACGGCTGCGCCGGGCGACGCGCATCAGGTCGTAGAAGAGGACCGGGCCGAACAGCTTCAGCCAGCCGCGCCGCAGCAGCACCGCCAGCATCATCAGGACCAGGCCCCAGAGCAGCACCCGCTGCGACAAGGCCAACCGCCCGCCGACGAAAAAGGCAAAGGCCGCCGTGATCAGCACCAGGGCGACACCGAGCCGTTCGAACCAGGATTCCCGGCTGTCGGACCACCGGAGATTTCGCCGCAGCCAGCCGGCCCACGAGTTGACCGTTGACGACATGAACGCCTTCTCGGTTGAATGAGCCCCCGGGACACCCCGCCGGAGCCAAGCGGGCAGCCGGGGTTTTCTCAACCGGCCAGTTTAAGCGCTTTCCGGGCGCCAGACAATGACGCGCGACCTTCCGCAAGGCCGTCGCTTCAGCGGGAAGGGGCCGCGGACCGCTTCAGACGTTCCAGGTGCTGCTCATCGGTGTGGAGTTGTTGCAAGTAGCGCTCCTCACCGGGCGCGCGCCGGGCGGCCTCCCGGTGCTTGTCGGCCGCTTCCCGGAATGCCTGCACCGCCTCCTCGTGGCGGCCCAGTCCCTCCAGCAGCAGGCCGAGCCGCATCCAGGTCCCGCCCAGGTCGCTGACATGATCCACGCCGGCCGGCTCATCGCGGCAGAGCTGCTCCCGCAGGGCGACGGCTCGGTGGTAATGGCCAAGGGCCGATCCGGGCTCCCCGGTGTCGGCGTATAGCCGCCCCAGGTTGTGGTAGCAGGCGGCCAGCGTGCGCCGCAAGGAATGGTCCTGGGGCTGAGCATTGATCATCTGTTCGTAAACCTCGGCCGCGCTGCGGTAGGAGTGGACGGCTTCCGCCGGCTGATTGCTCTCGGCCAGCAGCTTGCCGAGCCAGTAGAGGCTTTGTGCCCGCAAGCGCTGGGCCTTCTCGTCCAGGGGGCGCTGACGGACCAATTCCTCCAACAGGCGACAGTTCTCCTGGAGGGTGCGAAGCGCTGCCGGCTTCTGACCGAGCGCGTAGTACACCTCGCCGACTTCCCACTGACTCCGGGCCAGGCCAACCTGACCGGCCTGCACCATTCCTTCCCAGACCGCCACGGCCCGCTGATAGGACTGGAGCGCTTCGGGGAGTTGATTGGCGGCGCGGTATTCCCGAGCGAGGGAATGATATTGCTCGGCCGCTGTGGCCGAGAGGCCGGTCCCGGGAAGGGCCGTCGCTCCGGGTCCCGGCCCCAGGCTCGCCGCCCGTTGGTCGGCCTGCCGGGCCTGGTCCGGCCGATTGTCCGCCCGGTATAGCTCGCTCAGTCGCTGATAGGTGAAGATCAGTCGGCTTCCGTAACCGGGTTCCTCCGGGACTTCCCGGACGAGCTCTTCGCCGAGCCGGGCCGCCTGCTCGTATACCGCAATCGCCTGGGGAACCTCTCCGCGGGCCTGGTGCACTCCGCCGAGGGCCTGGCGGGCCAGCACCAGGCGGTCCTTGAGCCAGGCGTCGGGCGAGCCCTTGATTCCCTTGATCCGGAGGAAACAGTCAGTGGGGGCAAGCTGTTCCAGGATCTCGCAGGCCCGGCGGCACCAGTGCAGGGCCTCGTCCGGACGCTCCATCAGGTGCTGCTGCCAACCCAGGCGGCAATAGCAGTGCGCCAGCAGCGCCCGCAGGTCGTCCCGGTCCGGCTGCTCCGTCGTGATCTTCTCATAAAGGGCGCGGGCCTGCTCGTAAGCGGTCAGGGCCTCGGCTGGGGAGCCCAGGATAGCCACGATGCTGCCGGTCCAGACATAGGCGTTGGCCAGCTCCAGCTCCAGCGCCGAATCGCCGCCGCGCTGGCGGACAAAGCTCTGATAATACTTCAGCGCCTTCTCGAACAACTCCTTCTTCACCGGCCGCATGCGGGGGGCTTCGAGGAGCGGATGGCGGTGGACGTCGGTGAAATCAGCCACGGCCTCGAAGGCCTGGCGGAAGTTTTCCTCAGCCTGCTGCCGCTGCCGCTCGGCCTCGGTGAAGTTGGCCTCGGCGCGGCGGAAGTTGTCGTCGGCCCGGCGCCACTGCCAGGTGACCGCGGCGAAGCCCAGGACCACCACCAGCGCCAGTGCCGCGGCCAGAGCAGCAGGCACCGGCCGGCGGCGGCACCAGCGCCCCAGCCGGGCCGCCGGCCCCACCGGCCGCGCCTGCACCGGCCGGCCCTCCCGGAAGCGGGCGAGGTCGTCGGCCAGGGCCTCGGCAGTCGGGTAACGGCGGGCCGGTTCCTTTTCAAGGCACTTCAGGCAGATCGTTTCCAGGTCGCGCGGCACTTTCGGCTGGAGGCGCGAAGGGGGGACCGGTTCCTCGGTCCGCACCCGTTGGAGTGTGTCCAACGGCGTCGCCGCCTGGAATGGCGGCCGGCCCGTCAACATCTCGTACAGGATCGTCCCCAGGGCGTAGAGGTCGGTGGCCGGGCTGACGGCCGCGGCCCGACCGCCGGCCTGCTCGGGGGCCATGTAGCTGGGCGTGCCGAGGATGACCGCGCTGCCGGTCGGAGCGGCGGTGGTTGCTCCGGCACTCG
>DATLYH010000089.1:0-47806 GCA_035575035.1 Gemmataceae bacterium
TGCAAGCGGAACTCCGTACTGCTTTCGGCTTTGGCCGTCCGTCCTTATTTTGTTTCCTTCAGCGCAGCCACGGTAGGTCAGCCGTGGAAAACGCCCCTGTTCATTTTAACCGCCTTGGACTCCTTCCTTCAATGCGGCCACGGCATCTCCGCCGTAGAAAACACTCTCCCCATTTTAACCGCCCCGGACTTCTGGCTTCAATGCGGCCACGGCATGCAAGCCTGGAAAACGGCCGCCCCGGTTCGGGGTCATTCGTTGGCCTCGTCGGGCGGCTTGGTCGGGGCAGGAGGCGTGCCCTCGCCGAACACCTGGGCGGCGCTGAGGGGGGCTTCCTCCGGTCGGCTGGCCACGTCGGGGCCGAACAGGCTCTCCAGCGTCGGCTTGGCCTCGGGCTGGCGGACCGGCCCCTCGCCGGGGAGGATCTCGGCGGCCCGCTCGGCAGGCGTCGGCCGAATCGGCGCCGGCTCGCCCCGTTGCTCCTCCGCCGCCCGGGCAACCCGGGATTCCTCTTCGACCCGCTCGGCGGCCTCCTCAGCGAAGGCGAGGATCTCCTCGGCCTGCTCCTCGGTGACGCCGGCCAGTTCGGCCAGTTGGGCCGGCTCCAGCGTCAGGTAGAGGTCCTCGTAGGAGAGGAACCCTTCCTCGATGAAGGTTTCGATCATCTTGGGGGTGACGTGCGGCAGCTGGCTAAACCAGTTCTCCGCCTTCTCGATGCTCTCGTTCAGCTCCTCATGGGTCATGATCTCGATGTCCCAGCCGACCAACTTGCTGGCCAGGCGGACGTTCTGGCCGCGCCGGCCGATGGCCAGCGACAACTGGTCTTCCTTGACCAGGACAATGGCCCGCCCCAGCCGCGAGTAGAGGAAGACCTCCTCGATCTGGGCCGGCTGCAAGGCGTAGGGGATGAGCACGTGAAGCGACTCGTTCCAGCGGACGATGTCGATCCGCTCGCCGCCCAACTCGTCCACGATGTTCTTGATGCGGCTGCCGCGGACGCCGACGCAGGCGCCGACGCAATCGACCTTGGTGTCGATACTGGAGACAGCGACCTTGCTGCGGTAGCCGGCCTCCCGGGCGATCGCCTTGATTTCGATGGTGTGGTCGGCGATCTCGGGGATCTCGTTCTCGAACAGGCGGCGGACAAAGTCGGGGTGGGTACGCGACAGCACGATTTTGACCCGGTGGCCGACCTTGCGCACATCGAGGATGACCGCCTTAATGCGGTCATTGACGTGGTGGGTCTCGCCGGGGATCTGCTCGCTCTTGGGGAGGATTGCCTCTGACCGGCCCAGGGTGACGATGGCCGAGCCTCCTTCGAAGCGCTGCACGGTGCCGTGGACCAGGTCCCCCTTCTGGGCAGCGTACTCGTCGAAGACGGCGTTGCACTCGGCCTCGCGGATCTTCTGGATCATGACCTGCTTGGCCGCCTGGGCCGCGATCCGGCCGAGCACCTCGGGGTCGATGACCTCCTCCCCCTTCTGGGCATGGATCTCGCCCGTCTCGCGGTCGATGCTGACCACGATTCCTTCCTCGTCGCCGTAATGCTTCTGGATGGCCAGGTGAACGGCGGCCTCGATGCCCTCGAAGATCACCTCCTTGGAGATGTTCTTCTCCTGGTGCATCAGGTTCACGCCTCGGAGCAGATCATCGCCCTTCATAGTTCGTCGTCCGTAGTCATTCGTCGTTGGTCATTCGTCCCCTGGTCTTGCCGAATGACCAATGACGAACGACCAATGGCGAGGAAACAAAAAAAAGTGGGGCCAGCCCACTTTTGCCCTCCCGCGTCGGGAGCGCACCGGGGGCGTCACCCTTCCGGGCCGCCCAGGCCCAGGCAGACGCCGCTCGACCGATCAAACCAGTGAGCCTGCCGCATGTCCCAACTCACTTCCACCGTCTGTCCCACCGGCGGTTGGTCCGCGGGGGGGCCGCCGACCAGGGCTGTCAGCTGCCAGCCTCCCCGGCGAAGAGTCCAAAGCGACCCGCCGCCCAACGGCTCAACCAATACCACTTCCAGCGAGATGGCGGGGCCCGCTTGGGGAGCTGCAATCCGCACGTGCTCCGGCCGGATGCCCAGCGTCACCGGCCGCCCGGCATGGGGGGCTAGGACCCGCTCCTGTTCGGGCAGCAAGGGGAGCCACCATCCCCAGGCGGAAAAACCGAGGTGGCCATCCCGGCCGATCAACTCCCCGTCAATGAAACTCATCGACGGCCAGCCGATGAACCCGGCGACGAACCGGTTGCGCGGCCGCTGGTACAGCACCCGCGGCCGGTCCGCCTGCTGGATGACCCCTCGATCCAGGACGATGACGCGGTCGCCCAGCGCCATCGCCTCCACCTGGTCGTGGGTTACATATATCATTGTGATGGCTAGACGCCGATGGAGCAAGTGCAACTCCCGTCGCATTTCATTCCGCAGGGGGGGATCAAGCCCGGCGAGCGGCTCATCAAGCAGGAAGACGGCGGGGCGACGGACGACAGCCCTCCCCAGGGCGACCCGCTGCTGCTGGCCGCCGGAAAGCTGGTCGGGCCGTCGGTTGAGCAGCTCCTCCAGGTCGAGCATTCGGGCGGCCTCGGCCACGCGCTCGGCCACAATCTTTTCGCTGACAACGACTTCCGAATCACCACTGATGCGGCGTCGAAGGAACGGCCGGCGGAGGCGGAGGCCGAAGGCGAGGTTGTCGCGCACGTTCAGGTGGGGGTAGAGGGCGGGCCGCTGGAAGACCATTGCCACGTCGCGGCGGTGCGGCGGCAGGCCGTTGACCACCCGGCCGGCGATGGAGACGATGCCAGCGGTGGGTTCTTCCAGACCGGCGATCAGGCGTAAGGTAGTGGTTTTGCCGCAGCCGGACGGCCCAACCAGGACCACCAACTCGCCCTCGGCAACGGTCAGGTTCAGGTCGCGGACGGCGAGGACGCCATTGGGATACTGCTTGGTCACCTGGTGGAGTTCAACAGCGGCCATCCAGCGTATCTCAAGATTCAATCCGCGTCCGGAGTGGATGAATCCTCATACCTCCATCCACTCCCCCGGTTGGAGGACGACCGGCTGCGCCTTGGTCTGCTGGCGGACGCGCTCGGCCCAGGCGTTGGCGTCCTGGGCGATCAGGTCCCAGGTGTTGTAGTGGATCGGCAGCACCTTCTTCGGCTCCAGCAGCTGCACTGCCCGCAAGGCGTCGTCGGGGCCCATCGTGTAGTTGTCGCCGATCGGCAGGACGGCCAGGTCCAACCCTTCCTCGCCGATCAGTTTCATGTCGCCGAACAGGCCCGTGTCCTGGGCGGCGTATATCTTTTTGCCGTCCTTGAGGTAGAGCAGGAAACCGCAGGGGTTGCCGCCGTAGGTCCCGTCGGGCAGGACCGAGCCGTGGAAGGCCAGGGTGAGCTTGACCCGGCCAAAGGCAAAGGCGTGGCTGCCGCCGTGCTGCTGGCCGTGGACCTTCTTCAGCCCCTGCTTCTGCATCCAGTCGCTGATCTCGTAGTTGCAGATCACGGTGGCGCCGGTGCGCTTGGCGATGGCGACGGTGTCGCCGACATGATCACCGTGGCCGTGCGAAACCAGAATGAAGTCGGCCGGCACCTCGTCGGGTTTGACGGCGGCCGCGGGATTGCCGCTCAGGAAGGGGTCAATCAGGATGCGCTGGCCGTCGCTCTCGACGAGCAGGGCGGCGTGGCCCAACCAACGGACACGGGTTGCCATGGTGGTTCCTCCTCTGTCTGAATCCCGTCGCTGATGCTCCGGGCTCGGAGGACCCGTCGCTGACGCTCCGGGCTCGGATATCATATCCATTTCCCATTTCAACCACGAGGGCCAGAGCGGTACAAGCGAATTCCTGTTGGGTGCGGCGGCGGCATGCTCTACAATCACGCGGCCGGCCGCGGCTCCGCGGTCGCTCAGGTCCCCAGCCGGAAAGGACCCTGCCATGATGGGAAGCCCCGCCGGGAAGGCATCTGCCGCCGCGTACTGGGTGCTGGCCGCCCTGTTCGCGATGAACCTGCTCAACTACATCGACCGTTTCATCCTGGCGGCGGTGCTCGGGCCGGTGCAGCAGTCGCTGGGGATCGAAGAAGACGACGCCGCTGGCGGCTTCCTGACCACCATCTTCTTCATCAGTTATGCCGTCTTCAGCCCGGTCATGGGTTGGCTGGGCGACCGGATGACGCGGAAATACCTCCTCACGGCCGGCGTGGCCGTCTGGAGTCTGGCCACGTTCGCCTCCGGGCTTGTCGAGACTTACCCGCAGATGCTGCTGGCGCGGAGCGTGCTGGGCATCGGTGAGGCCAGTTACGCCATCCTGGCTCCGACCCTGATCGCCGACTTTTTCCCGCGCGAGCGGCGTGGGCGGGCCCTGGCCCTCTTTTACGTCGCCATCCCGGTCGGCGCGGCCTTGGGCTACTTGCTGGGCGGCGGCATCTACACCCACCACGATCGGCTGACGGTGTTGCCGCTTATCGAGCGTGGGCTGACCGCGGTAACCGGCCAGCAATTCGACGAGGCGAGCCGCGGTTGGCGGATGGCCTTCTTCGTGGTCGGTCTCCCCGGCTTGGCGGTGGCGCTGGCGGCCCTATTGCTGCCGGAGCCGCGCCGCGGCGCCACCGAAGACGTGGACGAGGAGCAGCGCGCCCGGCATGAGGCGCTGCCGCTCTCCTGGCCGATCTATGCCGCCCTGTTCCGCAATCGCTCGTACCTTTACAACCTCCTGGCCATGGCCATGCTCACCTTCGCGCTGGGGGGCTTGCAAGTCTGGACGCCCAAATTCCTGTCCACTGGGAACGGCCGGCCGGTCCTGTCGCTGCACGACGCCAACCTGGGGCTGGGAATCGTGGTGGTCGTCAGCGGGTTGGTCGGCACGCCGCTGGGCGCCTGGTTGGCCGACCGGCTGGCCCGGAATTATCGGGGGGCCTACTTCCTGATGTCCGGCGTGTCGATGCTGGCCGCAGTGCCGTTCATCCTGCTGGCCCTGTTGGCGGCGCTTTACGGCGGCGGCCCCGTCCTGATCTTCGGCAGCATCCTGGTCGGGCTGACGTTGGCGCTGTTGAACTATGGACCGTCAAACGCAATCATCGTCAACGTGACCGCTCCCCGCATCCGGGCGGCAGCGTTCGCCGTGAACACCTTCTTCATCCATCTCCTGGGAGACATCCCCTCGCCATACCTGATGGGCGCCGTGTCCGACTGGGCGCGGGCATACACCGACACCCGGCAGGGCCTGTTCTGGGGCCTGGCGATTACCGTCCCAGCCATGGTGATCAGCGGCATCTTTTTCTGCCTGGGCCGGGACCACCTGGAGGCGGACCAGGAAGCGGTGCTCAAGGCCATCCGCTCCAGTGAACTGGGGGCGGTGTGACCCGTCGCTGACGCTCCGGGCTCGGAGGACCCGGCGCTGGCGCTCCGGGCTCGGAGGACCCGGCGCTGGCGCTCCGGACTTGCTTGGATCAGAGATCCGTCGTTGATGCGGGGAAGGCGATCACCTCCGCGCTTCCTCCGCAGTGGCGAGTCACCAGCTCGATCGCGTCGGTAAAGGCCCGCCGCAGGACATCAGGAGAATGTGCAGCTGTCCCCTCGATGATCAGCAGGGCGTTGACTGTGTCGGTCGTCACCTTGCTGAACTCGGCCTGGAGGACGTCGAGGCGGCACAGGACCCGGCCGGCTGCGTCCACGTACCCATACTCCCCTGCCCCGACCGGCACCGGCTCGGTCCGGCCCAGCGGTGTGAATGACTCGGCCCCGGTCAGCAGCCGCAGGGTGCCGGGAGGAGCGATCCGGTCAAGGTCATGGGCGCCAAGCGACAGGCGCGACCGGACCGAGACCAGGTTGTAGGCGTCCACCAGGCTGTTGACCGCGGGTAAATCGCCGCGCTTTAGCGCGAAGGTGAGGAGGCGCTCCAGCGAGGGCTGGACCTTGCGTGGATTGACGCCCACCTGGCGGAGCAACTCCTGGAAGGCGGCTACCTCCGGGGCGGCCCGGACGGCAGCGGCGTCGGCGTACCGGGCCTGGAGGGCTTGCGCCTCCTCCACGATTGCCGCCCGCAGCTCGGCCGCCGCGGCAGTGACATGTAGGTCGCGGAACACAATGGCCCCGGCCCGCAGGCCGAGGCGGACACAGTCGTCGGCGACGCTGAAAAGCATGACGGTCCCGGCATATCATTTGCACGTATATCTCCGCAATTGCGGAGGCTCTTCGGGAGCCTCTTTCAGGTACATCGTAGCAACTCGGTGAAGGAGTCGAGGCATGATCCGCAACAACCTTCCGCGCCCGGCCGACATCAAGTGGGGGCTGCTTGCCCTGCTGCTGGGCTTGCCGTTGCCCATCGTTCTGATCGCCTTCCTGTTTGTGGGTGGTTGTCCGGGGCAATGATACTCGGGTCGGGGTCCGGCGGCACGTGCCCCCGCCGGGGCCCCATTCGGGCGGCCGGGGGAGGTTGCTCACCGGGCGAGTTTTCCGTAGGCTTGTTCCGTGGCGCCTGGCAAAGACGGTGCCCCGGCACGGGCTCGCGTTGGTCCCGGCCAACCTCTCCGGCGGTCGTCCCCACGTATGAGACCTTCGCCACCGACCCTCACGCGCCGCTGGGATGTTTACCTGGTGCGCACTCCGTCGCTGTGGCAGCGGATTACTGCACCGCAGCTTTTCGTCGGCTCCTTCGCTCTGCTCGTCCTGCTCGGCACCCTTGGACTCAAAACTCTTCCCGGGCTGTACACCGGCGAGCCGCTCGGCTGGCTGGATGCCCTCTTCACCGCTACCAGCGCCGCCTGTGTCACCGGCCTGACGGTGGTTGATACCGCGACCTACTTCACGCCCCGAGGCCAGGCCTTCATCCTTCTCCTGATCCAGCTCGGCGGGCTGGGGGTGATCTCCTTCACCAGTTTGATCATCGTGGCGTTGGGACGGCGGCTGTCGCTGCGGCACCAGGCGCTATCCACCGGGGGGCTGGACGCAGCGCCTCAGATCGACCCGCGGCGGCTGATCCGCGATGTCGTCCTGTTCACCTTCGGCTTCGAGCTGGTGGGAGCAGTGTTGCTCTACCTGTTCTGGATTCCGCGGCTAGGCTGGCGGGAGGCTGCCTGGCCGGCGCTGTTTCATTCCGTCAGCGCCTTCTGCAACGCCGGCTTCTCAACCTTCTCCGACAATTTGGTCGGGGCCCAGAGGGAGCCTGTCAATCTGGTCGTCCTCATGCTCCTGATCGTCGCCGGCGGCCTCGGCTTTTTGACACTGGAAGAGCTTTACCTGCGTTTCCGGGCAGGGCGGGCCCGGCGGATCTTCCGGTTGTCGCTGCACAGCCGGATCGTGCTGACGACCACCGCAGTCCTGCTCGCGGTCGGCTGGCTGCTGTTTGGCGTGCTCGAATGGGACGATACGCTTGCCGAGCTGCCGATCGGTCATCGGGTGGTCAACGCCCTGTTCATGAGCGTCACCTGCCGGACGGCCGGGTTCAACACCATTGACTACGGCCGGGCATCGGAGGGGGCCAACTTCCTGACCATCCTACTGATGATGGTCGGCGGCTCGCCCGGTTCGACTGCCGGCGGCATCAAGACCACCACGTTCGCGTTACTGGGCCTTGTGGCGTGGTCACGCTTCCGCGGGCAGGAAGTGACCAGTTTCTGGAGCCGATCCGTGCGTGAAGAAACCGTCGAGCGGGCCGTGGGACTGTTCGTGGTCGCCTTCGGCCTGGTGACCATCTGCATCTTCGTGCTGACGGTGACGGAGACGCACGGCCGATTCCTCGACCACATGTTCGAAGCGGTCAGCGCCTTCAACACCGTCGGCCTGTCCACGGGGCTGACGCCGAATCTGACACCGGCGGGGAAGGGAGTGGCGATCCTATTGATGTTCCTCGGTCGGGTCGGCCCGTTGACCTTCGCGGCTGCCCTGGCCGTGCGCCGTCGAGGCGGGCCGCTCCGGTATGCTTATGAGGATGTGGTGGTCGGCTGAGAGATCGGCCAAGCGAGGGACTTCTGATGAAGCGTTTCGTGGTGATCGGTCTGGGGAATTTCGGAGCGAGCGTGGCCGAGGCCCTGCACGCCCAGGGACACGAGGTGATCGCCGTTGACCCGCGGGAGGAAGCGGTAGACCGGATCGCCCCTCACGTCACCCGGGCCGCGGTGGCTGATGGCCGAAGCCTCGAAGCCCTGGAGCGCGTCGGCGCCCGTGGGGCCGATGCGGGAGTCGTCAGCACCGGCGACGACCTCACCGCCAGCATCCTGGCGACCTTGGCCCTCCGCGACCTCGGCGTCCGGGACGTCTATGTCAAGGTGATCTCGCGCGACCATGCCCGGGTGATGGAGCGGATCGGCGCCACCGAGACGGTCTTCCCCGAGCGCGACTCGGCACTGGCCTTGGGGGCGCGGCTGTCGGGGGCGGCGGTGTTGAACTACGTCCGGCTCGGCATGGGCTTCAGCATGCAAGAGATGGCGGTGCGGGAGGAGTGGATCGGCAAGACGCTGCGGCAGCTGGAGCTGCGGCGGCGCTACGGCATCACCGTGGTTGCCCTGCATGACGTACTGGCCGACCAAATGATCGCCGCCCCCGATCCCGACATGGTCCTGAAAGAGTCGGACACCCTCCTGGTCGCCGGCAAGGAAGAGGACTTGGCCCGCGTCGCTCAGCTCAAATAAAGCGCTCTTGCTTGCCGCTTGCAGCTTAGCGCTCTTGCTTGCCGCTTGCGGCTTAGCGCTCGGCCCAGCCGAGGCGGCCTCAGTAGGTGAGCATGAGCCGGTCGGCGACCACTTCGCCTTCCAGGGTTCGCCCGCCCAGCTGGAAACGCCGCAACATCGACCGGCCGCAGTTGACCAGCAACTCGCGCTGGAAAAGGCTGTCCGGGATGGGAACATCACAGATGCGGTCGCCGGAGCGCTTGGTGCCGTCAATGCTCAGGGCCACGTAGACACCGCGCGATCGGCAGCGGTCGATGGCCTCGAAGAGTTCCCCCAGGTCAAACGCCTGGGCGCCGTAGAGGATACGCTGGGTCTCCCGGTAGGGCGGATCGCAGTAGACCAGATCCCCCTTCCGGGCCCGGGCCATCGCCTCGCGGTAATCGAGTTGCAGGAACTCGGTCCCCGCGGTGCGCCGCCGCCACTCGTCCACCCGCCGCGCAAACGCCTCCGGCCGGATCGGATCATGGATGCCGCACGGGGTGGACATGTAACCGTCCGCCTGGCGGAACCGCACGACGCCGCCATAGCAGGCACGGCAGAGGAACACCAGGTCGGCGCCGTTAGGGCGGGCGTTGTAGGATGCCTTGATCCGCTCGTACTCGACAACCTTGTCCCCCCGCGCCACCGCCTGCCAGCGCTCGGCGTACCATTGCTTCAGCCGGTCGGGGTCGCCGTGCAGGGCTTGCCAAATTTCCATCAGCGGCCTGAAGACGTCCGACCCGACCGCCCGTACCGGCGCCAGCGTTCCGAGCACCGCCCCGCTGCCGAGGAACGGCTCAAAGTAGGTCCCGAAACGGGGTGGGAAGGCCGCCACGATCTCATGGGCAAAGCGCTGCTTGCTGCCGACCCACTTTAGCAACTGGGACCGGAAAGGAGTGAGCGGGCGTTGCCCCGCCTGCGAAGGAAGGGGATACATCGACTGTCCCTGAAGGAAGCAACGGCTGGTCGGGCTATTATACCAGGTGCGCCCGGGGCCGCTGAGGCGGGAGCAAAGGGACAAGAAAGCGGGGCGGTTGCTTTACTCCGGCCGTTATCTGGTCCATATTGAAATGGGGCCGTTGTGCGCCCCCTGGCGCGTCGATCGCCCCGTGTCAGGGCTGCCGGCCCCTGCACGTGCCTGCCAGGACTTCCTGTCCCGGACACGAACGGCTCCGGGCCGCTTGGACCGGTGTGTCCCGGGGTAGGCCCCGCCGTGTCGGCCTCGTTGCGGAACAGTGGCAAGGTGGTGGTCGATCTGATGCCCACTTCCAACCTCCTCACGTTCGTTGACCTGCTCCACGACTGTCGGCTGGTGAGCCCGGACCAGCTGGACGAGCTACGCCGCCACCTGCTGCCCCACTACCGCGACGAACGGACCCTGGCCAAGTACCTGGTCCAGCGCGGCTGGCTGACGGTCTATCAGGTCAATCAACTTCTCCAGGGCCACGCTCAGGAGCTGGTTCTGGGCCCTTGCCGCATCCTGGATCGGCTGGGAGAAGGGGCCATCAGCCAGGTTTACAAGGCCTGGCACACCGTGCGGCACTGCTTGGTGGCCCTCAAGGTCCTCCGCCCCGACTTCCTCGACAATGAAAGCGCTGTCCACCAGTTCGAGCGGGAGATCCACGCCGTCACCCGGCTGTCCCACCCGAATATTGTGACGGCAGTGGAGGTCGGGCAGGCCGGCACGCGGCGGTTTTTGGCGATGGAGTACATGGAGGGGACCGATCTGGGAAAGTTCGTGCAGCTGTCGGGGCCGTTGCCGGTAGGGCACGCCTGCAACTATATCCGCCAGGCGGCGTTGGGGCTGCAGCACGCTCACGAGAACGGCCTGGTTCACCGCGACATCAAGCCGGCCAATCTCTTCCTGAGCACGCCGGGCGAGGGAAGCGCGCTCCGGCTATCCGACCGGGCTGTGGTTAAGATCCTCGACTGGGGATTGTCGCATGTGCATCTGCCGCGCCACCAGCCGAAGAACACCACCGCCTGGATCCAGCCGGGCGCTTTGGTCGGTACGGCGGACTTCATGGCCCCGGAGCAGGCCCGCGATCCGCGCCGCGTGGACATTCGGGCCGACATTTACAGCCTCGGCTGCACCCTTTACTTCTTGTTGACCGGCCAGGTGCCGTTCCCGGGCAAGTCGCTGATGCAGAAGTTGCTGCAACACGAGACGGCCGAGCCGCCCGCGGTCGAGGCCCTGCGTCCGGACCTGCCGCGCACCCTGCCACTGGTGTTGCGGAAGATGCTGGCCAAGCGGCCCGAGGACCGGCACCCCATTCCGCTGGCGGTCGCCGTCGCCCTGGCGCCGTTCTGCCGCACCAGCCGCAGTGGAACGGTGCCGCCGCGCCCGCTGTCGGCGTCCGCCCGGGCGGGAAAGTGAATCGGAGGCCGGGACACGAGCCTGCTGCGCCGGCAAGGGGAATCCTTGGGCACGGCCGTTTCGGGTTCGTGTGGTTTTCGGCAACTCTTCTCAGTTGCTCAGCGGCCGGGACCGGGCCTTTTCCAGTTTCTGGAACTCCTGCTTCAGCTGGCGCTCGCGCTGTTCGAGCTGGCTTTGCAACCGGTTCCAAACTTCGTCCAACTCGGCGACGCGGCGGCGCAGCGCTTCCTCCGCCATCTTCAACTGCTTGCTCCGCTCGGCCAGGTCCCGCTCCTTGGCCTCGTAGGCCTTGAGCAGTTCCTGTTCGCGGGCCGCCAGGGTTTCCATGACCTTGTTCTCGGCCTGCTCGATCTGGCGTTCGCGCTGTTCGAGCTGACGGCGCATGGCGGCCCAGACCTCGTCCAACTCGGCGACGCGGCGGCGCAGCGCCTCCTCGTCCGCCTCCATCTGCTTACGCTTGGCCGACCACTCGGCCCGCTCCTTGCGCCAGGCCCGCTTGCGGTCCTGGATCGACCGTTCCAGGATGGCCAGGTCGTTGTGGGCGGCCTGGGCAGCAGCCTGCAACTGGGTGTTCTGTTGATGCAGCTGCTCCCAGAGACGGCGCTGTCCTTCGACCTCGGTACGCAGGGCCGCAGCCTGCTGCTGCAATGCGGCCAGCTCCTGCTCGGCGTCCCGCAACCGCTCGGCCTGGGCCGCCAGGGCCGCCTCGCGCTGGTTCAGCTCCTCGTGGCGTTGCCGCTGTCGTTCCGCCTCCTCGGCCAGCAATTGCTGCTGCTCCTGAACATCCGCGGCCAGCAGCTGCCGCTGCCGTTCGGCCTCCGCGGCCAATTGTTCTCGTTGCCGCTGCAATTCCTCTTCCTGCCGGACCGCAGCCTCGCGCAGCCGGTTTGCCTCGGCCAGCAGCCGCTGCTCCTCTTCCTCGGAGCGGCGCCGCAGCTCCAGCAGGCGTTCTTCCAGGCGGCGGCGAATGCCGGCTTCTCGCCGGTCGAGCTGCTCGTTGCACTCTTCGACATGGCGGCGAAGTTCGGCCTGCTGTTCCTCGATCTGGCGCCGCATGTCGGCCTCGTACTGTTCCAACTCGCTGGCGCGGCGTTGGAGATCGGCCTCGGCCTGGGCCACGGCCGCCTCGCGCTGCTCCAGGTCGGCGCGGCGGGCGGCCAGCTCTTCTTCCAGGTGCTGCCGTTCCTGCCGCCGTTGTTCGAGGAGGGGCTCCAGCTCGGCCAACTCGGCCCGGCGGGCCTGGGCGGTTTCCTCCAGTTGGGCCGTCAGCGCCTGCGCCTCCGCGAGCAGCCGCTGCTGGGTCTCGTTCTCCTGCTGCAACCGGGCGTGGATCTCCTGGAGCGTCAGCACGTCCTGCTGCACGCTGGAGAGCCTTGCCTCGCGCTCGGCCAACTCCTGCTCGCGCTGCTGGCAGCTTTGCAGGCGCTCGGCAACCTGCTTCGCTTCCTCCTCCAGTTCGTGCCGGCGCAGGGCCAGCTTCTGGTACTCGGCCTCAAGCTGTTGCTCCCGCTGTTCAAGTTGGCGCGACCGGTCGGCTTCCTGCTGCTCCAGCGCGGCGGCACGGTGGTGGAGGGCCTCCTCGGCCTGCTTCAAAGCAGCGAAGCGTTCCTCAAACTCTCTGCGGAAGGCGGCCCGTTCGGCCTCCTGCTGCTCCCACATCGCCTGGCCGGCCTTCTGGGCGTTCTCCAGGGCCAGCAGCTCGGCCCGGGCCATGCGCACCGCCTCTTGCAGCTGGGCGTTCTGGACGCGGGTTTCCTCCAACAGCGTGCGCTGAGTATCGATTTCCTGCTGGAGCCGAGCGCTGGTTTGTTGCAACGCCAGCACTGTCTGCTGGGCGCCGCGGAGTTGCTCGATTTGGGCTGCCACGGCTGCCTCGCGCTGGTTCGTCTCCTGGATGCGCCTCTGGAGCGCCTCGCTGCTGTCGGCGAGGATCTTCGTCTGACGGTTCAGTTCCTGCTCGCGCAGCGCCAGGGTCTCCTCGATCTGCGTCTTGCGGGCGATCAGTTCCTCGCGCTGCTGCTTGATGAGGGCGAACTGGCTGAGCGTATACGCCTCCAGTCGTTTCCGCTCCTCTTGCAGCCAGCGGTACTCGGCCTGAAGGTCGGCCTGACGGAACGCAGGAGGGGGCGCGGAGGCGGCAGGGGTTTCATCGGCGACCGCAGCGTGATGCAGTTCGGCCGCCTCTTCCGGGACACGGCCGGTATGGACGGCCTCGGCCAGCCAGGTAAAGATCTGATCGACTGATTCGACATTCGGGGCCGGCTCGTCATTCCGGTTTGCCATGGTGCTGACCTCTGAGGTGCCCCTCATTCATTGGCGGTAGCGAGTCCCCCGCCGGCTCTGCGGTCGGGTGCCGGGGCGGGATTCAGGCGGGGCAGTAACAGGCCCGCTGCTGGTTGGCGGCTGGTCCGACCGAGGCATTAAGCCAGGGGCGGAGAGATGGACTAGTACAAAATTAACTGAAGGGATGGGGAAATCAAGCCGCATTCGGTCTACCTCGCTCCCTCCGCGATCGTCCAACTTACCGTACCGGGCCGTGTTCGTCGATGGCTTTTCGCTGATTTGTCTGGTTGTCGCCTGATGATGTCACCCGCCTGTCACTTCCGATCGGTTAATCTCATCCGGTCGATCGTTTGAGCGGGCGCGGAGCTACGCCGGGGTCGCAAGGGGGGCCTGCCCTCACTGTCCGCCGATCCGTCCCGACCTGTCTTTCACACCTGGAGCACGCCGGTTTTGAACGGCCGGCCGTCATCGTATCGGGTTGCCACCTCCAGCGCCGTCAACAGCGCCGCCCGGGTCTGGGAGGACGGGAAATGACGGTGGGAATGGTACAATGACCTTCAGGGATGGAACATGCTGATCCTGGAATTGAGCGAAGCGCAAGTGGTGGATCTAGTCAAACAGTTGCCGCCGGACAAACAGCGGGAGGTGCTCTTGGCCCTCGCTGAAGGTGCTGCCCGGCGGCGCGACGAGTAGATGCAGTTTGCCGAGGCGCAATTGCGCCGCATCGCCGCCGAGCGCGGCCTGGATTGGGACAAGATGTCGGAAGAGGACCGCGAAGCGTTCGTCGATGATTTGGTGCACGAGAATCGGCGGTGCGCAAAGTAGCGGTCTTCGACACGACCATTTTGTTCGCGGCCATCGGCTGGAAAGGGAAGCCTTTTCAGTGTGTTAAAGCGGGGTCAGCGGGTTCGTTGAAGGATGAAGCTTAGAAGGATGAAGCTTAGAAGCGGGGAGGGCGGGGCATGAAGCTCCCGAATGCGCACCTAGCGGTCGTGGAGCAGGCGAAGATTTGCGAATACCTGCTCAATCCGGCGCATCGTTTTGGCGCCAGCAAGGCGCGGTTCTTCGCGGCATTCGGCTTCACCTTGGACGCTTGGGAGGTGTTGGCCGCTGCTCTCAAGGAACACAGCGCGGAGAATGAAGTAACAAAAGTGAAAGAAACCGGCTTTGGTCTACGCTACGAGGTCGAAGGGGAATTGGCCGCACCGGACGGCCGGCGCCCGCGAGTTCGTTCGGTCTGGCAAGTCGATACGGGCCAGATTACCCCACGCCCGATCACAGCCTATCCGGTGGAGGCCGAATCATGATTCGAGAGCATGATTGCATCGTCTTGACTCAAGACATTCCTGACGAAGGATTGCAGGCCGGCGACGTGGGCACGGTAGTCCACATTCATCAGGGCGGGGCGGCTTATGAGGTCGAGTTCATGACGCTCACCGGAAAGACCATCGCGGTCACCACGGTGCTTGCCTCACAGTTGCGGCCGGTCAGTTCACGTGACGTAAGCCACGTGCGCGAACTGGCCGCCAGGTAAAACGCCAGGAGCCGCGAACCGGGCCAGCCCAGGCGTAAACTCCAAACGCCGACCCGTTCCGCCCTTGTTCCCTCACACCTGGAGCACGCCGGTTTTGAACGGCCGGCCGTCATCGTATCGGGTTGCCACCTCCAGCGCCGTCAACAGCGCCGCCCGGGTCTGGGCCGGGTCGAGGATGGCGTCCACCCAGAGCCGGGCCGCCGCGTAGCGGACGTCGGTCTGCTCCTGGTAACTGGCTTCCACCTTGCGGCGCAGGTTCTCTAACTCCTCGGCGTCCGGCTCGTGGCCGGCCCGGCGCAGAGCGCTGATGGTGATCTCCAGCAAGGTGCCGGCCGCCTGCTCGCCTCCCATCACCGCGTAGCGAGCCGTCGGCCAGGCGAAGATGAAGCGCGGGTCGAAAGCCTTGCCACACAGCGCGTAGTTGCCTGCCCCGAACGAGCCGCCCAGGATCACCGTGAGCTTCGGCACCACGCTGTTGGCGATGACGTTGACCAGTTTGGCGCCGGCCCGGATGATGCCGGCTTGCTCGGCGTCGCGGCCGACCATGAAACCGTTGACATCCTGCAAGAACACCAGCGGTAGCCGTGACTGGTTGCAGTCCATGATGAAGCGGGCTGCCTTGTCGGCCGAGTCCACATAGATGACGCCGCCGTACTGGATCGGTCCCCTCACCCCCACCCCTTCTCCCCCCGCGGGGGAAGAGGGGTTCGGGGTGAGGGGCCGGCAGCGCTTCCGCTGATTGGCCACTACCCCCACGGCCACGCCTCCCAGCCGGCCATAGCCGCAGACCAGCGTCTGGCCATACTCCGCTTTGTACTCGTCAAACGGGGCGTCATCGAGGATGCACGGTAGCAGATCGCGGATGTCGTACTCCTCGCGCGGCCCGAACTTACCGAGGCGGTACAGTTCCGCTGGGTCGCGGCCGGGGCGCCGGCCATGATCGACGCGCGGCCGGTCGGCCGGCAGGGTGTCGATCAGGCGCCGCAGCCGCTCCAGGCAGGCGGGGTCGTCAGGCTCGCGGAAGTCGATGGTGCCGCTGATGGCGGCGTGCATCTTTGCTCCGCCTAACTCCTCGTGGCTGACATTCTGGCCGATGGCCGCCTTGACCAGGGCCGGACCTGCCAGGTACAGGCCGCTCCCCTCGGTCATCAACAGTTTGTCGCACAGCACCGGCAGGTAGCCGCCGCCGGCCACGCAGTTCCCCATGATGGCTGCGAACTGCGGGATGCCTTCCGCGGAGATGACGGCGTTGTTGCGGAAGATACGGCCGAAGTCGTCCTCGTCGGGGAAGACCTCGTCCTGCAAGGGGAGGAAGACCCCCGCCGAGTCCACCAGGTAAACCAACGGCAGGCGGTTCTCGAGGGCGATCCGCTGGGCCCGAAGGACCTTCTTGCAGGTCATCGGAAAGAAGGCCCCCGCCTTGACGGTGGCATCGTTAGCGATGACCATGACGCGCCGGCCGGCCACCGTGCCGATGCCGGTGACAACGCCGGCCGACGGCGCCCCGCCCCAGTCGGCGTACATGTTCCAGGCGGCCCACAAGCCCAGCTCAAAGAACTCGCTGCCGGCGTCGAGCAGCCGAGCGATCCGTTCGCGAGCGGTAAGCCGGCCCTTCTGGTGCTGGCGGGCGATGGCCTTGGGACCGCCGCCCTGCTTCAGGACCTGCTCTTCTTGCCGCAATTGCTCGGTCAGGCGGGCCAGATCGCTTGACATGAGTTAGGAAGGCGATTGCAAATTGCAAATTACAAATTGCAAATTGCAAAGTGGAGGAAGGCACACGCGACCACCGCCGGCCGGCCCGCGGCGGCAGCCGCATGGTCAATGGCTAATTTGCAATTTACAATCTGCAATTGGCAATTCCTCACTTGGCCTGCAGGGTCCAATCCTTTCGCTGCCGCGATGAGGGGATGTTAAGCATCTTGCGATACTTGGTCACGGTGCGGCGGGCCACCGGGTAGCCGGCTTCGGCCAACTTGTTGACCAGGTCCTCATCAGACAGCGGGTTCGACTTGTCCTCATTGTTGATGATTTCCAGCAACTTCTGCTTGATGGTCTCCCAGGCCACATCCTCGCCGCTGGCGGTCGTTGTGCCGCCGCCGAAGAAGCGCTTCAGGGCGAAGATGCCGCGCGGCGTTTGCACCCACTTGTCATCCACCGCCCGGCTGACGGTGGTGACGTGTACCCCGACCTGGTCGGCGATCTGCTGCATTTTCAAAGGCTCGATGTACTCCGGTCCCTTCTCCAGGAACGCTTTCTGGTGCTGAATGATGGCCCGGGTGACCTTCTCCAGGGTGTTGCGGCGCTGCTGGATCGAATCGAGGAGCCACTCGGCTGCCTGGATCTTGCGCTTGAGGTACTCGCGTGCCTTGGGGTCGGCCCGGCGGTCGTGGCGCAGCTCGCGGTAGCGCGGGCTGATGTAAATCTTCGGCAGCCAGTCGTCCACCAGCCGGACGTCGTAATCGCCTTTCTCGTTCCGCTCCACAATGATGTCGGGGACCACGTAAGGGGTGTTGCTGGCGGAGAACTGCGAGCCGGGGCGGAGGTTGAGATGGCGCAGGGTTTCGATGGCAGCCTTGATCGTCGCCAGGTCAAAGCCAGTCTTCCGCTGGATGGCGGGAAGACGGTTGTGCTCGATATCTTCGAGGTGGTTGCGGATCAACACTTCGAGGACGTCGCGGTGCGGCGTCTCGGGAGTCAGCTGGAGCAGCAGGCATTCCTTCAGGTCGCGGGCGCCGACGCCGGGCGGGTCAAGGCGATGGATGACGGCCAGCGCTTCCTCCAGCTGCTCGCGGGTGACCGGCCGGTCATAGCTCTTGGCCAGCTCTTCCAGCGGACTGGCCAGCCAGCCGCGGTCGTCGATGTTGGCGATCAGGTAGCGGACCAACTCGGCCTGTTCGTCGGTCAGATCGAGCAGGACGAGCTGCTCATTAAGGTAATCCTGGAGCGATTGCGGCCGCGAAGCCATGTTCTGCATGGCGTCGTGTTTCCGGTCGCTCTCCTCCTCGCGGCTGTTGCTGGAGGGGCGGTGCTCCTCATTGAAGTGCTCTTCCCAGTCGCGGCTGAGGGCTTCGAGCCGGTCGAAGTCTTCCTCGTTGTCGCCCGTTTCGTCGATGACCAGTTCCTTGGAATCCGGGTCAGGGCCGTCGGCCGGCTCCTCGGGCTTGGGCTCCTCCTCGGCGGCCGGATCGTCGGAGGCCTCTTGCAGCTCCAGCACTGGGTTCTCCTGAAGCTCCTGCTGGATGCGCTCCTGCAGGGCCATGATGGGCAGCTGCAGAATCTCCATGGACTGAATCATGCGGGGGGCCAGAATCATCTTCTGGTCCAGCCGCTGCGTCATGGTGGTATCAAGTCGCATGGCGTCGGCACCCCGTGTATCTATTCAGATTCTAGGATACGAATTTCCGCCGGTGGCCCGGCCGGCCACCGAAGAACAATCCGGAGCCTAAAACCTGGTAACTTTCAGAACGCCCTCCGACCCTCCAGTGCGTCCGCCAGCATCTGGCTGTTGGCGAATTCAAGTACCGAACCGGAAGGCAAACCGCGTGCCAAACGGGTGATGCGCACTCCGGTCGAGGCCAGCAGCGTCGAGATGTACAGAGCGGTCCCATCCCCTTCCAGGGTCGGGTTGGTTGCCATGATCACTTCCTTCACCCGTCCTTCCTGAACCCGGCGGAGCAGGCTGTCCACGGTGAGCCGTTCCGGCCCCATGTTGTCCAGGGGGGCCAGTCGGCCGTGCAGCACATGGTAGAGCCCCCGGTAGGTGCCGGCCCGCTCCAGCGCCATCAGGTCGCGCGGCGTCTCGACCACGCACACCACCGAGGGATCGCGGCGGGGGTCGGTGCATAACTCGCACAACTCCCGCTCCGTCAGGTGGTGGCACTGGCGGCAGCGGCGGACACGCTCCTTGACAGCCCGGAGGGCATCCGCCAGGGCGAAGACCGCTTCCGCGTCGGCCTCAAGCAGGTGATGGGTCAATCGTTCCGCGGTCTTGGGTCCGATCCCGGGAAGTTTCCCCAGTTCCTGCATCAATCGGGCAATGGCCCCGACGGGCTCTGTTCCCACAACCGCACCTCAGACAATTGCAAATTGCAAAGCTGCAATGGTTCCCGGAGCGGCCTCAAGGGCCGAGGGAACTCGTTCGTCCCTTTCCACTTGGCGATGGGCAATTTGCAACTTGCAATCTCTTTACCCCAATCCCGGCAAGCCCATCCCGGGGGGCACACCGAGGTTGGCCGCCACCTTGGCGCTCTCCTCGGCCACCAGCTGCCGCACCCGCTCCAGGGCCTGATTGGCCGCCGCCCGGATCAGGTCTTCGAGCATCTCGCGGTCGTTGAGGCGGATCGCCTCGTCGCTCAGCGTGCAGGCCAGCACTTCCATCCGGCCGTTGACCCGGACCTTGACCATCCCGCCGCCGGCGTCCCCTTCGGCCGTCAGCTGACCGAGGCGTTGCTGGAAGCGTTCCATCTCTTCCTTAAGCTTCGGGAGTTGCCGCATCAGTCCGGCCAGCTGCCCTAGTTCCTTGAACATTGGTTTAGGTCTCCTCGGCTTCGGCCGCCTCGGTCGCACGTTCCGCCACCGCCGATGGAACCGTCCCGAAGCCTTCGTCAACGCGGACGATTTCGGCGTTGAGGACTTCCATCGCCTTCCGGATCAGAGGCTCTTTCTCAGCCTCTTCGCGCTGACGTCGGCTGCGGGTGAGCGAGTTCTCCGTACTGTCGGCGGCCGGCGGTGAGGCGGCTTCGGCGCCGCCCTCGGACTGGATGCGGAGGTTCCAGTTGGCCCCGGCCGTCTCGCGGAGCACTTTCAGAATCCGCTCGAAAGGCCCTGGTTTTTGGCAATACTCACTTTCGTGATTATAGCCCGCAGGAAAGCGGATTACCAGAGTGTTTGGCCCGGGAATTGCAGGAAGCCCGGCCTTGGCCAGGTGATGGGCGAGAATCCCGCCGAGCTGGGCAAGGATGGTCGGCCAGACCTGCGGCAGCGACTCGTTCGACAGCGTCACCGGTCCCGGGGCGGGCTCACTGGGGGTGAGGGGCTTTTTTTTTGCGGCCTCCGGCGGCGCCACCGGGCGCGGGACGGCCGCCGGGGCGGGGCGGGCCGGGGGGCTCCCCTCGGGCGCCTGGCTCAGCCAACGGGTGAGCTGGGTTAGTGACACCAGATTGTCCAGGCGGCTCAACCGGACGACGGCCATTTCCAGCAAAACGCGGGTGTGGCTGCTGCCCCGCAGTCGGGCCTTGGTGGCGGCCAGGATGTCCAGACCGGCTAGGATGCTGTCCAGCGACAAGGCCGACGCCTGCCGGGCCAGGGTCTCGCGGTGGCCGGGGGAGACGCTCAGATCGGCCGCCGCGCCGCCGGAGCAGTTCAGGACCATCAGATCGCGCCAGTAGGCGATCAACTGGTCGAGCAGCTCGCCTAGTTGCAACCCCTCGTCCGCCAGCCGGCCAAGCAATTCCAGGGCTCGCTTCGGGTCGCGCTCGATCACGGCCGCGGCCAGCTCAACCACCCGGTCATCCTGGGCCGTTCCGAGCAGCTGATGGACCTGCTCCGCTGTCAGCCGGCCGCCCCCAAATGCGAGAAGTTGGTCTAGCAGCGACTGGGCGTCGCGCATCGAGCCGGCCGCCCGGCGAGCGACCAACTCCAGGGCGTCGTCATCGGCCGCCACACCTTCCTGGGTCACGATCTGGCGGAGCTGCGCGACGATCCGCGGCGTGCCGATGCCGGCAAAGTCGAAGCGCTGGCAGCGGGAAAGGATGGTGACCGGGATGCGCTGGGCCTCGGTGGTGGCAAAGATAAACTTGACGTGCGGCGGCGGCTCCTCCAGCGTCTTCAACAAGGCGTTGAAGGCCGGGGGAGTCAGCATGTGCACCTCGTCGATGATATAGATTTTGTAGCGGGATCGGCTGGGGCGGTACTGGACATTGCTGCGGATCTCGCGGACTTCGTCGATGCCGCGGTTGCTGGCTCCGTCGATCTCCAGTACGTCCACGTCCTCGCCGGCAGCGATGCTCTGGCAGATGGCGCAGGCGTCGCAGGGGGTCGGCGTGGGACCGCTGACGCAGTTGAGCGCCTTGGCCAGGATGCGGGCGGTGGTGGTCTTGCCGACGCCGCGCGGGCCGGTGAACAGGTAGGCGTGGGCGACCCGGTTGGCCTTCAGGGCGTTGACCAGGGCGCGGGCGACCGGCTCTTGACCGACCAACTCCTCGAACTGCTGCGGCCGGTAACGGCGGGCCAGGACGGTGTAGCCCTCCGAAGATTGCGGATGGGAGATTTCAGAGTGCCGATTTTTTCTCACGACTTCGCCTCCGGCGTCTGCTAAATCTGCCATCTCCCCTCTGCAATCGGCTCTCAAAAAAGGCGCCCGCAGCAAGCGGCTGAGAGAGGATGGTCCACTGCACAAGGGTTCGTTGCTTATGGCTGCACCTTCCGGCCTGACCAGGTTCACAACTACCCTTTGCGTGGGTCCCCTCCCGTCACTCACTGCGGGCATCAATGATCGGACCACAGCCGGCGGGAAAGAACTCCGCCGGGTTGGGATAACATCCTCACTTATTCTCTGCGCTTGCGCCTGAGTTGTCTACCTCAGAACAAAGGATTGTCACCCGGCGGATCACCACGGGCTTGAGAGGACGGTCCCCCTCGGGGTACTGGTCGTCCTGGCGGACGGGCTGCTCGAAGATCTTGCGGGCCACCTCCAGGCCGCGAGTCACCTTGCCGAAAACGGTGTAATGGCCGTCGAGAAGGGGGGCCTTGTTGAGGGTGATGTAGAACCGGCAGGCGGCCGAATCCAGCTCCTCGCCACGACAGGCGCCGACGGTGCCAGGCTCGTGCGTCGCCTCCTTGCTGCACTCCGGCTTCAGCCAGTAGCCGATGCTCCCCAATCCGATCTCACCGCTGCCCAGCGGACAGCCCCCCTCGATCACGCACAGGGCGTCGGCCGGGTTATCACCGGTTTGCTCATGGACGGTGCGCTCGAAGACCAGGCCGTCGTAGTAGCCGGCCCGGGCCAAGGCCACGAAGTTCCGCACGTGGTTGGGGGCCAGGTCCGGCCGGAAGGCGATCTCGATCTCGCCCAATTCGGTGTCGAGGATGGCCCGGTAAGCCAGCGGTTTCCCCTCGGCATTGACGAAGCGGATGCGGTCCCACAGCGCTTTGACTTCGGTGTAGAGTTTGCCGACTGACTTGCCGGTCAGGGTGGTGTCGGGTGGGCGGGGCCAGTCGGCCGGCGGATCGGCCCGGGTGGCCTCGGCGAAGCTCTGGTGCAGTCGGGGATCAAGCGGGGGAGGCTTCGGGGCAGCGTTCTGGACCGCGGGAGCGGGGGCCGGCGGGGGCGGCTCAGGTTCCGGCGTCGGCTCGCTGCGCCGGCAGCCGACGAGGGCGACGGCCAGTAGAAGCACAGCCGGGCGCGCGACCCGGTGTGACAGGATGGTGAAAACGGCCATGTCTTCTCCTTCCGCAGCTGAAACGGCCGGCAAAGCAGCAGGCACGCTCGGCGTGTCGTCCGCGCGGACGGCGGGCCGCACATGCTTGCTACCTTCAGCGAGTTCCATTTAGTATAGCACGCGGTCGCCGTCAACCGGGATCGACCGGGCGGCGGGGGCCATCCTGCCAAGCCAGGGGCGATTGACCCGGGCCGGCCAGACCCGCTAGAATGCCTCAGCAACGGAGCCCCCTGCCGCCCCAAGGTGTTATCGTTGAATCCCGTTCTCGCCTGGGTGTTATCGTTGAACCCCATTCTCGCCTTTTTGCTATTCCTGGTCCCGCTTGCCATTTACTTCGGGGTCCTGGGCCTGATCAATCGCCGGCAGCGGCCGCTGGTGGTCTCGGGGCCGTGGGACTTTGCCGGCCTGCTGTTCGCCGTATCGGGGTTCCTCTTCTTTGGCGGGCCGAGCATCCTGGCATGGCTCAACAACCGTTGGGAGCTGGCTCAGCTGTTCAACTCGCGCCGCGACGCCGCTGGCCCGGGGTACTACTTCTGGCTCGGCCTGTGGGTGCTTTATTTCGTGGTAGTGGTGGGGGGTGCCGGACTGCTCCTCTGGTCCCGGCGCAATCAGCTGGCGATCTATAACATTGAGCCGGCCGTCTTCGACGAGGCCCTTGCCCAGGCGCTAGATCGGCTGGGGCTGGCGTGGTCGCGGGCGGGGCAGCAGGTTTACCTCGGTTTGGCCCCCAATCCGTCGGGGACCGACCTTTCCCAGGCGAAGGGGGGGACAGGCTGGCCCGGCGACACGGCACCACTGCGGGCGCCGCCGCTCGGCTCGGCGCTGGAGGCAACCGGCTGCGCAGCCCGGATCGAGCTGGACCCATCGCCGGCAATGCGGCACGTGACGCTGTCGTTCCACCAGGTGGATACGTCCTTGCGTCAGGAGATCGAAGGGGAGCTAGCCCGGGTGCTGGCGCGGGTCTACACGCACTCCAACCCCGTCGGCGCCTGGTTCTTGCTGATCGCCGCCCTGCTGTTCAATCTGTTATTCTTCCTGGCCTTGGCCGCTGTCATCCTGCCCGTGCTCGCGTGCAGCTAAGAAGTGATTGCACCATTCCGAGCCGGGCCCGCTGCGCCGGTGGCGCTCACTTCTTGGCGGTGCCGAGGATGGCATCCTTGGCGGCCTTGGCGACGCGGAACTTGACGACCCGCTTGGCCGGGATGGTGATCGGCTCGCCGGTCCGCGGGTTCCGCCCCGGGCGCGCCGGACGGTCCACCAGTACCAGCTTGCCGATGCCCGGGAGGGTAAACGAGTTCGGGGCCTGCTCGTAAGCCAATTGCGCCTGCGCCTCGAGGAATTGGGTGATCTGCTTCTTGCTAAGGCCGACCTTGTCAGCCAGGGCGGCCACGACCTGCGACTTGCTCATCGCCTTTTTCTTGGGGGCTGCTTTGGCCATGAACCGGTCTCCTGTGAAAAGCGTCCGGGCTGGCGGGCCAGCGGACCAGGGAATGGTTGATTGGATTGGCACCGCCGACGCACCCCGGCGCGCGCCGGCACAAACGCCTGGCCCGACACACCGAGCCGCCGCTTCGGACCCGCTCAGCCTCTTCTGTGTGGCTTCACCATAACGAAAAAACCGACGGCTGCAAGAGCGGCGACCGCTGGATTTCGGCCCCGAACGGGAGGAGAGCCCTTACCACCGCTTCGATTTCTTCACCTTGGCAGCGAGCCCTTTCACCGCTAGGGATGCGGATCCGAGCCCGGAGCGTCAGCGACGGGTACTCTGAGCCCGGAGCGTGAGCGACGGGGGGTACTCCGAGCCCGGAGCGTGAGCGACGGGTCATCCACCTCACGCTCCAGAGGATCAATATCGCAGCGCCGGCTTGCAGAAGGGACGTGGGCGGCAGCAGCTGCCCCACTTGCCCGACCGGCTCCATCTCCCTCCCTGCGGTTTCGGGCGGATCTCCTCCTCGGGAGTCGGACTGATCTCCTGAGGGGTCTCGTGCGGCAAGGACCAGGCGATGGCAACGTCCTTTGCCGCCGGCAACGGCCTGTCCGCTTGCACCGGCAGCTCACTCCGTTCGATGGAGGAATGGGAAGGCGGCAGCGCCGGGGGAAGCGAGGGGCGGACCAGGACCACGACCAGGATTGTCGCCGCCACCCCCAGAGCGCACCACAGGGCTGGGTGGCCCGAATACATCCGCCGGCGGACGAGCCGGGCCGCTGCGCCCGGCATCAGCCGTTGGCGCACCCGCTCGCGGTATGACGGGTCAGGGCGATCCGGTCGGCCGGAGCGGATCAGTCGTAGCCGCGCGGCCCGGCGCAGTGCCTCGCGGGCCGCCTGATCCTCACCCAGGCGGCGCTCGAACGCGGCGGCCTCGGCCGGACCGAGTGCATCCCGGGCATACAGGAAGGCCTGCCGGGCGAGTTCCTCAGGGTCGAAATCGGTCGGTCGATTGGCATCACGCATGCTTGCGCTCCCACAGCGACCGGAGCCGTTTCAGTCCCTCGTGCATCCGCGCCAGCGCTGTGTTCAGCGGGCAGTCGAGGGCAGCGGCGATCTCGCGGAACCGTTTCCCCTCGTAGACGCGCTGGCGGATCACCTCGCGCTGGCCGGCAGGGAGCTGTTCGAGTAGCTCCTGAAGCCGCCGGGCGTCGTCGTGCTGCGCAGCCCGGGACAGCGGGCCAGGGTGGGGATCCGGGATGCTGCCCCGACTGGGGATAGGAGGCAGGCGCCGCTTTTGCCGTCGCCGGGCCAATAGGGCCTGGTGGTAGGCCACGGTGAACAGCCAACCGCGCAGGTGATCGGGGTCCACGCCATCGAGCCGCTCCAGGGCCCGGACGAATGTCTCCTGGAGCACGTCTTCCGCCTGGTGGTGGTCGCGCAGCATGCCGACCAGGAACTGGAAGAGGGGCGCCTCGTAGCGCTCGAAGAGCAACTCTAGGGCGCTGGCGTCGCCGGCGCGGAACCGGGCCAGCAATCGGGCATCCGAGATGTCCGCCATGCCCTTGTCCTGTCTCTTACATGGAACGATGCGCCTTCCCGAGAGATTATTTGACCGACGTTGCCTGCCACGGTCAACAGCCTTGTTCACCGGAGCCGGTACGCGGCGGAGCGTGCCGACTACTTTGGCGCCTGGGGCAGTGGTCGGGGGATGGGTATGGTTTCAGGGTGGACCTCGCGCGGCGCCGGCGGTAGGGCGGGCAAAGAATGCGGCCCGGCCGGCGGTGCGGCGACAAGCGGGCCGGGGCAGGGTACCTGAGGTCCGCCGCACCGGTGGCTGCATTTCGTGCGGCAGCAGAGATCGTCCCAGAGGTTGCGGGTCGGCACGAAGATGCGGTCGCCGGGGGCAAGCTGATAGTTGGTGGTGGTGTCGCCCAGCTGCACGATGGCGTCGAAGCAGACCGGCAGCACGACCCGGCAGCCGTCGGGTGGGCTGGGCCGACTGAGGATGATGTTGCGGCGCGAGGCGCGGTCATTCAGGCCGCCCGCTGCCAGGAGCGCGTCGAGCACCGTCTCCCGGCCGGTGAACGGGAAGGCGCCGGGGGCGTTGACCTCGCCGAGCACATAGAAGACCTTGCTCGGCCGCACCACCACGCGCACCAGGATTGGGCCGGGGTCTCCCGCCTGGGTCCCGATCAGAGCGCGGGCCTCGGCCTCGATTTGCTCCACGGTTTTCCCCGCCACCGGCAGCGACCCATAACGACCCAGGCTGATGGTGCCGTCAGGCAGGACCGTCTGGTCGCCGGGCAGGCGGATGGGAGAATCGAGGTCGGCCGGCTGGACCAGGAGCACGTCGCCGGCCTCGACGACATAGGGCGGCAAGACTTGCTTGTCCAGCTCGCGGGGGAGCAGCAGCGTCTCCAACGCGGCCTGACGCAGCTGGCGTGCCTCGGGGAGCAGGCAATGGCCCGCCGGAAAGAGTCCTAGCGGGCCGCCGGGCCCCATCGCGCAGCCGCCCAAGAGCAGGACGGCTAGCCCGACCGTCCCGCCCCATCCTGCTTTCCTGCTTAAGCGCGGCCTGCGCATCCGTCCCATCCTGGCCTCTTGTCCGGGCGATGCTCACTCCAGCGACAAGTAATCTGTGGTCCGTAGTTAGTTGCCAGCTGTTAATGCCAGGTCAAAGAACCTGTGGTGCCATCGGGCTGGAGGGGCGGAGTGTGGCGCCGGCTGCCAGCCGGTGCCACTGCTGCTCCGCCCCGTGCACTAACAGCTAACTACGGACCATTAGGCATCCGCAGACCGCCGCCCACGGTCCCTCCTTCTCTTATCGGCAAAACCGGCCGATCGGTTAAATCCGGCAAAGACGCAAGTAACAAGACAAGTAACCAAGTTAAGATATCGAAATAATCGAATCCCAAGCGGCAAAGAGGGCGGCCAGATACTGGTTACTTCATTGGAGTCCCGGCAGGGGTTCGACCTGGATGATGGGGTTCCGCACCGTGCCGCTCAGGCGCAGGCGGACGAGCCGATTCGCCAGAAGGCCGCTCGCCTGCCGGAATACCCGGAGCGGGACCTGGCCTGGAGGAAGGCGGAGGCCGGCGGGACCGGGGCTGGGTTGGCCGGTGTCGGCGGTGACGTTCAGGTCGATCCGCCCCTGCAAGGTAGCGGTCCCTTCGAGCAGGACCTGGAGGAGAGTGCCCGACAGGGCTAGCCGCTGGACACGAACGACGCCGCCCGCGAGATGGGCGCGCAGTTGGCCGCTGTGGAAGACCGGCGAGGCCGTCTGGCCGGGAACCAGGTAAGGAAGGAGCTGCCGCAGCACGGGCAGGTCGAGCGCCTGCGCCTGGGTGAAGGATGCCTCAATGCTGGCCGTCAGGTCGTCGAGGGAGCGGACATCGCTGCCGGCGAAATCGATCCGGCCCGACACCCGCCCGCCGCCGACTGGGCCCAGATCCGCCGGGCGCAAGAGGGCCTGCAGGTCCACGCCGAGGAAGCGAACCTGGCCTTCCAGACGAGTGCCGTTGCCCCAGCTGACAGTGGCCCGCGCCACCGCCCGGCCCAGCGCCACCTGGGCGCCGGCCTCGCGCAGGTTGAGCTGCCCGTGGCCCAGTCGTGGCGAGAAGGCAAAGTCCACCGGCGCTTGCAGGTCGGCCACCTCGACGCCAAGCACCCGGCCACGTGTCAACGTGAGCCGGCCCGACCCGGACCACTCGCGCCCCAACGTGCCGCGCAAGCGCAGGTCGAGCGGCCCTTGCAGCCATGCTTCCCCTGCGCCCCAAGGGATCGGCAGCTGGGCCCCCTCGATATTCTCTAGGCCGAGGTTGAACCAGCTTTGCTCCGGCCGTTCCAGGTTAAGGCCAACCTGGGCGCTGAGCCGCCCCTGGCCCAGGTTGGCCGTCAGGTCGCTCAGGCGCAGCTGTCGGCCATCAAGTTGCACCTCGCCGCGCAGGCTGCTGGCCAGCTCGCGGTCGCCCCAGCGGAGCCGGTGGAGCACGAACCGCCCGGCCCCGGTCGGCCGACCGTCCGGTCCCTCATGTCGGAAATCGACTTCCAGATCGATCTCGCCCCCCAGCCGCTCCAGCGCCTCTCGGATTCCTAATGCCGGCCAGAGGCGGGTAAGCCGGACCGCCTCCATGCGCAGCCGGCCCTCGGCGCCGCCCGCCCCGCGCGAGGGGAGCCGGCCCTGGAGCACGAAGCGGCCGCCCAGCATCTGCCCCTCGCACCGGTAAGCCACCTCCGACTTGCGGTAGGTGATAGTGCTGCGGAAGTCCTCGGTGGGCAGGCCCTGAACGCGCAGCCGCGGGGCCTCCACCTCGATCCGGGCGGAGAGGTCCCGCGGCCGGCCCGTGCTTGCCGTCCCGAGCGTGCCTTCCACAGTGCCGCCCGCTCGCCCCTCCAGGTCGAACGGCAGTCCCGGAACATCGCGGGCCAGGGTACTGAGGTCAAGCCCCTCGAAGGCAAGGGCCGCCCGGCCGGGCTGGGTTGATGCCAAAGGCACCTCGACGACACCACTCAACCGGCCGCCATACAGCGCAGCCGACAGACTGGACACACGCAGCCGTTGGCCGTCAACGTCCCATCGAAATTGAACCTTGTCGATCTGCAATTCTTCCCATCGCAGAGGACTGATCCGGCCGGTCCCTGCGGCGCTGAGCGTGAATGGCCGGAGTGTGCCGCGCAGCCCGGCCGTGAGGGCGAATCGACCGTCGATGTCCAGCACCGGCCGCCATTCCGGCAGCAGGCGGTGCAACACGGCGAGGCCGCCGTGGCGCAGGTCGAGCCGGGCGCGGTAGTAGTAGGGGGCGGTCAGCCGCACCTCTGCTGCGCCTGCAATCGGCATTCCCTCGACGGAGCCGCGCAGCCCGGCGATGAGCAAGTCGCCCTGATCGAGCGTCAGGCGCGCTTCGATATACTCGACAGGGCTGCCGCCGATCCGCAGTCGATCCCCTGTCACCATCCCGGCCGCGCGGTAGGTGCGACGATCGCGGAGCGTGGTGAGAGGGAAGGCGGCCCGCATTGAAAGCGTCAGCCGGCCGGCAACCGACATGGCGGATGGAGTGCCGAGCTTGGCGAGAAGTTTGGCCGGCTCGGCCTCCATCGTGACGACGGCTTCCAGGATGCTGGGGGCCTGGTCGGTCTCCGGGAGCAAACGCAGGTCGATGGGATGAACATCAAGTCCGGCGACCCGGGCGTCGGCGATCATGCCGTGGCCTTCGCCGTTGGTGCGCGGGCCGTCCGCAGCGAGAACGACCGCCAGCCGGGCCCGTCCGGTGGCCCGTCCCTCCAACAGGTCGGTCAAGCTCCACGACTCGGGCAGTCGGCGAAGGTCAAGCCCACGGACCGCGACGGTCAGGTCCAGCCGTGGCGGGACCGTGCGGAAATCAAGGTCGCCGGCCGTCTCGATCTCCCCGTCCGCGGCCCGGCCGCGCAGGTCGCGTAGCTGCACCAACCCATCCTCGATGATCACCTGCCCGCCGACCTGTTCCGCCTCCAGGTCGAGAGGAGCTACGCGCACCCACGCTGACCTGGGCAGCACGACGACACGGTAGCGCACCCGGCTCATTTCCGGCGCCAGCCGGAGTGTGCATTCGACCGGCGCGCCCCCCTCGGCCTGGACTTGCTTCCAGACGTGCGACGAGACAAAGGGGAGCGCCGCAAGCCAATCGCGGGTGATGGGGGCTTGAGCCGTCTTCAGGTTGATCTCGCCGGCGCCCTCTGGGTCGGCGGCCGCGGCCAGGTCCCAGTCGCCCCAGTACGGGTCGGCCACGGTGCCGGTCACGACCAGCCGGCCGCCGTGGGAAAGTAGTTCGGCATGGACACCGGTCACCACCATATCCGGACGGCCCTCCTGGCGAATGATGAGCCGGCCGTCTTGGATGCGGACGTGGGGAAAAACGCCGCCCTGCCGCGGGCGGGGAAGCCGGGTCAGCAGCCGGTTGGTCCGGTCAAAGCGCAGGACAACCGATACGCCGATCAGTGTGACCGTGCGGGGTGAGGTGTCGCCGTTGATAAGGTCGAAGGCGGTGATGTCCGTCTCCACCTCGCGCACGGTGATCCACGGCGGATCGCCCGGCCGGGAGTCCGGTTCGAAGAGTTGCAGGCCGTAGAGCGAGCTGCCGCCAGGGCCGATGTCCATGCGGTCAAGCCGTACCGGCCCCCCGTAGAGCGCCTCTAGCCGGGCGGCGGCCCGGGCCATGGCGCGGTCGGAGCGCAAGTAGAGCCGGACGATGGCGACGAGAATACCGCCGATGACAAGAATGAGGAATGTGCCAAGGAGGAGTCGGCGGGCGCGCTTCATGGAGATTCCCCGGAGGAGTGTCGGTTCCGCCTCCAGGTGGGATCGGCCGCCTGCGCGGGGAGAGATCGGAAATTCCGGCGCGCCTTTGCTACGAGCCCGGAGCGTGAGCGACGGGTATTGTCAGCGCCCGGAGCGTGAGCGATGAGTACTGTCCGAGCCCGGAGCGTCAGCGACGGGTATTGTCAGCGCCCGGAGCGTGAGCGATGGGTATTGTCCGAGCCCGGAGCGTCAGCGACGGGTATTGTCAGCGCCCGGAGCGTGAGCGATGGGTATTGTCCGAGCCCGGAGCGTCAGCGACGGGTAACCGACACGAGCATCGTCTCCGAAAAGCCTTGGACCCCGCCCTTTGATCACCGTATAAGTAGTAGGCACACTCCCTGTGTTTCCACGGCACACGGGGTGTGCCTGCTACTTTGGAATGTGTTCATAAATCCGCCCCAACCTTCCACCGGGAGACCGCTCATGCCGAACCGCATCCTTGCCTGCTCGGCCGTGGTGACTGCGCTTCTGCTTGCACCGGGCGTGCGGGCCGATGCACCGCGGCCGAACATCCTCTGGCTGACCAGTGAAGATCACGGCCCGCACCTGGGCTGTTACGGCGACAGCTACGCTTCCACCCCGAACGTGGACCGGCTGGCAGCCCGCGGAGTGATCTACATCCGCGCCTGGTCGAACGCCCCGGTCTGCGCCCCGGCCCGCACCGCGCTGATCTCGGGGATGTATCCGACCGCCACCGGCAGCGAGCACATGCGCAGCCTGGTGCCGTATCCGGAGGGGATGAAAATGTTCCCGCAACTCCTTCGCGAGGCCGGCTATTACTGCACCAACAATGTCAAGGAAGACTACAACCTCGCCAAGCCGGGCCAGGTATGGGACGAGTCGTCGGCCAAGGCCCACTGGAAGAACCGCAAGCCCGGCCAGCCATTCTTCGCGGTCTTCAACTCCACCAAGAGCCATGAAAGCCAGATCCGCACCCGGCCGCACCAGCCGGTCCACGACCCGGCCAAGGTGCGCGTGCCGGCCTATCACCCCGACACGCCCGAGGTGCGTCAGGATTGGGCGCAATATTACGACAAGGTCAGCGAGGCCGACGCCGACGCCGGCCGGCGGCTCCGGGAGCTTGAAGAGGCCGGCTTAGCCGAGGACACCATTGTCTTCTACTTCGCCGACCACGGCTCGGGCATGCCGCGGTGCAAGCGCTGGCCGTATAACTCCGGCTTGCAGGTGCCGCTGGTCGTCTATATCCCCGACAAGTGGCGGCACCTGGCGACGAAGGACTATACGCCCGGCGGCAAGTCCGACCGGTTGGTGAGCTTTGTCGATTTCGGGCCGACCGTGCTCAGCTTGGCGGGCATTCGACCGCCGGAATGGATGCAGGGGCACGCCTTCCTGGGGAAGTTTGCCGCCCCGCCGCAACCGTTCATCTTCGGTTTCCGCGGCCGGATGGACGAGCGCTATGACCTGGTCCGCAGCGTCACCGACGGCCGCTATGTCTACGTCCGCAATTACCTGCCGCACCTGATCTACGGCCAGTACCTCGATTACATGTTCCAGACGCCGACGACGCGGGTCTGGAAGCGGCTCCATGACGAGGGAAAACTGAATGCCGTCCAGGACCGCTTCTGGAACCCCAAGCCGCCCGAGGAGCTTTACGACCTGCGGAACGACCCGGACGAAGTGAACAATCTGGCCGACTCCCCCGCCCACCAGGAGATCCTGAAACGGCTTCGCCAGGTGCAGCAGGATCTGGCCCGCCGCATCCGCGACGTCGGCTTCCTTCCCGAAGGGGAACTCTTCAGTCGGGCGCCGGGCGCCAGTCCCTATGCTCTCGGCCGCGACGACAGCAAGTACCCCTTCGAGCGGATCTTCGCAATGGCCGAGTTGGCCTCGATGCTCCGGCCCGAAGTGTTGCCCGAGCTGAAGCAGGGACTGAGCGACAGCGATAGCGCCGTGCGTTACTGGGCGGCCCTGGGCATCCTCATGCGCGGCCGGAAAGGGGTGGACGCCGCCACCGCCGAACTCCGTGCCGCGCTGGACGACCGCTCCCCCTATGTCCGCATCGTGGCCGCCCAGGCACTCGGCCAGTACGACGACGACAATCGCAAGCGCGCTTTGGAGACGCTGCTAGCACTGAGCGACTGGGGGAAGAATGACGTTTTCGTGGTGATGGCCGCGCTGAATGCCCTGGACGCGCTCGGCCCCCGAGCCGCTCCCGTGGCCGCGGCTCTTCGGACCTTGCCGACGAAGGGGAAAGTTCCTGACCCGCGCTACGCCCCCTACGTGCCGCGTCTGCTTCAGGACCTGCAAGCGAGCCTGAAGTAAGGTGGGCTAGCAGGAGCGGATCACCGACGCCTCAAGTTATGGCGCAAGTTATGGCCGGGGGTAGTCCGTGGTCCATAGTCCATAGCAAAGGATCGCAAGTTATGGTCTGGTCGGTAGACCGGACCGCCGGCGCCGACCGCAGATCTCCAGGTGCTCGGGGGGATCTGCGGTCGGGCCCTATTACTGCCCTTGCTCAACCCTCGCCAGCCGGGCCTCTAGCTCCTCCACCCAGAGGGCCAGAACCTATTCCACCTTCAGACCAGTGGGCTGTGACGCGGAATCCGGAGGAGGTCCTTCCTAATTTGGGCCCGTTCGCTTACCATATCCGCCACGCCGGCAAATCCGGGTACCGCCGGCGCGTTCTCGAGGCTTGCGATCTCTGTCATGACCACTGCCAAACGACTGCTCGCCTTCGATCTCGGCGCTGAGAGCGGCCGCGGCGTCCTGGGGCTGTTCAACGGCCGGCAGCTGCGGCTGGAAGTCATCCATCGCTTCCCCAACGGCCCGGTCCGCACTCTCGATACGCTCCACTGGGATGTCCTCCGCCTCTACAGCGAGATGCTCGCCGCCCTGCGCAAGTGTGCGGCCGACGGACATTCCCTCGACGGCCTCGGCGTGGACACCTGGGGGGTCGATTTCGCCCTCCTGGGGCGCGGCAACACTCTGCTGGGCAATCCCCGCCACTACCGCGACCCCCACACCGAGACGATCATGGAGGAAGCCTTCGCCCGGGTGCCGCGCGCCGAGATCTTCCGCCAGACCGGCCTGCAGTTCATGCGCTTTAACACCCTTTTCCAACTCCTGGCCTTGCAGCGCGACCGCTCCCCCCTGCTCGACGTGGCCGAATCGCTCCTGATGATCCCCGACCTGTTCCACTTCTTTTTCACCGGAGTCAAGGTCAACGAGTTCACCGATGTCAGCACCACCCAGATGTACGATCCGACCGCCCGGACCTGGGCCTACGACCTGATCAAGGCATTCGGCCTGCCGGCGAAGATCCTGGGGACGATTGTGCCGCCGGGCACGGTGCTGGGGCCGCTGCGGCCGTCGGTGGCCGCCGAGACCGGCTGCAACCCGGCGCCGGTCATCGCTCCGGCGACGCACGACACCGGCTCGGCCGTCGCCGCCGTCCCGGCGCAGGGCACCTCGTGGGCGTACATCAGCTCGGGAACCTGGTCGCTGATGGGGGCAGAATTGCCGGCCCCACTTATCAATGAAAAGGTGCAGCAGTACAACTTCACCAATGAGGGGGGCGTCGGCGGCACCATCCGCTTTCTGAAGAACATCATGGGGCTGTGGCTGGTGCAGGAGTGCCGCCGGGCCTGGGAAAACGCCGGCCGGTCGTATACCTACGACGACCTGAGCCGCCTGGCCGAGGCCGCCCCGCCGTTCGTCAGCCTGGTTGACCCGGACGATCCATCGTTCATCCTGCCGCCGAACATGCCGGCGGCGCTGGCCGACTTCTGCCGGCGCACTAATCAGCCGGCGCCGCAGGAGCCGGGGGCCGTGGTCCGCTGTGCCCTGGAGAGTCTGGCCCTGCGCTACCGCTGGGTGCTGGAGCGGCTGGAGGAGCTGCTCGGCCGACGGCTCGACGTGATTCACGTGGTCGGCGGCGGCAGTCAGAACGGGCTGTTGTGCCAGCTCACTGCCGATGCCTGCGACCGGCCGGTGCTGGCCGGCCCGGTCGAAGCGACGGCCATCGGCAACGTGCTGGTGCAGGCGGTGGGCCTGGGCGTGCTCGGCTCATTGGCCGACGCCCGCGAGGTGGTGCGCCAATCTTTCGAGGTCCGCACCTACACGCCGACACAGCCCGACCGCTGGCACGAGCCCTACCAGCGCTTCCTGCGCCTGCTGCCCCCGACCGCCGGATAGCCGCAAGCAGCTTAGCGCTGCGCAGGGCGAGCGAAATGAGTATAATGGAGCAGTAGGGTAGGAAGCCCTCCTGTCTCCCTCCTTCCCTTCGATGAAATGGAGCGGCTGATGACCACCACTGTCCAACCGCAAGGCAGCATCAATGGCCCGGCCGGGGCGGCCGCCGAGGTGCGCCGCGTCACCGTGCCGGACTTCCTGGCCGCCAAGTCGCGCGGCGTCCGGCTGACCATGCTGACCGCCTACGACTACACCCTGGCCCGCCTGCTCGACGCCGCCGGAGTGGACGGCTTGCTGGTCGGCGACTCGCTGGGCATGGTGGTCCAGGGGAATGAGCACTCGCTCGGCGTGACGCTGGACGAAGTGATCTACCACACGCGGCTGGTGGCCCGTGGCGTCCGCCGCTGTCTGCTCGTGGCCGACATGCCGTTCATGACCTTCCAGGTCAGCCCGCAGCAGGCGCTGGAGAACGCCGGCCGGCTGGTCAAGGAGGGGGGGGCCCACGCGGTCAAGCTGGAGGGTGGGGTGCGCAGCGCCGCTGCCATCGAAGCCATCACCCGGGCCGACATCCCGGTCATGGGGCATGTCGGGCTGACGCCGCAGTCGATCCGCCGCTTCGGCGGCTTCCGCGTCCAGCGCGACGAAACCCGCTTGCTGGAGGATGCCCTGGCCACCCAGGAAGCGGGGGCGTTCGCCGTGGTGATCGAGTGCGTGCCGGCCGAGTTGGCCCAGAAGATCACCACGGCGCTGCACGTGCCGACCATTGGTATCGGCGCCGGCGCCGGCTGCGACGGCCAGATCCTCGTCACCCACGACATGCTCGGCCTGTTTGACGACATTCGGCCGCGCTTCGTCAAGCAGTACGCCGACCTGGGCCGCGAGATCGTGCGGGCCGTTGAGTGCTACTGCCGCGAGGTGCGCGAGGGGGGCTTCCCTGGCCCGGAGCATAGCTTCCGCTGAGCCCTCTCACCCCATCCCCTCTCCCCCTGGGAGGGGATGGGGTGAGAGGGCGGTCACCACCACCACCAGGCCACGGTGTAGCCCATCGTCCCGATGACGGCCAAACCGAGGCACGCCGCGGAGAGGGCAACGTGGAAGCGGTCCCACCGGGTCAAGGAGGCGGACAGCGGCCAGAGCAGATACCAGGGATACGGCAAATCCACGATAAAGAACATTAGCGCAACCGCGAGGACGGCCCAGGCAGTCAGCCAGTCTCCTTCCTTCCCCTGCCGCCACAGCCAGATCGATAGTACCGCGTAGATCACCACCAGCGGCCACCGCCATCTCAGGAGCAATCTTACTTCCTGGAGGAGGGGCATGTCCGGTCGGACAAGGTCCCAGTCCATGTGCAGGCGGACGCGCTGGGCGGTGAATGTCTCCACCCCTTCCCACAGCGGCACATATCCGATGACTGTCGGCAGCAGCACCAGGCCGAGCACGAGCAGGGCCCGCCCCAGCCCGGCTGTCCGCCCCCGACACCGCCGGGCGCTGGCAAGCATCAGCCAGGGGACCAGGACGAGGGGAACCAGTTTGATGCCGACAGCCAGGCCCAGGACCAACGACCCGCTGAGGTCGCGGCCCTTCAGGACCAGCGCGCCAGCGGCCAGGACCAGGGCTGCCATCGGCAGGTCGTTGTGGCCGCTCATCGGTCCCTCGATCAGGAAGAGAGGGTTGAGCCCGATTGCAGCCAGGGCCAGGTCTGCACGCCGGGGGGCAAAGTGACGGGCGACCGCCTGGCCGGCCAGGGCAGCCCCAACCAGCGCGACACCGCCCAGCAGCCGGAAGGCCGCCACCTGCCACCAGAGCCCGCCCTCGCGGAACACGGCAACCACGCCGAACGACACCCCCAGCCAGACCGGCCCGTAGACCGACGGGAGGTCCCACCAGAGGAACTTAGCGACCTCGTCGCCCCGGGCGCGCAGGTCTGCAGGGGTGTGCAGGTACGGGTTCAGGCCGTGCAGAACCTGCATCCGAGCGTAGCCGGCGTAGGCGTAGACGTCCTGGGAGAGCGTGGGCGGACAGCCGAGCGCCAGGAACCCCGCCAGGGCCCCGACCAGGAGGAGGGTACGCCGCGGGTCGAGGCGGCCGCCGCGCAGCCCGGCGCCGAGAAGCAGGGCATAACCGATCCAGGCGGTCCCGAGCAGCAGGCGGAAGCTAACGATGAAAAGGCCCGGGTCAAGCCGCGGCCAGGTGTGGCCGGTCCAGGTTTGCTGAAGGTGTGCCGCGCCGGCCACATTGAGGCCCCATGTCGTCAAAAGGGCGACGTTCTCGGGTATGCCGTGCTGCAGGGCGGCCAGCGCCAGCAGCGAGACGGCGCAGAGGGCCGTCCCCACCTTCATCCAGCCGGACGGTCCGGGAGCAGAGAGCAGAACGTGAAGCGAGGAGCGGGAAGAAAGGAGGAGCGAACGAAACGGCCGATGGTCCGCGGTTTCCATGAGGAACAGCTTGAGAGGGTGGCGGTCGAACAGTCAAGGGAGAGCAGTCACGGCCGGGTGCGTTCCCATCCCGGTCCTTGCGGCCGATCGCCCGGCTCCAGCCTACCGCTCCCGTGGTCCCTTGCCAATCCCTCCCCCTCCCGTTCGGTTCTCCGGGGGGCGGTATCGCGGCGTCCGCTTTTTGACTTGCTGTCCGGGCTGTGGAACCCTCGGGGAACCGAGTAGAATAGCAGGGGATTAAGGACCTCTCACGACGGCCGGTCGCTCGGGGCGGATCAGGATTTCAGGGCAAGCACCCATCGACCCGAAGAAGGGCGTCGCAAAGGTCCATCCGACTCCATCACGGAACTGATCGCTCAAGTGTTTCCTGGTTGGTCGATTGGCCTTGGCAGAACGACAAGGCCGCGCCAGACTGATCCGGTGGATCCGTTATCCCGCCCACGAGGCCGGCCATGATCATTGATCGCTGCCCTCAATGCCCGCCACTCTTTTCCCAACCCTTGCACTGCCTCCTGACCAAGCCGCTATTCCAATGGGTATGCCGCCGAGTGGCTCGATCACCGGGCCGGGGCCGTGCATTGGCGGCAGCAGGACCATCCCGCTGTCCCCCTCGAGTCACTGATCGACGATGTTCGCCCGGTTTCTCCTCCGCTCCGCGCAGCATCCGGTTCCAGTAGCGGCTGCGGCAGGTGAGCCAGTTATTGGAGGTATTTTCATGGCACTGACCGCCAAGCAGATCGAGGAGCAACGGAAGCAGGCCGAGGAATTGCTGTTCGTGGGGCCGCAAAAGCTCGGCTTCGCCAAGGCGCTGTTCTTCGGCCATTTCCAGGCGCCGCTGGTCTTTCCCTACCCGGAGATCCGGCCCGAGGAGCGCGAGGAGGCAGAGCGGATTGTTACTGAGGTCCGCCGCTTTGCCGAGGAACGGATCGACGCCGCCGCCATCGACCGCGACGCTGACATCCCTCCGGACGTGATCGCCGGCCTTGGCCAACTCGGCGTGCTTGGTATGACGGCGCCGGAGGAGTACGGCGGCCGCGGCCTGTCGCAGCTGGCTTACACCAAGGTAATGGAGGTGATCGGCGGCCATTGCGCCTCGACGGCGGTGTTCGTCAACGCCCATCACAGCATCGGCCTCCGGGCACTGGTGCTGTTCGGCACCGAGGAGCAGAAGCGGCGCTGGCTGCCGCCGTTGTGCAGCGGCCAGCAGCTGGCCGCCTTCGCCCTGACCGAGCCGCAGGCCGGTTCCGACGCCGCCAATGTCCAGACCACCGCCATCCCCAGCCCGGACGGCCGGACCTACCTCCTCAACGGCGAGAAGCGCTACATCACCAACGGCGCCATCGCCCAGGTGCTGACGGTCATGGCCCGCACCCCCGTGCCCGGCAGCGACGAGATGAAGATCACCGCCTTCCTGGTGACGCCCGACATGCCGGGCTTCGAAGTGGTCGAGGCGCGGATGCCCAAGTGCGGCATCCGCGGCACGGCCACGGCCCGGCTGGCCTTCCGCAACATGCCGGTGCCGGCCGAGAACATCCTTGGCCCGCTCGGCAAGGGGCTGCGCGTCGCCCTGACGGTACTTGACTTTGGCCGGACCACTTTCGGCGCCAGCTGCACTGGGGCGGCCAAGACCTGTCTCCGCGCCGCCGTTCGCCATGCCAAGACACGCGTTCAATTCAAGCAGACGCTGAGTGAATTCGAGTTAGTCAAGAAGAAGATCGCTTATATGGCCGCCTGCGCCTTCGCCATGGAGGCGACCACCGCCCAGTGCGCCGCCTTCATCGACCGCGGGGCCGAGGATTACATGTTGGAAACGGCCATGCTCAAGGTCTGGTCGAGCGAGGCGCTCTGGCAGATCGTCAACGATACCCTCCAGATTCACGGCGGCCAGGGGTACTTCTCCTACGATCCCTACGAGCGCATGATGCGCGACGCCCGCATCAACCTGATCGGCGAGGGGGCTAACGAGGTGCTCAAGGCCTTCATCGCCATGGTCGGCATGAAGCCGGTGGCTGACGCGCTGCTGGGGGTCAAGAGCGCCCTGTCCAATCCGCTGCGTGACTTCGGCACGCTGCTCAATTTCGGCCGCAAGCAGCTCACCGACCGCCTCACCACGCCCGAGGTGCCGGTGCGGAGCAGCGAACTGCGGGCCGAGGCGCACGCCCTGGGCAAGCGGGTGCGCGAGTTCGGCCGGGCGGTGCAGGCGGTGCTCTTCCGCCACCGCGAGGCAATCCTGGAGCGGCAGTACGTGCAGGAGCGGATCGCGGACGCCGCCTGCGAGCTGTATTTCTCGAGCTGTGCCCTGAGCCGGCTGGACCACATCCTGACGTCGGGCAGCGGCAAGCCCGAGGAGATGAGGCGTGACCTGACGGTTGGCCGGTATTTCCTGCGCCTGTCCGATCGGCGCATCCGCCAGAGCCTGGCCGCGCTGACCGACAACGACGACGAGCACACCACCGCAGCGGCGAACGCGGCGCTGGAGCGGTTTTGACGGGAACGAGCCGCCGACTCGGATGACGAACTAGTCCTACAACATCAATGGAGACCTCCAGTGACCATTATTACGGCACGACAACCGCGTCTCGGCACGATCTACCAGGGGTTCCCCGCCGACGTAGGCAAGGAGGGCCGCATGTACGCTATCGCCTTTGACATGGATATCGAGCAACTCCGCACCAATTACGGCGACCCGTACAACAACGCTTACCTGGAGATTCGCCGGGTGCTGGAGCGACACGGGTTCCGCTGGCAGCAAGGTAGTGTCTACTTCGGCGGGCCTGAGACGAACGCCGTAACGTGCGTGTTGGCGGCGATGGACCTGGCCCGGAGCCTGCCGTGGTTTGCCGCGTCGGTGCGCGACATCCGTATGCTGCGGATCGAGGAACTGAACGACCTGATGCCCGCGGTGCAACAGGCCAGCGGCGGAGCGTGAGAGGCGGCCCGCGCGGACTCGTTTAACCACCAGCCTTCGGCAAGCACATCCACCCGCGCTTGCCGAAGGCTCGCGGCTAAACTCTTCACCGAGTTTTCACTGTCCGTCGCGGCGCATCCGTCCATAATCTTAGGCTGCGTATGCCGCCGCTTGTGTGCGGCCCAACCCGCCGGACGAGGAAACCATGCGCCGATCCCTTGCCGCCGTCATCGCTCTCCTGACAACCTGTGTTCTCCTTGCCATCGCCATCACCCAAGGCGAGCAGCAAGCCCCCGTCAAGCCGCCCACCCCGGCCCGGGTGCTGCCCGGCGTGCAGCCCGACGGCAACATCCTCTTGCCCAATCAGTGGTCGCTCCGGCCGGCCGGTCGGCAGCTTGTCCTCGGTGATTTCCCCGTCAATCTGGCGCTGCACCCCAGCGGCCGCTGGCTGGCCGCGCTGCACGCCGGCTACAGCGATCATGAGATCATCATCGTCGATCTCAAGGACAAACCGCGGGTCGTCAACCGCGTCGTGCTGGAGCAGACTTTCTATGGCCTCTGCTTCTCGGCCGACGGCCGGCGGCTGTTCGCCAGCGGCGGCGAGTTCGAGGTTGTCCACGCTTTTGACTTCAGCGATGGGCTGCTCTCCAATCCCCGCCAGCTCGCTGTCGCCCCGCCCACCGACAAGTTCGTGGTTGCCGGCGTGGCTGTCGATAAGCAAGGGCACCAGCTATTTGCCTGTGGTTGCTGGGGCCATGCCGTCTGCATTCTGCCGCTCGACAACCCCGAGCAGCGCACCACGGTGGCCCTCGAACCGGAAAGCTACCCCTACGCCTGTCTCCCCGATGCCGAGGGGAAGCGGCTGTTCGTCAGCCTGTGGAACCGCGCCGCCGTGGCGGTGATCGACCCGGCCGCAAGAAAGGTCCTCGCCGCGTGGCCCACCGAGAAGCACCCGACCGAGATGGCCCTCGGGCCCGACGGCAAGACCCTTTACGTCGCCTGTGCCAACTCCACCAAGGTCAGCGTGCTTGATGCCGTCACCGGCCGGGGGCTGGAGACAATCTCTTGCTCGCTTTACCCCGCCCTGCCCATGTTGACCGGCCCGACGCCCAACAGCCTCTGCCTGACGCCCGACGGCGAGCTGCTCTTCGTCGCTAACGCCGACACCAACAACGTGGCCGTCTTCAACGTGGCCGAGCGGGGCCGGTCGAAGCCGCTCGGCTTCATCCCGGCCGGCTGGTACCCAACCGCGGTGCGCTTCAACCCGTCCGACCGCCGCCTTTATCTCGCCAATGGCAAGGGGACCACGCCGCTGGCCAACCTCCAGGGCCCCAATCCGCTCCTACCGCGCAATGCCACTGTCCGCCAGTACGTCGGCAGTCTTTACCGCGGCACTCTGGCGATCATCGACTTGCCGGGCCCCGACCGCATGGCCATTTACACCAAGCAGGCCTACGCCTGTAGCCCGTTGCGCCCCGATGGCGACCCGGTTGGGCCGGTGCCCGAAGGGAACCCGATCCCGCGCAAGGTCGGCGAGCCCAGCCCGATCAAGCACTGCATCTATATCATCAAGGAGAACCGGACCTACGACCAAGTTTTCGGTGATATGAAGGAGGGCAACGGCGAGCCGAGCCTCTGCATCTTCCCTGAAAAGGTCACGCCTAACCACCACAAGATTGCCCGCGAGTTTGTGCTCCTGGACAACTTCTATGTCGAGAGCGAGGTATCGGCCGACGGGCACGAATGGTCGATGGGGGCCTACTGCACCGATTTCGTGGAGAAAATCTGGCCGCTCAACTACCGCGGCAGTCCACTGAAGAAGCTGACCCAGTATCCCTCCGAGGGGGAGAAGGACGCCGTCGCCCGGCCGGCCGGCGGCTACATCTGGGATCGCTGCGCCGAGGCGGGCGTCAGCTACCGCAGTTACGGCGAGTGGATCACCACCCCCAAGTCGCCCGACGAGCCCGGCAAGGCCCGTGTCAAGGCGCTGGAGGGCCACTTCGACCCGTGGTTCCGTGGCTACGACCTCGACTACCCCGATCAGAAGCGGGCCGACCGCTTCATCGAAGAGTTGAAGCGCTTCGAGAAGGAAGGAAAGATGCCGCAGTTCATCGTCATGCGGTTGCCCAACGACCACACCTACGGCACACGCCCGGGGAAGCCGACGCCGACCGCCATGGTGGCCGACAATGACCTCGCCCTGGGCCGGGTGGTCGAGGCGATCAGCAAGAGCAAGTTCTGGAAAGAGACGGCCATCTTCGTGGTCGAAGATGACGCCCAGAACGGTCCCGACCACGTGGATGCCCATCGCACCGTCGCCCTGGTCATCAGTCCGTACACCAGGCGCAACTATGTTGATTCGACGATGTATTCGACGGCCAGCATGCTGCGGACGATGGAGCTGATCCTGGGGTTGAAGCCAATGAGCCAGTTCGACGCGGCCGCCCGGCCGATGTACCACTCGTTCCAGGCGAAGCCGGACCTGCGCCCCTATCAGCATGTAGTGCCGCAAGTGGACCTGAATGAGAAGAACAAGCCCGACGCCTGGGGAGCGAAACTGTCGGAGGAGTTCGACCTGACAAAGGAGGACGCAGCCGACGACCTGCTGTTCAACGAGGTGATCTGGCGTTCGGTGCGCGGCCCCGACTCGCCGATGCCGCCGCCGGTGCGAGCCGCATTCGTCTTCCCCCACCTGAAGGAGGACGACGACGATTGACCCCTCCTGCGGCCAGTAGCGGCGGAGCCCGGAGCGTGCGCGACGGGGCATAGCGCTACCCATCGCGGAGGCTCCGGGCGCGTCTTACCCGTCGCGGGCGCTCCGGACTTCAAAGGCCAATGCTTCCTGCAACGGGATCAGTTTGGGCCGGGGGACCATCACACCGACAACGTCGCCGTGCCGCCGGCGCAACTGGGCGAAGTTCAACCGCAGAAAGGTGTACAGCGCCGGGTCAGGACCGGATGCCAGGTAGGCCCGGGCCAGCTCGGCCATCTGGATGTCGAACAGACGCTTGCTGGGCATGTGCAGGGTGCCGCGGCCGGTGTGCCGGCGCAGGTCGCCGTCGAAGGCCGGCCCAATGTGGTACAGCTCGTGGAAAAGGGTGATGAACTTTTCGTCGAAGTTCTGGTCAAGGAAGCGCGGCAGGCAGAAGGTGATCAGGTAGAGCATCTCCTGGCCATCGATGAAGTAGCGCTGCACCTGGTAGCAAACGCCGTGGCGCTGACGGGTCAGGTGGCCGCCGCGGAAACGCAAGGGCGTCACCCGTGCTTGCAGGCCGCGCAGCCGGCCATTGCGGGCCTGGGTCACCGCGAAGAGCAGGCGCGAGACGTCCACGTGCGCTAGCTCCGCGCAGCGGGTCGTGATGTCGGCACAAAGCCGCCGCACCGCCGCGCAGAAATCGAATGGCTCGCCCTCCGGGCCGGTCGCCAGCCACGGCGGCGCCTCCGCTCCCAACCCCCGCATCCGTTCTCCCAGGGGCGGCCGGATCGGGCGGATCGGCAAGGGGTTGTCCGCTCCGCCCCAGGTCAGGACCAGCGGCCCCATCGGACGGACCCAGCCATTTCCCCGTGCCGTGCCTGACACCGTTCACCTCCCGCCCTTCGCCCGAGTTCCCGCTCTGGGCCAGCGCCACTCCGACCCGTAAATCCGTTAAACTCGGCCCGGAGATCCGGCCGATGGAAAGGGGGAAGAATCTCCCGCACCCTACGAGCGAACAGCCCTGCTGGGGCGCCGCGGGGTGGGTTGTCCCGATCCGCCCCTGCCGGTCGGTGGGCCTGACAGGAATTTAGCTCAATCACCCTCGAGGGGGAACCAGAATCATGAAGACGTCGTGGTCCGGTCGCGGCCTGGCGGTCCTTGGCCTGGGGCTCGGGATACTGGCCGGCTGCCAGACCTACATTCCCGAGGCGAGCGTGACGCTTCCGTCGGGGCGTTACCTGGAGCATCCGCCGCAGTACATTCCGCCGTCGCCGCCGTTCCCACTGTCCCGTGAATTAGCCAGCATGGAAGCAGCAGCGGCAGCCCTTGGCCCGGGCGGAGCGCCGCCGCCGCCGGCCGCCCTGCCGCCGCCGGTTCCCGCACCGCTGCCCCCCGCACCGCCGGGCCCAGGCCCCGCGCCACTGCCCCCGCCCGGGCCGTGAGACGCGACTGCGGAACCGACCAGACACTTTACCCGGCCGGGCGGGGGCAACGCACCTGTCTTCGCCCGGCCTGCTTGCCTTCCCAGGTCCGGTCGATGTTTCAAGCGGCGTAGCGAAACGGCCGGGATGGAGCGCCCCCAAGTCCCCAGTCATCCCCGGCCGACAACCAGACGACCCTGGAAGTCACAGCTGTCGTGCCTGCTTGCCCTCGACCGCCGCGGAAGGACCGCCGCGGTTGGCGTTGACAAGCAGCCAGGACGCACTAACATACCGTTGGGGCTTGCCATCAGGAGCCACCCAAGCGAAGGTTGATAACCTTGCAGGAGTCACCCGAGCGAAGGTTGATAACCTTGTTTCCCCACGGGGCGTAGCTCAGTTTGGCTAGAGCGTACGGTTCGGGACCGTAAGGTCGCTGGTTCAAATCCAGTCGCCCCGACTTTCTTCCAAAAATGGCCCTTCGGCGAGAACGTCGAAGGGCCTTCTTATTTCAGGGGCAAGAGTTGCGCCGTCGAGGCGGCAGTTCAAACACACCATTTCAGGTTCAGGGTGCAATGGCTCCCCTCCACACCGACCGTAAGCTGCTCCTGACGAGCTGTTTGCGCGAGTTCAAACGCAGCGCCTGGCAATGCGGCCGAGGCGAACACCGGGCAGGTTTCGCGCCGCGGTCCTGCGCCTGTTTCCTCAATCGTCATTCAGAATCATTCCGAAGCCGCGGCTGAGCCGCGGCTCCTGGTGAACGGTGAGTCGCCGCTGTTGCCGAACAGGTCCAGGTAGAACGTCCCGTCGGCCTCCTTCGTTCTGTCGCCGTTGACGACGATGGCCTTCGTCGTCTCGCCGGGGTTGAATGTCAGCGTGCCGGTCCTGGCGAAGTAGTCGTTGTCGCCGGTCTTGGCGGTCCTGTCCGCGGTGCCGAACCGGGGTCGGACCAACGAAGCCGTCCCGGCCCGGGGGGTAGCGTCGAGCCGAATGGTGTTGCCGGCGGCGAGATCCCGCGGGGGCTTGCCGCCGGCGTACGCCTACCAGCTGCCGTCGTTGAGCAGCACCGAGAGCGTGGCGTGCCGGGACGACGGCGAGTTGACGACGATGATGTCGAGCCAGCCGTCGCCGTTGACGTCGCCCACGGCCACCGCCCCGGGGTTCTGCCCGGCCGGGTAGGTCCGGGCTGGCTGGTAGGTGCCGTCGGCGTTGCCCAGCGACACGGCGACGACCCCGGCGGTCGAATCCACCGTGACCCGGTCGGCAATGCCGTCGCGGTTGACGTCCCCGGACGCGGAGATCGGGTTGTAGGGAGACGGCAGATGGCTCGGTTGCGACGGGACGCTCGTCGTCGTCCGGGGGCCGAACGTCCCATCGCCGTTCCCGAGCCAGGTGCTCGTGTACTCGGTGCCCGGGATGCCGAACAGGCCGATCGCCCTCGGGTCCCTCTGAAAGGCCTTGGCCACGACGTCCAGGATGCCGTCGCCATTGACGTCCGTCGCGCGGACATCGAAAAGGTCTCCCTTCGACGCCCGGAGCGTGGCGGACTGTTGGAAGGTCCCGTCCTCCCTCCCCAGGCTGACCGTCACGAAGTAGCTGCCGCTGATGACCAGCACGTCCGCGCGGCCGTCGCGGTTGAAGTCGGCCACCTTCAGGCCCTGCCCGCCGCCGGGCGAGGTGATCGGGGCCAGGAAGCTGGGCGTGGTGCGGTCCTCCAGGGCCTCGACGGCCAGCCGGCAGGGGGTGGTTGCACGGCGGGCCGGGCGGCTACGGAGGGAGTTCGCGCGTCGCAGGGAGAACAAAGACGAAAGCCACATGGTCGGTCTCCTTTCAGGAAGAGTGGTCTGCGGTGTGAGGGGGGCGGCCGTGGGCGCGCAGACCGGGCGCCCGGGCGTCGCCGGGCCGGCGAGTCCGTTGCTTGGTAGCAGGGCCTCGCCGGCTGCCTGTGCCGGTGCACTCCGCCGCCGGCACGCGTTCGTGGGAATGCGTTAGCGGGAGAGAGTGCCGGACATCGTGAAGCCGCCCGTGCCGTTCACGGCAGGTTCGATGAGCAGCACCCCATCGCCGCCGATCCCCTCCCAGCGCCCCGTGCCGCTGATGATGACGTAGGGGCCCACGAGCAGGCCCAGCTCGTCATCGAAAGCGACCTGGTAGGCGATGAGGAGCGAGCCGCCGTTGAAGTTGAACGTGGCCATGCCGCTGATGCCGCCGCCGCCACGCTTCTGGGCGAAGTCCCCGCTGAACTGCCCACCCGGCCTTGCCTGGCCGCTGAGGGTCCCGGCAGTGGCCGCCCCCTGGAGGTCGGTGAACACGTAGGTCCCGCTGACCTGGAAGTTCTCGGCCTGCGCGGCCGCCAGCGGGCCGACCAGGATCAGGGCCGCCGCCGCCAGCAGCAGCAGGGCCGTCCGACTGAGACAAAAACGCTGTCGCATCGCATGCTCCTTCGGTCTGCGGTACAATGAAAGCGGCAGCGCGGGCGCGCAGACCGGGCGCCCGGGCGTCGCCGGGGCCGGCGGGGGCTTCGCTTGCAGGCAGGACCCCGCCGGCCACTTTCGTCTTTCCGTCCTGAAGTCACCAACCTGTCCGCACGACCGCCGCCTTCAGCGGCCCAGCCCCTCGGCCTCGCGGCAGAGGTGCTGACAGTGCAGCCACTCGATCCAGTCGTCCCCGAAAGGCTGGCCCTTGCCCGGGTCGGGCATCTTGTCGGCGACGATGGCCCGGGCCGTGGCCGCCGCCGCGCGGGCCTCCGCGTCCCGGCCCAGGCGGTGGTGCACCAGGGCCAGCGCCGCGAACGTCATGGCGTCGAGGTGCGCGAACTGCTGCGGCTTGGCCTGGGGGGAGAGGCGCTGAAGCCAATCCGCCGCCGCGGCGGGGCGGCCGGCCCGGTACTCGGCCAGCCCCCGGACCAGCAGGAAGTACGGGTAATGCCGGTGCTTCTTCCCGGTGGTGACGGCCCGATCGGCCAGCCGCACGACCCCCTCGGGGTCGCCGACGGCGTCCGGGTCGAGTGCGCAGATGGCCGCAGCGCGGGCCGCGAGTTCGGCCTGGTCGATCTGGCCGAACCGGCCCAGCATCTCGCGGCAGGCGCGGCGGTACCCTTCCCCGTCGCCGGTCTGCAGCCGCAGGATCGCGCAGCGGTACCAGTAGCGGTAGTCGTCGGGCTTCAGTTCCCGGCAGCGTTCGAAGGCGACGGCGGCCTGGACCCACTGGCCCCGGCGAGCGCAGGTGCTGGCAAGGTTGTGGTAGGCGTCGGCGTAATCGGGCTTGGCGCGAGTCGCTTCCCGGTAGGCGGCCTGCGCCTCGTCCAGCCGGCCCTGGTCCCACAGCAGATGGCCGAGGCCGACGTACGCGGGGGTGTAGTCCGGCTGGCGGCGGGCCGCCTCGCGGAGCTCGGCCTCCGCCTCGGCCGGCCGGTTCTGCTTGCGCAGGGCGCCGGCAAGATGGTAGTGGGCAGCGGCGCTGTCCGGCTGGCGGCGGACCGCCTCGCGGAGTTCCGCCTCGGCCTGGGGCAACTTGCCCTGGTTGGAGAGGACCATGCCGAGCGCGTTCCGGTAGCCGAGGTAATCGGGGTTGAGGCGGACGGCCTCCCGGAATTCGGCCTCGGCCTGGGGCAACTTATTCTGCCGGAGCAGCGCGTAGCCGAGCTGGCTGTGGGCGCCGGCGTAACCGGGCTCGAGCCGCAGCGCCTCGCGGAACTCGGCCTCCGCCCGGGCCCACTGGCCTTGCTTGTGCAGGACGCCGCCCAGGCCGGCGCGGGCCCGTGCGGAATCCGGCCGCGAGTGCAGCACCTCGCGGTATTCGGCCTCCGCCTCGGCGAAGTTGCCGAGTTGGGTCAGGGCCGAGCCGAGGTTCAGGCGCACCCCTGCACTTTCCGGGCGTAGGGCCAGCGCCGCCCGGAAGCAGCCGGCCGCCTCGCCGGCCTGGACCGGGTCCAGGCGCAGCAGGGCGTAGCCCAGCTCGTGGTTGACCCAGAAGTCGTCCGGGTAGCGCCGCTGCGCCTGCCGCAGAACCGCCACCGCAACCGGGGTCTGGCCGGTCTGGCGCAACATCAGGGCGAGCAGGTGGACCGTGGCCGGCGGCTGGGCCAGGACTTCCGGCTGGCGGGCCAGGCCCTGCAAGGCGCTGCCGTCACGGCGCTCGAACGCCTGGCGGAAGCGATCCCGCCACAGGTCGG